>CAZXSA010000069.1:17520-21189 GCA_964642815.1 uncultured Planctomycetales bacterium | reverse complement strand
GCCCATGCCTACCGGACGGCCGACCGCGACGAGGTATGGGATTTCGCCGAGGGCTGCATGCGCAGCTATCTCATCCTCCGGGAAAAGGTGACCAGGTTTAACGCCGACGCGGAAATCCAAGGGTTGTTGAAGGAACTCAACAACGGCAGCAATACTCCCCTTCCGCCACATGAGCAATTGGTCAAGATCACCTTCGACCCCGACGCACTGGCCACTCGCAAGCTGCACCATGAAACACTGGATCAGCTTACCGTGGAACTATTGCTCGGCGTTCGCTGATCAGCCCACCAATGCAGGAGGGTTACCCCTTGATAAGATGCATGATCCTGATACTCTCAAGATTGCATTAACCGGACAGAATCGAAGACAGGAGCAAAACGGTGATGGTTTACAGAAATCTGCCCGAGGTCAAGCTGAGCATATTAATAGTACTCCTTTGGAGTATTTTCTCCGTCGTAACAGCGCGAGCGGCGGAAGCCGAATCGTGGGAGAGCTGGGTGGACCGGGATTTATTTCCGGAGGCGTACGGCATCCTTACCAGCGAACACATCATGTTTCCAGATGATGTTTCCGACTGGCCGCTCAAAATCAATTCAACGCATCAATTGTTCGTGGATGACTACCTAATCAGCAAAATCGAGAATCTGACTCGCCAGTATCACCAGCCGAGCAAACATCCCCAAAATCCTGTTCTGAAGGAAGGCATGCCGGTTGCCGTCCTGCACGATGAGTCGACCGGAAAATTTCGCATGTGGTACGACATGAGCTACGCCGAAAGTGATGACGGCATAACCTGGACCAAGCCGAACCTCGGGACACAAGGCAACCTTCTATTCGACGAGGGAGGTGAGATTCGGGGGCTGATTCATGATCCCAAGGCAACAAACCCTCAAAAACGATACCTGGCGGTGGTCGCCAGAGCATCCAGTGGAAAGTTCGGGGAGAAACCGGGATTCTTTTTGTACCGTTCCGCGGACGGCTTGCACTGGGTGAAGGAACCTGATCGCCCGATCCTCCAGCGAACGGAGTACACGCTGCAACCCGGACCCTATCGGGGCAAAGGAGTCGGCGACACGAGTACTTTCCGCTACGACTCGGTTTTACAGCGATATGTCTGCGACGCGAAATTCAATCTGTTTATGCCACCGGAAAAATTCGAACAATTGGGAATCCACCCGGATGCCACGCCCCGGTTGCGACTTCGTACCATGCTGGAAAGTGAGGATTTGATCCATTGGACGTCCCCCAGGTTTTTCCTTTATCCGGATCGGAACGACGCGCCCGACTGCCAGATTTACGCACATATCGGATTTGTCTACGAGAGTATGTGGATCGGCCTGGTTCGCATCATGCATCTCATACCCGCCGGCTGGAAACAGACCGACATCCAGTTGACCTACAGCCGGGACGGGCGGCACTGGATGCGTCCGCGAGAGCGTCAGCCTTTCATCCCGCTGGGCGGGCCGGACAGTTGGGAAGCCGACTATTCCGGACCCGACAAGGTGGGACCGGTAACGGTGGGAGGTGAGTTATGGTTTTACTACTTCGGCTCACGTCATCCCCATCGGGACAACCGCGAAATAGGAGACCCGCAGGGGGGCTGGCCTAGACATACCGGTCTGGCCATCCTTCGCCGGGACGGATTCGCCTCACTTAATGCCGGTCAGATTACCGGACAGGTCATCACGCGGCCCCTGACCTTCGAGGGCAAATCGTTGTTCATCAATGCCACGGTGGCCAATGGCGGTTGGGTCAAGGCGGCCGTGTTATCGCAAGATTCCCAGCCGGTTACCAGCTATACGCTTGATGACGCGGTTTCCCTGACTGGAGATGCCATCAAAGGACGCATGACCTGGAAAACGACAAAGGACCTTGTTTCTCCAGGCGATCATCATGTTCGGTTGCTATTTCAATTGAAAGATGCCAAGCTGTACTCCTTCTGGATCGAATAACCGAGCGCAATGAAAGCCATGGGACAGGTCCGCTGATTTCGCGGATTATACCAGTACACACAACGAGTCATTGTGATGGCGGCCATTATGAAAACAATGAACTTCGCTCTTGTCATGCCATTGCTTTCCGGCTGGTTCGTTGCCGCCTTTGCGGATCAGACCATCGACCAGCGCTCACCCAACATCGTCTTTATCCTGGCCGACGATCTCGGCTACGGCGATCTGGGTTGCTATGGCGCGACCAAGGTGTCCACCCCCAACGCTGACCGGCTCGCCGTCGAGGGCTTGCGTTTCACGGATGCCCATAGTCCGACGGCCGTCTGCACCCCCACCCGCTACGGCGTGCTGACCGGTCGTTATTGCTGGCGGAGCCGGTTGAAAAAAAGCGTCGCCGTTCCGGAAGAACCGTTGCTCATCGAACCCGGACGGATGACGGTGGCCTCGCTGCTGCGCTCGGCCGGTTACGCGACGGGCTGCGTGGGCAAATGGCATCTGGGTTTCGGCGAAGAGAAACCGGATTGGAACGGAGACTTGAAACCCGGCCCGTTGGAAGTCGGCTTCGACTATTATTTCGGTGTGCCGACCAGCAACAACTGGCCGCCGTTCGTGTACGTGGAAAACCATCAGGTCGTCGATCGCCGGCCGGATGAAAAGATTATCGTCGAGGGGATGAGCGAGGATCAGCCCATCCCGCCGAAGCGCAAGCACGAGGACATCGCCCTGACCCAGACCGCCAAGGCCGTGGCTTTCATCGAACGCAACAAGCAGCGGCCTTTCTTCCTCTATTTCGCGACCTGTAATGTGCATCTGCCGCATACGCCCCACCCGCGTTTTCAGGGAACGAGCAAAGTCGGCATTTACGGCGATTTTATTCACGAATTCGATTGGAGCGTGGGGGAAATCCTGGCCGCCCTGGACAAGTGGGGACTCACCGATCATACACTCGTCATCGTTACCAGCGATAACGGGGCGACCCTGGCGGAATCGGCGCCATACGGCCACCGCTCGTGCGGACCATGGCGCGGGCAGAAGGCCGACGCCTTCGAGGGCGGGCACCGGGTTCCTTTTCTGGCCCGCTGGCCCGGCCGAATCAAACCCGGTGAAACCAGCGATGAAGTCATCTGCCTGACCGATCTGCTGGCCACGGCGGCGGCCATCGTCGGCAAACCCCTGCCGCCTGATGCCGGAGAAGACAGTTATAACATTCTGCCGGCCTTGCTTGAACATCAAGATGCGAAGCCGATTCGCGAGGCCATCGTCCATCACTCCACCAAGGGTATGTTCGCCATCCGGCAAGGACGTTGGAAACTGATTGAGGGGCTCGGCTCCGGCGGATACCTGACCAAGCCGATCTTCGTGACCACCCAGCCGGGCGAGCCTCCCGGTCAGTTGTACGATCTCCAGGCAGACCCGGGCGAAACCACCAATTTGTATGCTCAACATCCGGATATCGTCAGGCGCTTATCCGAACTGCTCAAGCGGTATCAGGAGAGTGGCCGCAGCCGACCGGAAAAACCGTAATCGCGATCAATGATTAGCTTCCCAAGTACGAGCCTCTCGCTATGGCCTTGTTAAAATATAACGCAACGAAGGCGCTTCGCTTTTTTCGCCGCCTGCCGGTCCTGTATGTGGTGGCGATGGTCCGCGCATATCAGGTGATGCTTTCGCCGCTGCTGATCGGCTCGTGCAAGTTTTACCCCACGTGCAGCGATTACTT
>CAZXSA010000069.1:0-17420 GCA_964642815.1 uncultured Planctomycetales bacterium | reverse complement strand
TTTCGCCGCTGCTGATCGGCTCGTGCAAGTTTTACCCCACGTGCAGCGATTACTTTATCCAGGCCGTCCGCGAATGGGGCATCCTTCGCGGGGGTTGGCTGGGCATCCGCCGTCTGCTCCGCTGCCACCCTTTCGGCCCCGGCGGCCTCGACCCGGTTCCGCCGAAACCCGTGAAAACCAACTGAATCAAAGGATAACAGCACATAGAAACGCCAGTGGAATTAAGACGACAAGCCCTCCTGCCAGGGCGATCACGGGAATGAGAAGGATAACCACGTAACGTGGCGATGAGGTTCCACCCCGTACGGCCACGGCTATACCCAAATTGATCCACCACCACACAGAACATGCAACACACAAGGGGGCAAATATCATCATGACATCGCGTTCATCCACCGCACTATCAAACGAGAGGGATAAAAAAAGGGCCCAGAAACCGGTTAGCAAACAAGTAATCACCAGATGGCCGGAATACAATTGACACAACGTACGCCAGAAACGATAACGCCGTCGAGCGGGAACCATTCGCGGTTCGAGGGTTTTCGACAAAACCAAGGCAAGCGGTATTTCACAACCAACCGATACCCCACAGACCATCATGGGCATGACGAGGACTGCAATACCTATGTCTCCGGGGCTGGGGCCAACTGCCATAGCCCCAAACAAAAATAGAATAGCACCGGCAACTACCCTTGTCGCGAGGCTATATCCAGTCGCCATATCGATCCCCGCCGCGGGCGATATCTGGCGGGCCAATCGGACGGGGTGGAACAGACTGTCCCGGAAGATCCGGAGAATGGCGGGTGGTCCCGTTGTCCCGTCGATCAGCAACGGCGCATCCGTCTGTTGCTGCAACCGGCCCCAGTGAATCAGTTCTTCGTTATCGAACGGCTCCCCGCACTCCGGACAGCGCGGCTCGGTCAGGCCGGTCAGGTCGTATTCGCAGTTCGGGCAGAACAGGCCCTCGGATTGGGGCGGATTGGCGGGTGGCGGGTCGTCGTTCGGACTAATGGTCATGCCTGAATCCTCAGCATAAATGGGCACGGCAGCACTCCGTCGATGCCCGCGTTATCAAGCACGACGGCAGAGTAGGGATGCCAAAAAAAGACGTCAAGGAAGAAACACTTTCAGGCGAAAACGGGCTTTCGCCCCATCGCTCCATCCCACCGTCGCTCCGTCGCTCTGTCGCCCTCCCCATCGCCCCTTCGCCCCTTCGCCTTGTCAATCCATACATCACGAAAAATCCGTCTCGCCTTAGTCCCTTGCTAGCCCGCCACGGGCGGGTAAACTGCTGCGGGCTGGTAGCGGGTTGCGTTTTTTCCGTTCGCTTTCGCTCGTAACGCTGTCGCCAAGCGGGATATTGATCTGGTGTCACCTTTTCCCACAGGCCCAGCTTTTTCTTTCGGGCGGCTTTTTCGAGGTCCGCGAAATGTTCTTTCCAGGGATGATCGAAACGGTGGTCCGCGTAAGCATAACCCTGGGCGAGCAGCTCCTCGTTCAGCATGGCCTCGCCGTCTGCCAGATACACGTAGGCCAGCAGTCGTTCATACCGGTCACGTTCATGGGAGGCTACCAGCACAATCCGCACCCGCTTACCCTCGACCATCTGGCGGGCAAACGCCGAGGCCTCGGCCCCAAAATAACCCGCGCCCTGAGGGCTTTTATCCGTTTCCGGAGTATCGACCCCCCACAAGCGTATTCGTGTACGGTCTTTCTTGCCGTCGGGGGCATCGATATCAAGCGTGTCGCCGTCCACCACCCGGACGCAGGTGAAAGTCTTGTTGTGATAACGATCGTAATCAGTGCCGGCCGGGGCACAGGACCGTTGCCAGAGAACCAAAGCAACGAGCAACACCATGATGGCAGCCGTGATGGGATGACGCCGATAGGCCCGCGGCCAGATGTCCGCCCGGCGGGGAATATGTTTTCTGCCGGATCGAAACCTCATCACAACGCTCCACCCAAACTATTACGGAAAGCAAAACGGTTCGCGAGGAATCTGTTCGACGACGTATTGGCCTACCCGGTCTTTTCTCTCAATCTCTCTATCCCGCCGTCCCTCCGTCACTACTTACGTCGCGACCGTCGGCCTATCTGAAAAACAAGGTTTAACTCAATGCAGGATCGGCCTTATACGTGGGCTCCCGGCCTTCAAGGACCGCGATCACGTCGTCCACCACGTCATGCATGGCGGCCACCCCTTCCTTCGACCGCGAGGCGATGTGCGGGGTCAGAATGCAATTGGGCGCCGACCGTAGCGGATGGTCCGGCGGCGGCGGCTCAGGTGAAAAAACGTCGATGGCCGCCCCGGCCAGTCGGCCTTCCTTCAAGGCGTCGGCCAGCGGCTGCGCCTCCACCACCGGCCCGCGCGAGGTATTGATCAAAAACGATCCCGTCTTGAAATGCCCCAGGGCCTTTGCGTCGATCATCCCGCGAGTCGAGGCCGTCAGCGGAACATGCATGGTCACCACGTCGGCCTCGGCATAGACCGCCTCATGGCTGCTCTTCGACTCGGCCGCGAACGGCAGCCAGCCAACCTCGCGAATATCATGGTAGATGATCCGCATACCGAAACCGTGATGCAGCCGGGTGCTCACCGCCCGGCCGATCCGCCCCATGCCGATCACGCCGAGCGTCTGATACTGCAACTCGCTGCGTAAGGGGATTTCGAGGCGTAATTGCTTGAATTCGCCCGTCCGCAGCCGGGCGTCGGCTTGCAGGATTCCACGCTGCAAGGCGATGATGAGCCCGACGACCAGGTCGGCCACGGCATGGGTACAGGATGCCGGAGTATGCACAACGGGTATCCCCGCCCGGGCCGCCGCCGGCACGTCAATATTATCCACCCCCACGCCCGCCCGGCCGATCACTTTCACCCTTCCACCCGCGGCGGCCTTCTCGATCACCGCGGCGGTCACTTTCGAATAGGTCCGCACCACCAGGGCATCGGCATCGGCGACGGCCGCGATCAGGGCCGGCTCGTCACAATCGTCCAGCACGACCACCTCGCCGGCGGCCTCCAACCGGCTCATGGCCGACGCGCTCAACCGCTCCGCTACCACAATTTTCGGTTTTCTTAATTCATCGCTCATGCGGGGCATTATGCAGTGGTTTTTCACGTTTAACAAGCTCTGGCACATGATTGTACTCCGTTGAAAGGGATGAGCGACCACCCGGTGCCCTTCTGGACAAAAGGGGTATTCGTAAGTTATTTTACACATAGTCATAAGAGGTGGACTATGGACAAAAAACTTTCCGCACTTGTGGATGAGAAGGTCATTGATCGTATCGGCCTGCTGGCCCGCCGATTGAATACCTCCAAGAAGAAGGTCATTGAAGATGCAATCCATTCCTTCGCCGCCAGAGTCGATCAGGAGGAAGCGCTCGACGTGTTTGAACAAACCTCCGGGGCGTGGCGCAGGAAAAAACCCGCTGGACGGCTGGTGGAAGAAGCCCGTAAGTCGTTCCGCAAATCGATGGAGAAACGTCGAAAATGAGGGCCTACGTAGCCGCCGACATCCTGATCTGGCATCTGCGCGGGGATCGCCGGGCCCTCGATTTTCTGCGACAACTGCGAGACGAGCAAAAGCATGAATTGTGGATCGGGGCTATGCAACGGGCGGAGGTCGTCTTTTTTATGCGCCCGGAAGAAGAGGATTCCACGATTCTATTCCTTTCCCAATTTGAGACCGCCCCTGTGAACCAAGGTGTTATCGATGAAGCCGGTGCCTTATACCGCAAGTGGCATCCAAGCCATGGATTGGACATCAACGATGCTATCCTCGCCGCTACGGCGTTGCAGACCGGCGGACAGATCTTCTGCCTTAACAAGAAGCATTATCCCATGCCTGATTTGTTGGTTAAAAAGGCATGGTAACGTTTTTTAACATATCTGGTACCGTCCAACCGCTCTTGCCCGCCGCAAGAACCGCTTCTATACTGACGCCTCCTTGGAAATCACCGAAGGAGAGTTTTTCATGACGGAAATCAAGGCTACCAATATTACCTGGCATAATGGGCACGTCAGCCGCGACGATCGCGAAGGGTTGCTCAAGCAGAAAGGGGCGACGATCTGGTTCACCGGCCTGAGCGGATGCGGCAAGAGTACCATCGCTTTCACCGTGGAACACGCCCTCATTCAGCACGGGCATCTGGCTTATGTTTTGGACGGGGACAATATCCGCCACGGGCTGAACAAGAACCTGGGCTTCTCGGCCACCGACCGCGAGGAGAATATCCGCCGGATCGGCGAGGTGACCAAACTGTTCGCCGACGCCGGCCTGTTCAGCCTGACCAGCTTCATCAGTCCCTACCGCAAGGACCGCGACCTGGCCCGAAAAATCCACCAGGAAGCGGGCCTGACGTTTATCGAGGTGTTCGTGGACGTACCCATCGATATCTGCGAGCAGCGCGACCCCAAGGGCCTCTACAAAAAAGCTCGGGCCGCCCTGGCCGAGGGCAAAGGCATGGGCTTTACCGGCGTGGACGACCCTTACGAGCCGCCGCTGAACCCGGAGATTGTCCTCCATAACGACAGGCTGACGCCGCAGGAGGCGGCCGCCGAGGTGCTGAATTACCTGCAATCACGGGGCCTGGCCCGGATCGATTGAACTGGCGGGCCGGTTTTTTCGTGGTATATACATGGGATGGTTAAGAACCCATCGCCGCCTGTTGCTGTGCATACTTCCGTTAATGGTAACGGCGGGGGTCGGCGGCTATTTTTCATGCACCCCGCCCCGGGCCGTCAAACAGGTAAACTCCCCACGGGAGGGCCGGGCCTTGAACCAGCGAATGGCCATCGTCTATTCGCAACACTACCAGATTGATTTCGGCGGCGCCGAAAAGTTGCACCCCTTCGACATCAACAAATACACCAAAATCTACATGGCCTTGGTCCGTGACGGCCTGCTCGGACCAGACGACGTTTTCGTGCCCGAACCCATCGGCCGGGAAGACCTCTTACTTGTACATACGGCGGACTATCTAAAGCGACTGCAACAGCCAGCCATGCTCGCCCGGTATCTCGAATTCGGTCCGGCCGCCAAATTGCCTGCCAAGGTGAATGACCAGGTGATTCTGAGCGCCTTCCGGCACGCCACCGGCGGCACCCTGCTGGCCGCCCGAAAGGCCCTGCAATATGGGATGGCCGTCAATCTGGGCGGAGGCTACCATCACGCGGCCCCTGATATCGGCGGAGGGTTCTGCGTTTATGCGGATATGCCCGTGGCCATCCGTCGATTACAACGCGAGGGGCTGATCCGGCGAGCGCTTGTCGTGGATATGGACGCCCATCAAGGCAACGGCACGGCCTTATGTTTTCAGAACGACCCTGCGGTCTTCACCTTCGACATGCACGAGGGCGATATTTTCCCGATTCCGAAGGAAAAGAACGATCTGGATATCCCATTACCCTCCGGGATGACCGATGCTGAATACCTCGACATTCTGCGGCGGAACCTGTCCAGGGTTTTCGAGCTTGCCCGGCCGGATATCGTATTTCTTCAAGGCGGCGTGGACGTGCTGGCCGGCGACCCCTTAACCCGGTTGGAGCTGACCATTGAAGGCGTGGTCACCCGCGATCGCCTCGTGTTTCGCGAAGCGGCCGATCGCGGCGTTCCCATCGTCATGGTCCTCGGCGGCGGCTACAGCGATCGGGCATGGTATGCCCAATACCAGAGCATCAAGGGACTCATTGAGGGATTTGCCTCAGGATACGCCCTGCCAACCCGAGAAACCGACGGTCCTCTCAAGGGTAAAAAGTAAGTAATCGCTGCTGATTAGCGCTATCGCTCAGCCGGCCCCATGATCCGCATCAAATCACCGACCGCGTCCTGATAACCAAGCGTCCATTGCTGAAGATCAACCTTCGCGAACGTCATGGGAGCTGTCTTGAATTGACGCTCCAACATCCTGCGAATTTCAAACCCAATCCCTTGCCCCTGGGCGCCGGTCATCAAGGCGTCGGGGTCGGACACGTGGGCCAAGCCCAGCAAATGACCCATTTCATGGGCCGCGATCATCCCCACCGCCCGGCCGAAAAAATCTGTTCCCATGATCCGGGCTGTTTTGAGTACCGGCTGATTCAAGTCGACCAGAGCGATATCGTCTTGATAGGTATTACGGAAATCCACGTTTTCAGCCAACCCGAAGTAATCGATCGGTGGATCGGCCGGGCCGATGAAAATAATGCTGTGGGCTTCGTCCGGCGGCGGGTCAGAATTGGTTAACACACGCACGCTAAAAGGCGCGTAGACCATTTTGAACTGCTCGACAACTTTCTCCCGCACGGCGGGATTATCCAAGGCCCCGATATCGGTCAGCACCAACGATCCATTCCGAAACGTGATATCGTCTTGCCCCCCGAAGTGTAGAACCACCGTTTGCCCACGGGGCTCCGGCAGACCCGTGGATTCATGACGAGTCAGTTGAGCGATCGGTTCGCCCGTATCGGATGGATAATCCAAATCCAAACCGAGATAGGTGGCCACACTGTCATGCGGAACCGGAATCATCAGCGTGCGGGTGTTGCCATCGAAATCCCGCGTTGGCCCCGCGGGAATGAGCACGAAATCGGCATCGAACAGATACACACAGCCGAGACGATCCTTCAGCGGGTGGATTTCGATGTTGTCCCCAGCCCGGAGAGGTCCGAGATTGAACAAGCGCACGGTTGAATAGTATTTCTCGGGAACATCCTCGCTAAGTTGTCCAAGAAAATACTCCTGCACCAGTGGTTGGGCGGCATCGGTTATTTCCGTCGCGTTATCCGCCCACGATACCAAGGGGGCAGACAGCAAAACCTCGCTCAGATCGACAGGCTCCACGGGACTGAGGGTCGTGCCGAGCATCGTCAGCCCCCCGCCGATCCGGTTGAATACTCCCCCTACACCCAGAAACGCATCGGCGCAGCCCGACATGTTCGGAATAAGGATGCTTACCGCGGCAACCATCGACTTATGTCGCAAACACACCATGGCTTTTTCTCAAGGTGTTCGGGAGATTGGTGGGATTATCCCCGGTCAAGGCGTCTACCGCAAAGGCAACAACTTTACATCTTGGTGTTATGGGAGGTTTTGGGGTCTGCCAGTCAAGGCTTTGAGGGAACCTAAGCCCCTGAAAACCCGATATCTATAACCGATTCTCCCACGGAGTTGCATGAAAAGCCGATATGCCTTACACTGATCTGACTACGCCCGGCCCCATCGTCTAGAGGCCTAGGACACCGGCTTTTCACGCCGGCAACGCGGGTTCGAATCCCGCTGGGGTCATTTGAGTCACCATCCAAGCCCTCTCCCCACGGATCCCATGAATGGCCGTCCCCGTTTACCGCGTTTTGCGTCTTTTACCCACCGCCTGCTTCAAGGCCCGGTCGATCTTGGTTACGGTCGCCACGTTAGGTGTATGCTTGCCGGTTTCGATGCGGCACAGGTTTTCCACGCTGATCCCCGCCCGGGTGGCCAACTCCTTCTGACTCAAACCCGCACGTACCCGATCGCGAATAATTTTACGGGCAAGGGATGCTCGGGCGTATTCCACCGCCGGGTAATGGCCATGCTCGTCAGGCGCGGGTAGAGGTGGCAGCTCCGCCGCCCGGGCTAGCTTGGCCATCCGCTCGTAGTCCTCGCGGGGCACAATCACATAATCCTTACCATCCAGTTGTAGTGTTGCCGTCTCTGGAGTCATCAGTCAGTCCTCATAAAATCCGTCCCGGTGCCCAATTCTCTCAATCATCAACCGATCACCTTTGACCACGAATTGGATACGATAATCCCCGGTACGCATACGCCAGTGGCCGGCCAGTTTCCCGGCCAAGGGTTTGGCCCCGCTCACTTCCGGCCAGCATGCCAGCCGTTCAAGTAACCGGAGCATCCGGGCATGAATCGGCGGAGGCAGTTCTTCGATTTGCTCAGCCGCCGCGGGCAGCAAGGTGACTTCCATCATATACATACTATACCTTATATTGACTTATTTGTCAATTGCATATTGCTGGTTGATATCTACTCCGCGGATCGATGCGATTTTCCAGGCATAGGCGGACGGTCCGCCCGTTTTCTCACATAAGTATTCCGCCACACGGATCCTGGCAACCGAGGACACACCTTTCCACGCTTGGCCAAAAACAACGGGTAGGCAATCCTTTCAGCGATTCGAAGCCGGGTTCCGATAATATGTTGTGTGGCGAATCGGCCGATATCGGTGAGTTTTGGTATGCGCGTCAAACTCCGCGAGTCGTAAGCGATGTTTCAAAGCCCCATCAAGGTTACCCGGCGCGAGGAAAAATTCGTACCCGACGCTCGCCGGGTTATCACCCGCCTGTTCGTTCCCGGTTCACCAGAGCGGATCAAATCCATCATCCAGCGCGTATTGGCCATGAACGAAGACGATGCCTCTCGCTGGCTGGAGCGGATCATCCGCGGTTTCGCCACCCGTCATAAGCATCTCTCCACCGTCTGGCAGACACATTTCAACGAGGTAGCTTATCTCATCGACACGCAAACCCCGCTTTCCGTTGAACAACAACACTTGATCGGGGCCTACCTGACCAGCGAATATTCGTTCGAGGCCGCCGCCCTGTTCAACCCATCGATCGTCGCTCATTACGATCAGAGCAACCTGCCGTCCGGCGCCTTGCGCTTTTTAATGAGCCTGCGGGCGACGGGCGAAGGCCATGTTTCCTCCATCGTTTTCCGCACCGGAATCATCGCCGCGGATGGGGACATTTGCTTCGATCCGGTAAGCCCCTTCGCCCACAGTCTCAAGCCCAAACGCGATACCCGCTATGATAAGCAGACGTTTTTCTACAAAGTGATCGAAGTCGGCGCCTATACGGATCAGGCCGGCGATATTCTGGACCGACTGGGAGATACCTTTACCCTGGCCGAGTTGGAAAAAGCCATCGCCGAGATTCGCGAGCGCCCCGGTTACGGTGAAGCCTTCGACGTAACCGCTGAACGGGTTCTGTGGGTGGCTCGATCCAATTATGAGCTCGAATTACCGGCCCACACCAACCCCTCCGAGGCAGTGATCTTCCCGTCCACCGAAAACGAAAGCCGGGGCATCGAGGATATGCGACTGGTGCGTTTCCAGGATGATGACGGAACGGTCACTTATTACGGCACCTACACGGCCTACAACGGGTTTACCATCCTGCCGCAACTGATGGAAACGCGGGATTTCAGCGCGATCCGGATCATGACCCTGAACGGCAAGTACGCCCAGAACAAGGGGCACGCCCTCTTTCCCCGGCGAATCGACGGCTGGTACATCATGAGCTCGCGGGTGGACGGCGAGAACCTTTACTTGATGAAATCCAAGAATGTGCGGTTCTGGAACGACGCGGAGATGGTTCAGGTTCCCATGCGCCCCTGGGAGTTCGTTCAGATCGGCAACTGCGGCTCACCCCTCGAAACCGAACACGGCTGGCTGCTGCTCACCCACGGCGTCGGGCCCATGCGCCAGTATTGCATCGGGGCGTCCCTCCTCGATTTGCATGATCCGCTCCGTGTCATCGGTCATCTGCCCGAACCGCTGCTGGTCCCCCTGGAAAGCGAGCGCGACGGATACGTGCCCAACGTCGTCTATTCCTGCGGGGCCATCATCCACCAGGACCGGCTAATCCTCCCGTACGCCATGTCCGACAGCGCCACGAGCTGCGCCACCGTGGATGTGAACGAATTGCTGCACTATCTACGAAAAAGTTAAACACCCGTAAGCCGATCACAGGTTCTGGTTTTCGGGTTTTGGGAGCAAGCTCATTAAGCTCGCCGTGAGGTCGCCCATTCATCGTTTCTCATGCAAAAAAGGGAACGGCCTCCCAGCCGTTCCCTTTTTTTGAACTTGGGGTTGTACTAATAACAACTACTGACGCAGCAACTGAATCTTGTCCAAATCCAATTGAGCATTGCCGCTATATTGGATCCGGAACTCGGTTCGATGATTGGAAGCCGAGCTAACGAAGGGGACATCGATTGGCTGCCACTCATTGGCCGCCGTGAAATCAGACCGGGTTAGAACAATCACGGCGAGTTGTTCAGTAGTATCCGCGTCGGCAACATCGAGCACGCAAATATCGTCGTCATCGCCGGCGATATCGTCGATGGCCAGATGGAACCGGGCGATATATTCGCCAGCGGGTATACGCACGTAAGGCCCGAAACTCATGAAACAGGGAAGCGGCGTGATATCGGTTGTACAACGCCAATCGTCCGTATCCAGTAAAGCACCACACAGGTGACCGAGCGTGCCATCGTTGGCCTCCCAGGCACCCACGATCAAGGCCGCGCAATCAGGCGCCGTCTCCACGGTTACCGGAATACCCGGACCCGTTACACATGCGACAAATTCCGCTAAATCAACCTCATCGATCTTGCCATTTTCAACGGCATCGAAACAATGACAATTCGCCGGATTCTCAGGATAGTCATCAGCGCCGCTGTAGCAAGCCTGGAACTGGGCGAAATCGTCCTGATCGACGTCGCCATCATTGTCCGGGTCCATCGGCAGGGCGTCGTTACACCCGCTGGGCGGTATACAACTGGAACCAAGCGCATGTCCGATCACGGCATCCTCTTCGCCCGGAGCGAAGGCCCCGGCGTTGGTAAAGGCGATATAATCGTAAGACACGTCGATGGTCAGATCGTTGGGCTCATAGCCAAACATGAGCCCACCGTACCAACCACTCGCCTGATCGTATTTATTAGCGATATCGAGGATGGGCGTGTACTCCTCGTCAAACCACATCCGGATCCGGCGATCCCAGAAATTCGTCCCCTTGACCGCCACGCGGACGATATGATAGCCGTTCGTGTTGTTAATTCCGAACCGTAAAGCGTCCTGCACGAAACCACTGGAGCGTCTCGCATCGGACAGTCTATAATTACCACTCCAAGCCAATGTTGCCCAGGTATCGTTTTTCCCAAAGGTAGTTGGGTCCATTTGCCCGTTGCCTTCACCGCTACCGGATCGACAATCGGCGATCATGATGCCATGACTAATGTCATACGACGACGACCCCTGGGATACCTGCTTCACTCGGGCGATGGCCGTAGCCCCTAACGGCGAAAGCACATTGATATCGCCCCACTTGCTGGTGCAGCCATTGGTCACGCCATGATACAAAGTGTGGCTATTCGTCGAGGTAACATTCAGTCGAAAAGCTTTACCGTCGAGCGCGTCCGTGTCGTCCACCACCGACCCGGCGGCCACATTATTAGAATCCTCAGAGGTCGTTCCGATCCAACGACGGAGTTGGAACTTATAACCAGCGCCCGCCGAATCATTCTGAGTGGGAGGCACGTCGCCGCAATACTCCATGACCACGTATGCCGCCGGATCCTTGACCACAAGGTAAATCCTACGGGTCTCGACCGTGGGCGAGCTGCAATCGTTCGTGAATTTCAGATAAGCGGTATAGGTACCCCCCGCCAGGCTGGCGACATTGGAGTTCAGGGTGGCGGTGACCGTGTCCGCGACACCCATCGGCGGCGTGGTCAAATCCCCGCCGCTGACACTAAGATCCAGCCAGTTGTAGTCGGTCGGATTGCCGCCGCCATCAACTTCCGCCACCGTCCAGTTAATAGTACCGGGGTTGTTGTAGCTCGTGTTCACGACATGAAATTCGTGGCTGATCGGAGAAGCCGCGCTGCCGCCGAGCGCCACTGTCGAGCTGACCCCATAGGTCGGGTAAACGGAAATCTTGCATGGCGAATTCCATACTTGAATCGTACTCGTCTGCGGTTCAAATATCCCATAGGGGTGAAGCCGAATCCAATCCACATAATAATCCACGTTAGTCGTCGTGGAGTTGGACCCGCCCATGGAAAATACGGTGGACCAGGCTTTTTTCGACGCATGAGAATTGCCCCAAGCGGTGATGGTCGTCAAATTCTCAAAATTGGTGTACGGGATAATCTCATTACTCGTATTGTCGTTGAGGAGGATCCGAAGTTGGTTACTCGTATTTTTCTCAAGCGTCAAAACCGTCCATTGAGTCAGATCGACGGACGTTGACGTGGCCAGAGTTCCAGTGTTGTTGACCAGCCGTACCTGATTGGTATCCAGGGCAATGGATATGCCGGTACCTTCCAACAAACCGTTGCTATTGGCATCTCCCTGACAAGCCATCCACGTAAAGCAGAAACCACTACTCCCTTCCGTGTTGCTATTGACTTTAACTCTCATGCTGATTTTGGCGGTAGAGGGGGTTGACCAATTCTGCCACCCGGCCACGCCAAAAATATAGCCGTACTCCCCGGTGGCCCCGCGATCGATAAAACGCGCGGTGCCGTCACCCTGGAGACCGGCGTTGTACGGTGGATCAAAATCGCCATTGGCCCGGCTGCCAAACCCGTCTCCCACTACCGTCATCGGCCGCGGTAACCCATCCCAAGTTGGCTTGTATAATTGAGTTGACAACCCTTCCATATCCGGCGGCAAGAACATCTCATAGTAGACAATAAAATTAGCCGTTTGAGCGATGGCTCCCGGAGTCACCAAGGCCACCAACAAACCGACCAAAGTCAGCAGACTTTTTGTTCTTTTGCTCGGTACTGACATGTTTTCGAACCTCCTCATTTGACTCTCGACCCAAAACACCTAAAGACAAGAACATGTTCAAGGATTTCTGGCAACCTTCTGACGGAAGCCCATCATCCCATGCATTCGAAATATGTTCGTTCTCGCACATGAATCGTTGAACGAATGCCAACGATCATTTGAACATCCTCTTAATGGTAACGCATTGTTTAACCCTATGCAAGATAATTCCAAGGATTTTCGTGAAGAAAAGTAAAATTTTTGCGGCCTGAAAGCGACATTTCAATCCTCGGCCAACTCCAACACATGCCTTTATTTACAGTAATATATTAAGTGCATGTTCAGTTAGCCCTGCTTCTTATGACTCATTTAATGTTTTATCGAACTATCATTTATGCATATTAAGAATAGAATGGATGTTTTTATGACAACATTTACCACAATTATAACACAACTTCATTTTTCACAATGGTTTATACAATTACAGACTCGATTATTTTAGCGAGATGCCTCATGATGTTCAGCCAATCACTATCATGACCAAGGTTCTTGAACTGATCGGGCAACCCCGTAACTGTTTGACCCCAATATGCCTTGAAACCTAAGCCCAGCCGTAGATGGGGTGGCCGATCAGCCCCTTGGAAGCACTGCTATCGAGGTCAGCCTCGGGTTGATGGCTGTCGCCGACCGAAAACGGCACTACTGGACACACCCGGAGTATTACAGCCCCTTGATACATCCAAAAGTGCGCCCTCTACTGGCCTCATCGAGCCTTCGCCGGTATCATACCCCCCCATGATTAAAGCGGCACGATATCATGTTCCCACCGGCGAACGGCACACTAAGTCCGGAAGTTTCAAGCACTTCCGGCGTCTGCTGGGGTATATCTGGCCGCACCGCAAGTACCTTGTCCCCGCGGTATTCTGCATTTTTCTCATGGTCATCACTTACTCGGCGAGCATCGGCTCCATTCTTCCGGTACTCAAGCTGCTGGTGGAAGATGAAGGTCTGCACGGAGCCGTGGACAAGTACATTGCCGAGGACCGTTTCGGCTGCACGCTGGTCACTTACAACTCCGCCAGGGATCGGGAGGTGTCCAACATCGAGGATCGGACCGCGCAGATTCGCCGGCCAAACCCCGATTCGCCCTTATTCAAGGCTAAACTTCGCGGGGGGGATTTTATCGTTGCCGTGAATGGCAAACCTCTCAAAGCCCTCGATCTTTTCAAGGAGTTGGCCTCCTGCGAACAAACCTTCGTTACCCTCACGACCCGCTCCGTAGACGGCGAATTCCGTGAGCCCGTACAGGTGGAGGTTCCCCCATTAAACCGTAAATCCTCGCTGGCTCGCAAAATAATCAGTCTGATCCCCGGCGGGCAAAGCAAGGAAGAGCGCATGCAGACGCTCCTGGTCATCCTGAGCCTGCTCATCGTGGTGGTGGTAGTGGGAAACGCCGCCCGATTCATGGCCGAGTATCTCACCGTGATCATCAACACCCTCTCCATCCTGGACATGCGCCGCCACATGTACACCCACGTATTGCGCCTGCCTTTGGATCGCTTCAGTCAAAACACCTCGGATACGATGAGCCGGTTCGTGCAGGATACCAACGACATCTTCCGCGGACTGAACAATTTCTTCCAGATCTTCGTCACCGAACCGTTCAAGGCCATCGGCCCGATTTGTATTGCTTTTATTCTGGACTGGCAGTTCACCTTATTCCTGCTACTGGGCACTCCGCTGGCCGCGATCCTCTTCCGCAAGTTGGGCAAAATGGTTCGCCGGGCCAATAAGCGGATGTTGGTGCAGTTCGGCCAGATGCTCAGCCGGCTGGAAAGCACACTGAACGGTATGCGCGTGGTTAAAGCGTACATGCGCGAAAATTACGAGCGGCGTCGCCTTTTCCAGGTAGACCGGGTCATTCTCAAACAGCAAGCGCGCATGGGTTTGCTCGAAGCTCTGTCATCGCCGGTCATCGAGACGGGGGCGTTCCTGGTAGGCGCCGCGGTCATCTATTTCATCGCCAACCGAATGCTGGACCCCTCCGGCGGCAACACGGGGGTAGCCCGCTTCGTTACTCTACTGGTCTGCATGGGGGCCATCTTTGACCCCGTGCGTAAACTCAGTAACGTTTATCCCAAGCTGCAACGGGCCAACGCGGCTGCCGAGCGGATTTTCGAGCTGATCGACAGTGAAAGCGAATACGATCGGGACGCGGGCAAACCCGACCTGCCCACCATCAGCCAATCCATTGAATTCGACCATGTGACCTTCCGCTATCCCAAAGCCGATCGACCGGCGGTGCGCGAGGTCAGCCTGACCGTGCGTAAAAACGAAATCATCGCGATGGTCGGACCTAACGGGTCGGGTAAAACCACGCTCCTAAGCCTGTTGCCACGTTTTTACAACCCGACTTCCGGACGCATTCTGATCGATGGGGTCAACATTCAGGATATTTCCATCCGTTCGCTGCGCAAACATTTCGGTTTGATTACCCAGGAGTCGGTCATCTTTCCGGATAGCGTTCGGGCTAACATCGCTTACGGCCGTCCCGACGCAAGTGACACGGAAATCCAAGACGCCGCCCGCCGGGCCTTCGCCGAGGAGTTTATCCTTCAGCTTCCGCAAGGCTATGACACGGTCCTGGGCGAGCACGGCGCGACGCTTTCCGGCGGACAACGTCAACGATTGGCCATCGCCCGAGCCATTCTCCGCGACGCGCCGATCCTGATTTTCGACGAGGCCACCAGTCAGGTTGACCCCGAGTCGGAAATGAAAATCCAACAGGCATTGGAAACGATTCTGAAAAACCGTACGGCCTTCATCATTGCCCATCGTTATGCCACTATCAGCGGAGCCGACCGGATCGTGGTCATGGACGAGGGGCAGATCGTCGCCGTCGGTGCCCATAAGCAACTACTTGAGTCATGTCCGCTCTATCGCCGCCTCTACGAAACCCAATTCCGGAACGAAGAGTGACGGATATTAGTCCATCCCAGAAATTGGTTCGAGGATATTAGCCGTATCTGCGTAACGAAAATCCAATATTAATCACTTTTTGCCTCCATCGGCTTCAAAGCCTTCAAATGGGCTCATCAAACTAACGAGACCGCCATCAATTAAATAGGCGATAAGATTACTTATCTCCCTGTCATGTGCCTATATCAATTTTTAGTATTGCCTACCTATGAATAAGAAATATAATTACCAATGTTTTTCATTTGTCTTGCATGGCAAAGGTTTGCGAACAAAAAACCACCATTCGGATCGGCGGCATAAGAATCAAGGTCAATTCCTTTACCGGCGCGCGTTTTCCCCGCGTCGTTCTCGGCTCTGATTCCTTGCAACAATCGCCATCCCGAAGAGGAAATAGCCTGACTCGGTTTTCCAGTGGTTATCGCGTGCAGGAAAGACGCACATCCACGACGAGCGGCATCGTGGCACCGTTCTTATCAAGAGTGGGAGCTTCCCAATGAAAGCCATCTTTTCGCCAATCTGGGTCCTTGCCTTCTTCATCGTCGCGCCCCACGCATCGGCCCAGATCGAGTATCCCAAGGCCCCGTCCGCCGTCATAACCGGTTCCTCTACCGATCCAACCCGCGACTGGATCGCCAATCCGATACACTTGCACATCGTGGCTTATGGATATACCTATAGCCATGCTGAACTGGAATTCATGGCCGATCATTTTTCCATGATCGTCGGGCTTTACGACCGTTTTCTGAAAAACCCGTATTATGTCAACGTGGTGAAGGACTACAACGCGGATACTCCGATTATCTATTATTCCACCCCGTTACTCGTCTCGGAGGATGCGCATGGAAGCCCGAATCCACGTTGGTCTCAAATCAATGCGCATGAAGATTGGTTCATGCACGACACGAATGGCGACAGAATCAGGTATCTCAATGATGACTGGCTCATGGATCCGCGAAGCGACGGATGGCGGAGCTGTTACCTGGATGAGGTCCAGACGTCGCTTGGCGCTACGTCGCTGGACGGGACTTTCGGCGACCTGGTCTTTCACGATATTGCCGTTCTTGGAAATGACCTTTCCACGCAACCGCCCCGTGAAAGACAATTGTCGTGGTATAACGACGTCAAGACGTTCCTGCAAGGTATTCATGAATCGCTCGGGAACGCCATATTTATCGTCAACACGTTTGACATGAACTCCTATGATACGGTGACCGATGGTGTCATGCTGGAACGGTTCTGCCATGCCTGGTGGAGCGCCGTCGGCGACCCATACGAATACGCGGATGACTGGAAACAGCAGATTGATGCTCTCGCGCGAATCAGCGCGAGTGATAAATGGTTTTTAGCCCAGAGCGGGGTTACCTACCGGAACGGGCCTCCCTACACCCATCTCAACCGTATCATGAGGTTCTGCCTGGGATCCTATCTCCTGGGCAAGAGGGGCAGTCGGGGAACTTTTTATTTTATTGTCGATGATTGGACCGACATGAAATACACCTATGACGATATCGCTTACTACACGCCCGACTACACGGAATCCTGCCTGGGTGAGCCGCGAGGGGAATATGTCGCGAATTATCGGGGTGTTGCCGGGTTGTTTGCCAGAGAGTTTGTCAACGGCGTGGTGGTGGTCAATCCCTTATCATATTCCCGAACCGTGAGTTTGGACAGACGCATGGTCACCCTGGACCAGGGTATCGTTGAATCCCTGACTCTTCCCGGCCATTCCGCGGAAATCTTATTGAATCTCGGACCGGTACTTGTGAAGGCCATATCCCGCAAGACTCACGGTTCCAAGGGTGTTTTTGATATCGACCTGCCTCTGGCTGACTCTCAGGTCGTTGAATGTCGCCTCGGAGGACCGACGCAAATGATCCTCACCTTTAGCAAACCCATCGCCGCCATGG
>CAZXSA010000068.1:3443-21400 GCA_964642815.1 uncultured Planctomycetales bacterium | reverse complement strand
TATGGTGCTGGAAAAGGAACGATTCGGACCGGCCTGGTGAAGTACCGGCCTGAGAAAGGAGCGCAAGGCGCGCCCATCAATCGTTCGATACCGTTAATATAAGGTCTCGGACCTGTCGAGGCAAGTACGAAATAGTAAAAATCGACACTTTTAATCCGATTAGGGTGTCTACCGGACCTTGTCGCCGTATCCTGTTCAAAAATGGCCCCAAAGCAAGCCGGTGGGGGGATTGACGGCAGGGGGGAGGGACCATAGAACTCTGGGACCATGACTCGAAACCCACAATCAGACGCGCGTGGAGCGGTCATCCGCTACCTTGAAACCGATATATCTTTGGGCATAAATGAGACACCGCTACGAGCGCCACGTCTGGTGGTCAGAAAGCTCCAGACTTTGACCGCCGAACAGTTGGCCGAACGGCAAGCTGCGTTGGCCGCGATCAATGAGCGGGTCAGCCAATGTACCCGATGCGGACTGGCGACCACCCGCACCAAAACGGTCCCAGGACAGGGAAACCCGGCCGCCCGGTTGGTATTCGTGGGCGAGGCCCCGGGACACGATGAAGATCAGCAGGGGCTGGCTTTTGTCGGCCGGGCGGGCCAACTGTTGACCAAGATGATCGAGGCCATGGGTTTGACCCGCGACGAGGTGTATATCTGCAACATCCTCAAATGTCGCCCCCCTGAAAACCGTGACCCGGCCCCGGACGAAATATCGAATTGCTGGCCTTACCTTGACGAGCAGCTAAGGATCATCCGGCCGGAAGTCATTGTTGCTCTCGGTAAGCCGGCGTCCCAGACGTTGTTACGGACCAAGGAGGGCATTAGCCGGCTCCGCGGGGTATGGCAGGAATACCATACCTCCGGATCATCGGCGGTAGGGGAGCCAACCGCATTGATGCCGACTTTTCACCCGGCGTATCTCTTGCGCAACCCACCGGAAAAAGGCAAGGCCTGGAGCGACTTGAAACAGGTTATGACCCGACTTGGTTTACCGATCACCCAATAGCTTATTACGGTAATGGTGTCCGGTTTCCGGGGCGGTCACCATCGCCCGGCGATCAAAGGTGAACGCTCGTAGATCGGCCGGATATTCGCGGAACGGTTCGGGTTGTTCCGTGATCCGCCGGGCAAATCGACCCAAAGCCTCGCCCCAGGGTTTAAGTTGCAGATCTTCCGTCCAGCATCCGCTCCAGCGGCTCAGGTCACGACTGGCAGCCGTGTCGGCAAAAGCCCAGTTGAGCCATCCGGCAAGACGGCCTCGGCTGACGGCCAGTAATTCCTCGCCCCAGGCGAGCTGATGTTCGACGGGCTGAGTCGTGAGGATAACCTTTTCGCCGACCCGCAAATCGCCGCCGCCGTACCAGCCGAACTCGCCAAGCATCAGAGGTTTGTCGCGTGGGCAGAGATAGAGCAGAGTTTCGAGGTAGAGAGCATTTACGGCCATACCTTCAGGCGATTGATTCGGCTGGGGAGGCGCGATCGGATAAAAGTGGACCGTAGTGAAATCCACGTGGCGCAGATTAGCGTGGAGATCGAAGCCGGCGTAAATCTGCACGGCGGGAATGTAAATCGGGACGGCCCATTGAATGTGGCCGACGGTGATGAGATGGTGCGGATCGACGGAGCGAATGGCGGCGGAGAGGCGGCGGGTCCATTCGTCGCCGATGGATTCACGGAAAAGCTGGTAATCGTAGAGCCGTTGGTCGTTGAGAGCGGGCTGTTCGGGGGGGACGGCGATCTCGCCGGCGGTCCCGACCTGCGTGACGGGCATTTCCCACGCAGCGGCAATCTTGTCGACCGAGCCGTATTGCCCGGCAAGCCACTCATTCCATTTGGCCTTCATGGCCGGCGTATCCCAGCGGATCACCGGCTCGTTGTAAAGGTCATAGGCCAGGATGGCCGGTTCATCCTTAAAGCGTTCGGCGAACAGTCGCCACCAGGTTTCATCGGCCCGCAGGATGGTCTCGTCGGCGAACAGGTCGCGGCCCTTGCGCCAATCGGGGAGGCCTTCCCAGTGATCGGGGCCGGAGGGGATGACATAGAGTTTGAGTTCATGGCAGAGGGCCAACAGCCGGCGGAATTTAGCTTCACCCTCGGGATCGAGTTGGCCGGGTTTCGAGTGAAAAGAGTCCACCGTGAGAAACATTCGAATGGTGTTGAAACCCTGGTCGCGAATCAGGGTCAAATGTTGACGCACCCGCGATTCGTCGAACTGTTTCCAGAGTTTAGGGGCCCAGCCGGTTTCGTGGTCGAAATAATTGACGCCGACGGCAACGAAAGGGCGTTGCGTGTCGCGGAGGCGAAAGGCCGTCGCGGTTTCGGGATTTACCTCGACGAAGGGCATATCCGCGGGGAGGGCGATTGACGATGAAAGCTGTAACGCCACAAGTACATACAGGGTTTCGCGAAGATAGGAACATGCTTGCGAACAAGGATTCCGGATAATGGTAGTCATAAATATTCGTCCTTTGTCGAGGAATGCAAACCGGAGAATCATGGTCTTGGCTACACTCGTTTCGGTTCAGGCTTTCATGATTCGCCTAAAATTCGTTTGCGGATGGCATGGTAGATGGTAAAGACGGGATTGTTTCGCGTCAAGAAATTCCAGATGAAGCGTTGCGGCACATAGGTAACAACTTCGTCGGCAAGACTTCCGTCGTCGCGGAGGAATCCGGTCTTGCGAAAGAGAGGAATTCGTCCCTGGCCGGATTCGGCCCAGTATTGGCTGTCAAAGTCGGCCATGAAGTCGATGCCCACCTCGTAGTCCATGCGTCGATCGGGATAATTATTCCCTACAGAATAAATATTGTAATAACGTCCCTGGTAGATGATCTGGTGTCGGATGGTTCCGTCGCGAAATTTCTCGAACCAGGAATGCATATACGAGAAATCGAACTGGGCGAGATTGAGACGAGGGAAAACGTTGGTCATCCAAAGGGGAGCGGCGCGGCCCTCGACAACCCCACCTTCGATAATCAGCTCGCCTTGTCCGACCTCGAAATTCAATTCGCCGGGAGCAGGGAAGAATTTCTGATAAGTTTCGTCGATGAGCGTCAGTGGCCCGGTGGCCGTCATGCCTATGAACATCTTGTCGAGGTAGCTTTCGGTCACCGGGCCGGGTGGTATCTTGAGGGCCTCATAGGTCAAGTGGTACAAGGGGTCGGCGGCCGCGACATTGGTCTTGAAACCGCCGGTAACAAACCCGCCGTCGAGAAGGCTCCGGAACTGTAGATCGGCCTGCCCGTTACGCAAGGTGAGATATTGGACAAGGGCGTCGGTTGAAACACTGACCTCCGGTGGCAAAACCACCCTCAACGTATCGATATAAGCGGTGGCGGTGAGATTCATTTGTCCGAGTATGGTAAACCATCGACGCAAACGGTTGGGCGAATCGTCCGGTTGCGTTTCGGTTGTCGGTAACGGCGAGCAGGGAAGCGACTCCAGCCGACGGCGAAGATCGGTGATATCGAGGCAAGGGCCAGCGACTCCAAGATGGCCCTCGGAAGGATGGCCGGGGGGATAGACTTGCCCGGAAAGCGTGATTCGCGAGGGCCCCCAAGTCCCTTGAAGATCGATAAGATCGATCCGCCCGGATGGCTCTCTGGCCAGACGGCCGTTGAGGCGCAGTGGTTCGCCGTCGAGGGTGATGGCAAAATCGTCGAAGCATAGTTGACCGTCACTGATTCGCGGTCCATGCGGATCAACGATCAGATTTGTCTCGGCCCGTACGGCCCCGTCGAGAACGGCGATCTCCTCCTTGGGAATCAGGGGAAGCAGGCCGTGCGGATTCGCCAAATCCACATGCAAGGATAATCGGCTTTCATCGGTCATAGCGGAATTTGTCGACGGGCCACCGAGGCGAATCAATCCCTCGGTTGAAAACGTGTTGCCGGCCAGGTTCAGGCTCAGCTCGTGGAGCTGGATTTGTCCGCCGGCCGGCTCGGAATGATTCATGGTCAAATTGAAAGCGAGCAATGCGGGCATGGACGCTGGTTTATGCAGTTCAGAAAGAACATGATTATTAACGGGGATACAAAACGTGGTTTTATGCGCATCAAGCAGTCCGAGAAGGTCGATCGTATGTGGGGTGATTTCGATAAGGGCTTCCCAACCCGCGCTTCCACCCAGATCGAATTGGCGACGGACGTCGGATAAGTAAGGATGTAACTGAATAACGGGATCGTCGAACAGAACCCGCCCGGCGGTACGCAGTTGAACCGATCGGACAACGGGACGACTGCTCCATTCACGACGGCCGGCAAAGCGGGGAGGAGGGGTGGAAAGGATGGCCATGCCGCCCAGGTCATCGAGGCACAAGCCTCCCAGGCGAGCATCGCCGCGAACCAGTTTCCATTCCTGAAGGTTTGGCCTGGTCGGATTGGGTCTCGCAAGGAAGGTCAAATGGGCATCCGCGGGCATACCGGATGGCTTCTGAAACGGGGACGGGCCGGGGATTCGCCATTCCGCGCCGGTTCCGTCGAGGGCAAGCGTAACTTTTTGTCGATCATTGAGCAGGAGACTTTCGATTTGAAGCCGACATGCTCCGCGCGGATCCCAGGCTTCGCAAAGATCCGCCAGAGTCGGTGACAGGACAAGCCAGTCGGTGATTTCGGATAGCTCCAACGCGATATTGAGGTGCTCGAGATCATCCGCATCCGCATCCGAGTCGGATTCCGCATGGGCAAAGAGAGCGGAGGCGGAGAGCCGGCCGCCAGGCCGAGTGACGGTAGCGCGCACCAGATGTTCCCATTGGTCATCAAGGTCGCGTAATTGATAGCCACCGGTAACCGTCAGGGGCGTCCCTGCCGGTTTTTTCAGCCATGGGCTCCAGTGAATATCGAGATGGTCGGCGATGATAGATATTTCGTTACACACAAGCCAATCGGCGGGGCGATAGGAAAGACGGCTGTTACAAATGACTTCCGCGTCACCGGCCAGGGGGTGGGAGCCGTCGCGCTGAAGAGCATGCCTGACCACGGGGAACAAATCGAGTAGTTTCTCGACCTTCTCTAATTTCAGGGGAAGGACACATCGGGCCTCGACGTGGGCGGACTTGGAGGAGGAAGGCCATGTCGGGTTACCGAACGAATACTCGAAGCGAGTCTGGTTTCGATCCAAAGCCAGACGTGCGGGACCGACTTGGAGGTCGAGCCAGAAATCGCTCAGACAAGTCGAGTCCATATAGGGCAATTGCAGACCCCCGTCGAAGGATAAGGTTTCGCCCGGCTGTTTGTTAAAAAACGGGCCAAGGGCAAAGGAGCTGTCAGGGGTCATGGCGATGGTCAATTCCAGTCGGGCGGCATTGGCTTGGGGTTGGAGCAAGGCGGTCATTTGCACTGGACCTTGCCACTGCTCGACACCCTCGATGCATCCTAGTAAAGGACTCAAAATACGCAGATCATGCATATCCTCGGTTTCGAGGGTCATGCGAAACTGCGCGTTGGGCAGCCAGCGTAAAAGATTCAAGGCCGAATCCTCGGCAGGCGGTTCGGATGTGTCGGTGGCCCATCGGCTCTCGGCGGTCAAAGCGCATCGCCCGATATCGAGGGCCACGGTGGACATCAGCGTTTCCGGTCCGGACTGGTCATGAACAATATCGATATAGAGACTCTTGGAGATACCGACGGGGGCATCTAAATAAGCGCCGCGCGGATGAGGAATATTCCAGCACGACTGCCCGGCGTCGATGGCGACCCGCAGCTGGTCTCGGGCACGCTGTTGCTCGAATTGAAACGAGAAATTCGCTTGTCCGCTAATTGTCGTGTTCAGGCGACGGGCAAATATATCAATTTCCGGGAACTCGCGACGGAGGGCAAGCCAGTCGCGGACTTGACCTCCAAGCTGGAGCCGGAAGGGCGTTTGACCACCACGATCGACAGCCATGACCGGGCCGCTCTGGCCGGCGAGCCGATGAAGATGGATGCCCGGGGTGAGGTACTCAAAATCGTGCATATTGAGCTCCTCGGTGACGGGATCCCAGTGGCCGTTACAGGTCAGCTCGGCATCAGGAACTTGGACCGGCGAGGGTATGCCTGGACGCAGAATCTTAACCCCCTTAAGGATAAGAAAGAAATCGAAATCGATATCCAGGTCGGGGCGCGTGTTGAGTTTGAGTCGTCCGGTACTGAGGCCATCGACCTGTTCAACCGGCAGACGGGTGGCCAGCGGTACGGGCAGGTCGGCCAGGGTCAGATCAGTCCATTCGAGGTTGACTTCTCCATCGAGCCTGACATCCTGCCGCAGACGAGGGACCAGGACTTCGGCGGAAAAGACAAGACGTCCGATGCCGCCGGGAATTCGCGGACGATCAACCTGAGCCTTGCTGAACAAACGCAGACGGCCGGTTTGAGGGTCCAATCGGCAGGTCAAGCGATCAATTTTGAAGGTCTGGGTTATTTCGGGAGTCTGAACATGGCAGGCGAGATCGTTTACCAGGTAGCTCAAGGAGGGCAGACGCCGGCCGGGACGCGGCTCGTCGAGGTCATCGATATTCAAACGACCCTGCTCATCGATTGCCAGCCAGAGTTGGGGAGTTCGAACATCGATTTGCGGTAGCCGTTTATGGAACAACATGGTCAGAGGCGCAAAGGCGCAACGGACCTGCTCGACCCGGACAAGGGCGGGGTTGGACCAGCCCGGTCGCTCGGACACCGTCAGATCATGAATGATAACGCCTTTGATCCAGCCGACCTCGATGCGGCCGATGGTTACGGGGCGTTTGAAGTCCAGGGATAACTGACTGGCAAGTTGTCGGGAGACCCAGCCCGTGGGGAGCCACAGAGGCAGGGCCAGGTAGCCGACGGAAATGACAAGCAGAACCCCGCTGAAAACGCGCAAGCTCCAGCGTCGCCATCCGGGAGGCTGGAAATCATATGGTCGCAACTGTTGCTCGGTATCCATGCTTGAACGTACCTTGGCTGTCCACGGAGAAGCCAAGACAGATTTTAAGGGAGGTTCCAACCGCCTACAAACGATTGTCGTAGCATGGCGAGAGGTTTTGTCCATTACACCCGCGGGTGGCTTGTCGGAATTCCGCCGGGGGGGTATAAGAGAGGGCCTGATCGGGTATGGAATTGCGTTCGGCAAAGGGCGTCGAGGTGCATGTATGATCAATCGAAAGGCGTATCGCTGGGGTCTGGTCGTCGTATCGTTCGTCGTCGGGGCAATGGGCGGCGGGTGCGTGCGGCGGACGGTGACCATCAACACCGATCCCCAGGGGGCGCGGGTCTGGCTGAACGACCGCGAGGTGGGCACGTCGCCGGTCAGCGTTGATTTTACCTGGTACGGCGACTACGACGTGGTGATCCGCCATCCCGGCGAGGAAAAGAAATACGCGACCTTGAAAACCAATCATCGGCTCGACCCGCCATGGTATCAACAGCCAGGGATCGATTTCATGGTTGAAGTGTTGTGGCCTTTCACCGTTCATGACCAGCAGGAGGTGTTCTTTACCCTCGAACCCATGGCGGAAGTCAAGCAGGACCAACTGATCGAGCAAGCGACGCAATTTCGCGAACGGACTTTATTTGGTCAGGAATAAGGCGGCTTGTGACCCATCCGAGACTCCATGCGCGGGGATAGCCCGAGACAAGCGTTCGGAGCGGTTTGTTACTCGACGAATGCTTGCAGGCCACACAGGACGGCCTCGCCGGAACGCGGCCTGAACGAGACGATTAACTGATCGGCAATGCGAACCGCTCGGTATTCGCGAACCACTTCCCGAAGTGATCCACCGGCTTCATTAACGATATCAAAGTTTTTAAGCACTTCATGGTTTTGCAGGGTCACATCGAAAACACGTCGCCCCGCTTGCAGGTCTTCCGGTTCCATGAAATGCAAGCGTACGGTGTAATCACGAGCCTCATGACCTTGCGGCGCCATGGTGACACGTATTTCGGTGACACCAATAAGACCGGAGGCGGCCACCCATTTTAGATTCCCCTCGCGAACCCGTGAGGAATGCATGCGGAATTGCCGGCCGTTGTAGAATTTTTCCTGGTCTTTCCCTTCTTGGTCGGGAAGCATGACCACTCGTGGATTGGGAGAGCCTCCGCCGACGCTGGGCATATCGAGCCAGAGGGTGCCGTCATCGGCCATGCGGTCGCCGGGAGCGCCGAAATTGAGGCCCAGGCGAACAATGCGTTGCTCGGGCGCAGGCAGCACATCGTTGGAGGCCCATTGTTCCATATCGGGCATGTGGATGAGGGCCAACGAGGTCTGGTTGGGGTAGCTGCACACGCAGGTGCGGGTATACTCGGGGATGTTGAGCAGGCCGTCGGCGGCCACCATGTTCGAGGTACAACCGGATTTAAAACCGCCGATACTCCCGGTACCCCCATTGTTGGTCAGATCGTAAAAGGAGGCGGTGCCCGAGCGGAAAGTCAGCAGGTATTCGCAGGCGGTTACGTAATTGCACCCTTTGAGGCGATGGTAGCGCCATGGCAGGATTTCATCCGTCAGTGGATGGCGTCTGGTCACCGGATCGCCGGTAAGCAGATTCAGGGCAATGCCCTCGTGGTACCAGGGAGCGTTCCAGGCGCTGGTGTATATCGTATCGCCATGAATCATGACCGGCCCGCTGTGTTCGGTCGGGTGGTCCCAAAGAACATGACCGTCACGGCCGCGCAGACCCATCATGCGTTCCTTGGCCTCGTCCCCGACCATGTCATCCGAATGGCGGCCGCACTGAAGCAGTACATCGTGGGCGGTCGAGTAACTCAGCCAGGTACCGAAGACGTTTTTCTCGTCGATCCAGCGGGGTTCTCCGCTGCGCACGTCGAGACACAGAAGGGCCGGGCGGCTCTCAGGCGAACGGCCACGACGACGCAGGAGGTCCATGACCGGTTTGGGCAGGTTGTCGATACAGAACAGCCTGTCGGCCCCGACGACGATCGTGTTATGGCGAAAAGCATGGCGGGCCGAACGCGTCCAGAGAACCCGGCCGGTATGCCGATCCAGGGCCACGATCACTTTACTCGAACTGATATCCAGATCGCGGGCGTCGGGGTAGTTGGGCTTGTCTCCAACCTGTTCGGTGAACTTCGCGAACGACATGCCGGCGATGAGAATATCCTGATAGACGCCGATATAGGTCCACTCCGGCGGGGGGGTATCTGCTTCTTTATCGGCTGGAAGGGTGAAGGTTTTAAGCGTCTCACCGGTTGCGGGATTCAGGAGCAGACATTCGGTTTTATTGACGAGGTAGACGGCCTCGGGGGTGACCACATAGTTGGTGCCGCGGATGTTGGCGCCGGGGATATGGCTCTGGTCATAGGTCGGATCCTGTCCTTCGCCCCGGGGCACGTAGGATTCGTCATAGTACTGACCGAAGGTGCCCAGATCGGTAAATTCGCGTTTCCAGAGCACGGCCCCGGTATACACGTCGCGAGCGCTGAGCATGTTGACGCCTTGAATGAAGAGTCGGCCGCCGACGATTTGGGGGGGTGGACCATGGGCGTGTCGCGGTAATACATCCTCGTTGTCGCTGCCCCCGAACCAGACCAGCCCCAGGGGCGAGCGGACCCGTCGTTCGTCGGATTTATTGGTATTGGCAATGTCGCCATATTGATGGGTCCAGGCACTCGAATTCGGCAGGGGGCCAGGACGGCGTAATACGATATGGCCTTCCGTGTTTTCGACGGTAGCGCCTTCCAGATCGAGAGCGGTTATCGAGGCAATCACATCTTGTTGTCGCGCGGCATCATCCAGTTTGAGAAATGCCGTTCCTCCGTAGGGACGCAACGACTGGTAAACGGTCTGTATTTCGAGCTTGTCGGAAAACATCGTCGTATCGTAACCAACAACCAGGGCGGCAAAGTATGCGGGAGCCATGAAGGTGGAGGGTCGGCCGACGTGCAAACTGACGCGTGTGCCGTATAGATCGGCCGCATCGAGTTGCTGGCGCAACCGGCTGATTTTCTCCTCGTCGGGATCGACCCCGACAATCGAAAATTCTGAACACCGGGCCAGGGCTTCGAGTAAATCACCATTGCCCACGCCATACACCAGAATATAGCCCGGATTAATGGCGGTATGCCTAAGGTATTCCTGGGCCTGCCGCTCGACGGGACTGGGCAGCGGTTTTTTCAGCAGCGCCTGAGCATGCTTCATTGGAGGCGCTGCCTCGGCCCCGAAAGCATATATCTTTCCATCGAGAGTTACCGCGAAAAGCCGATCGTCCGCGGTAACAAGTTGGGCAACATGGCCGTCAATGTCGGCCTGCCAGGTGACTTGCGGGGCAGCGTCTTCCTTGAGAGTCAGGGCCGTGATCCGGTTCGCCCCGCCGGCATACAGGCGCCCTCCGGCCTTGATCAATGCTCCGCTGCCATCGACAGCACAACTCCATCGTTCGGGCAACTCCCAGAAAAAGGTCGTCTTCTTCTCTTTTTCCCGGGTTTTTTTGTTGATGGTTTCAACCTCCCGGGATTTCTTGTGCAGGTCTTTCCAGCGGTGGGCGATGATCGGTTGTCCGGACAGATAGAACTCGTCCGGAGTCATGACCGGGTAAGTATTCTTCCCCCAATTTGTATAAAAATGCCCGGTCTCCAGATCAAAAAGACCAGTAACCGCGTCTCGATGGTTGAAGTAAAAATTTCCGAAAGCGCAGACCTGTGAACCCCCTTCGCCCTTATGACTGTGTATCTCCTCGATCTGGTAAAAAGGGCTGCCGTTCAGGTGGTAGTAAAGGAGTTCGCCGGTGCGTCGGTCGAAACTGGCCGGCGCGGATCGGCCACCCGGAACGAGCAGTTTATCGCCTGCCGCGACGAGAGCGCCTTGCGGGGCGACCGTACTGAAGGAAATCGCTCCCCCGTGGGGTTGTTGCATGTAGTTGGAACCGATACCGTCGTTGGTCCAGACGATGCGGCCGGTCTCGGCGTCAATCGCGTAAATAAAAATGCCCATGAACGGCCAAATGCTGGCGGCAAAGTAGATCGTATCGTCAATTAAAACCGGTCCGCCACGGGCCGGCCAGGCGGAAACCAGGCGGCTGTTACCGAGGGCCTTGCGCGCGTCCGGTCCGCCACGTTGTTTCCATAAAATCTTGCCCGTGGCCGCATCAAGACAATAAAGATACCCATCGTCGCTGACGAAAAACAGTTTATTTTTCCAGGCAACGGGCGCGAAGCGAATCGGCCCATCGGCGTAGAATCGCCATTTTTCCTTACCAGTGCGGGTATCCAATGCCGTGAGTCGATCATTACGGTTCGAGCCGACAAAAAGAGTCGTGCCCATGACCACCGGCTCATAGGCTCGATCGAAAGGCATGCGGTCGCGATTCACCGGATCTTCCCACGCCGGCTCAAGGGCCGGATACTGTCTTACCCACTGTAAATGAAGGGTTTCAGGCAGTTCCTGGGGCGAAGCGGCACTACGATTGGCGTCATAGCGCCACTGAGGCCAATCAACGGCCGAAGCGGATTGAAATCCGGCAAGGCCGATAGTCGTTACGAAAGCGGTGAGTAGAGTAATCGAACGTTGCGTGGACATATCAACCTCTTGCAAGTAGCGCGTAATCATTTTGCATCGGCTGGAGCAATAGTCAGCTTATCGCCGGGTCGGGCGGTTTGGGTTTTGCCGTTAATCCGCACCTGACTCAGGCCGGCAACCGGCGGCACGTGCAGCAGGATTTTCCTGGGCACGTGTCGGAAACTCGCCTCGAAAGCGACATCGAGCGTCTTGCCTTCGTCGGAGAGTCCAAAACGCAAGGTGACCGGCCCGAATTCCGTAGCGATCTTTTCAAAACGGGTCGTGTAATCGGTCCTCAACCAGGCCCGGGGAACGAGGCGCAACAGGTGCAAATCATCCGTCGATAATTGGTCGTCAACGACCGCCAACCGGATCAAATCGATTAAAACCGGAGCAACGAACACGTTGCCGTATATGCCGTGCCGCGTCTCGCAGGAAATGAATGTCTGGTCGGACATCGCTCCGGCCAATAGACTGTACATGCCTTCCAGGTATCTTTGCCGATCACCGAGTTGCCAGTTGTGATATACGTTCCAGCTATAGCAGGGCTCGTCGCTGGAGATTTCATGAATCAGGACGGGGCGCTGGTTGAAATCCCCGCGAGGATCGAAAAGGGCCCAATTCGGTCCCTCGCGAAACCAGGCGACGGTCGATTTCATCAAGGGATCGTTCGCCTCGAGCAATTCCGCCCAGACCAACACCATCGGGCCAGTATCGAGATATAGGGCGCCAAGATAGCCTCCTCCTCCGGGCTGAAGCGCGGTGGGTACGATATGATGCTCCCGGCCACCGCGGTCGGTCCAAGTCGGCATTTTCAGGGTATACTCACGGAGGGTTTTAACGAACATACTCTTGGTTTCCTCCGCTTCCCGGGCGAACTCTTCCGCCCGCGGATGACCAAGGCGTTGGAGCAGGCGTACGGCGGTTTTCAGGCCCTTGTAGTTCCAACTGATATTCCAGAGTGTTTGGCTGGCTTTTTCGATATCGTTGGGGACGGCCGGGGGCAGAATGCCGGGAATACCGTCATGTTTGCGATTTGCCCGCAGTTCCTTGAGGAAATCGCAGCCCATGACGACCGGTTCGAGCCAACGTTGGATGAATTCGGCATTGCCCGTGATCAGGGCATGTCGGGATACCATGTGGAGAATGGCTCCATGATCGGTGATCCAGTCGATCGAGGTCAGGGATTTGGGTGAGGAAAAATAACCGGGATGCAGCTCATAGTGCTCCCCCGGCGGCTTAATGGTTCCCTGGTTGAGCCGGAAAAGCTCGATGTGTTTTTCCACGATCTCATGATAGCCGAGCGGATCGTACATCATGTGGGCAACCATGGAAGTCGGCGTCGGCCACAGGGCGTCGTATTGCCAGGAACCGGAGATAAACGAGTATTCGCCTTTTTCCGGGTTTCGTTCCGTCAGAATCTGGCCGAGCTTGAGACTCCAATCGATAGCCTGGTTGATTCGCGGCTCGGGCGTGTCGATGCGGGCGGCGGTGGGAGGCTTGACCGACCAGAAAGCGTCGGCTTGCCGGAGGGCCTCGTCGCGCCCAACCGCCCATTCGGCATCGATTTCCTCCTTGGTACTCGGCAGCATGGGAAGCAGCAGATCGATGTAGGATCCCTCATGAACGGAAAGGGTCATGCATAGAAAATAGTCGCGACTATCGGGATCGCGTTCGGTGAACGCGAAAACATCCTTCCCCTTGGTCATGGCGAGCAACCGTACCTTGCCATCTTCCTGCAGAATCCGGCAACCGGATTTCTCGTCCGCTTGGAACATCTGGGCGGTCAGCGGGCGTGGGCAGGCGACTTTGTCGGGAAACACGAGCAGGTTCTTTTCATGTTGCATTTCGCGTCCGATATGCTCGCCGCGCAGATTAATCCAGAGATTGATGCGGTCCCTGGCAGCCATCTTATCGATATAACTAGGGTAAAAACGTATCCAGGCGTACAGCGGTTCGATTCCGGTTTGGACCTCGCCCCCGCCGGGGATATGGGCGAATATTTCCTGTCGGATGATCATGCCGAATTTGCCGACCGGCCACTCGGTCCAGAGCACGGGAGCAGGGTGATCGGACCAGCCTTGTCGGCCTTCGCCCCATTCCGGCAGTAAACCGGCCAACAGGTAAGGCTCCTTGCGCGGCGGGTCGGGCTCCTTGCCAACCTTGATCGGCGTCATGCTCAGGATGACACCTTGGCCTTCCCAGGGCTGAGTGTGTTTTTTCTTGACGAGAGGCACATGCGGCTGGGCTACAACCGTACCATTGAAGATGACATCGAAACGAAACAGATGGTCTTTCCATCCGATGGGCGTCCAGACATTTCGCTGCGGTGGCCACCATTGAGCGGCCAGCCGGGTGTTCGGCTCGGGCTCGGATGCGCCACATGTAGCCGGGTCAGCCAGGATCTCCGATAAAAGGGTTCCGATTGCCAGGACGCCGAGCAAGCACTTGGACCATCGCACCATGGAAGACCTCCTTGTTTCAGGGCAGTATTGTTCTTGGCGGTTCACCGAAGGTAACGACTCGCCGGTTGGCTGGTCGATGTCGGCGGGCATTATAGGCGATTTTCCCGGGACATGAAATCGGCGGGACGATGAAAACATCGTTGGCGCCCCGTAGAGTCTTACTGGAGGGCGGTAAAGTAATTTTATGGATTCGGTGGTTGCCGGGGTTGGTCCGCGAGGGGAAGCGCGTCCTTGATGGATCGAATATGAATGTCGCGTTGGGGGAATGCGATCTCGATTCCCGCCTTGCGGAATTCCTCGTCGATGGCCCGGTGCAGATCATTCCGAACCTGCATGATATGTTTTAATTGGTTTATAAACACGAATAATTCAAAATCAAGGGAACTTTCTCCAAACTCCTTGAATAAAACGACCGGTGGCGGATCGCGGAGGACAAAGGGATGCTCATCGGCCACTTTGCGCAACAGGTTGTCTGCCAAGGCGGTGTCGGAGCCATAGGCGATACCGACCGGGACGGAGATACGCAGGACTGAATCGGAAAGCGTCCAGTTGATGACCTTGCCGGTAACAAATTCCTTGTTGGGAATCACGAGCTCCTTGCGGTCCCACCCGACGATGGTCGTGGCCCGGATTTGAATGCGGCCGACGGTGCCGCTGACATCGCCAACGGTTACCGTGTCGCCGATCCGAATCGGCCGCTCAAAAAGGATGATCAGACCGGAAACAAAGTTGGCGAAAATCTCCTGCAAACCGAAGCCCAACCCAACGGTAATCGCGGCCGCCAGCCACTGAATCTTGGACCAGTTGATGCCGATCATACCGAAGGCTAACACGAATCCAATCACAAGGATGAGGTATCGAAGAATCGCGGCAATGGCAAATCGCCCACCTGGATCAAGCGGAAGACGCACCAGTAGAAGCGTTTCAATAACATTGGGACCATTGGTGGCCAGAACGACGGTGGCCGCGACCACGATTAGGGCGAGCAAAAGGTGGCTCAGTTTGATGGATACGGTGGTCTTCACCGAACGGGTTTCGGTCGTTGATCCGCCATCCGAGGGCACTTCCTTGGGAACCTCCGCGGTATAGGACCAGATTTCGATTCGATTGACGAAACCAAAGGCGGGAACGATTTCCTGCCAGATGCCCCAAATCCCGGTGAGCAGCCCAAACGCAACCAGCCAGCGCAGCAAGGTTTTGGTTCGCTCGCTGAGCTCCTCGGCAGCCTGTTGATCGGTTGGGGACGATGGTGGAGCGTGCCCCGGGGGCAAATCAGCGGGAGGGGCGGTCATCCCGCGTTCTTCCTTAGCCATTCGAATGGCCAGTTTACGGTGGGAAACCACGATGGCCCGAACAATAGTTGAACGAATGACCAGCAGCCCGACAATCAGCCACATCGTCCATGTCATGCGACGGGTCAACTCGACGGCGGTATAGTGATAACCCGCGGCGGAGATCATCAGTAGTCCAACGGGAATAGAGGTAGCGAAAAGATACCAAAACAACCTTTTGGGTGGAATATGCTTGTTAATGTCGTCCGGTTCGGCGGGAACCAATACGCCGTATCGCGGGTGCAGGACGCGGTGACCAAAAACGGTCAAAATCCCCATCAGCAACACATAGATGGATCGACCGATGGCATCGCGCCAGCTTTCATTCTGATAGTTCGCGAAAATGGCGGCAAAAACCAAGGGAGGGCCGATAATCGTCAACCAGCGCAGATTATTCCGGAGAATCAAAATAAGACGGGGGCTCCAATGAAAATGTTTGTCGGCCAGGCCATCCTTGCGAAATATGTTCAGCAGAAACAGCAGGACAAACAGAGAAAGGGGGGTGCGGCGCAGGGCTTGGGACAACGCGTACGCGAAGTAGTAAACATCCTTTGGATCGGCGGGAACGGACCAAAATATTCGGCTACCCAAAAACCATAGGATCATCGGCAGTGGCAAAGCGTGATAGAAATCGATAAGTATTTCCTGCCAGGTCAGGGCGAAGGAATCGGTATAGATATGCAACACGCGCCGTTCGATACTCCCGCGACGTGCGTTTAATCTGCGGAACATAACCAGCCACGACAGCAATACAAGGGTGGCGGTGGCGTAAGTCGCCGCGTGATTAAGCATATCAAGGGACAAGGCGTCCACGATCGCGGGAATGGTTCCCTTCGGTGGAAGCATGGGCTCCGGCAGTTTGGCTTTGAAAAGCGGGTCGTTACTGGGCATCCAGAGGACCCGTTCGTTGATGAAATCCTCGAATTCCTCGGTCTTGTCAACGAGGCGATTGGCCGCGATGTTCAGGTCTATGAGGTTGATTAAATGCGTGTCGTAGTCTTTCGAAAGGGAGTCCTGAAATTCCTGGCGGCCGCGCAGAAGGTTCCGGACCTCCGGTTCAATTCGGACATAGTCGAGATCGGGTTGAGCTTCCCTTAACTCCCTAAGCTGCTGTTGGACTTGATGCTCCAGGTTCTCGGGCAGCGATCGTTCCTGGCCGAGCTCGATCTGGCGGAATTGGACTTGGTTGATCCGTTCATTGATCACCCGAATATCGCGACGATAACCGGTAATATTGGGTAACATGGCCCGTTGCTTGCTGAGCAGAGGGCCGACGTAAGTGGCCATCCCAACTAATCTGATCTTTTCTTTCAGCAGTTGGAGTTCATTATCAAGACGCTCGGTGATTTCGTTCAGTTTTTTTTCCCGGGCAACGGTTTCGTTGATCCTATGCTGAAGCTCGCCTCGTTCCTTGGCCAGTTGCTTGTTTTGCTCGGCCAGTTTACGCACGGCGGCCGGGGCCTGGGCAACTTGGCGTTCCGCTTCCTGGCGTTGTTTTTCAATGTCGGCCTGGCGTTTTTCGACGGCTATCCGTTGCCAGAGCTTGACCACGGCCTGAGCCTGGGCATGCTCCATTCGGGCCACATCGCGGCGGGCGATGAGCACGTCACTGCCCACGGTATCGAAAACGCGGAATTCCTGCTCATGAACCTTGATTTCCTGCTCGATTGCCCGACGATTGGCCAGAAGAGCGTTTCGGCGGGCCTCGGCCAATTCCGGGGTCATGCCGGCGACCGGCGCGATATTGAGGTTCCGATTGACCTCCTCCAATTGCCCACGGGTTTGGGCCAGTTTCTGAGGCAGCGCGGCTCGGCGTTCCGACCAAGACTGAATATCCTCCTCGCTTTTCCGAAGAGCTTCCTGCCGTTTTCGCCAGCGGGTTTCCGCATCCTGGAGGTTGCGGTTGATGGACTCGAGCGTGGCATCCGGGGGAACGTCGACTTGCGGTTGCGTGGCGGGCGCGCTGGTTGCCTGCTCCAGCCGGCCGCGAAGCTGGGTCAGTTCAACGGGAAGCTGTTGAAGCCGCTGTTCGAGACGTTGCGTTTCCTGGGTCCAGGTATCGACCCGTTTGAGATGGTCCAGAGTTTGCCTCAACAGGCCAAGCAATTCGGCCTTGACGGTGGTGTCAATATTCGTGGCGGCTTCTACTTGACGAATGCGGTCTTCGATGACTTCCGGTTTGAGTTCGGCAACGGCCAGGTCGACGGGGGCCTCGGGCTGGGTGGCGGGCTGCGAGGAAGTTCCCTCCTGCCCCGCAGTCTCGGCCAACACGCAGACGCCGGCAAGAAGGAGGGCAATGATCGCCGTCTTGAGTGTTTGATGATTCACGGTTGATGATTCCGATTCAGTCCATCGCCGAGTCGCGGCCGAAGCACGGGAACATCCCTTTTTGGAACTTTCTTAAGGCACTTTATGCGGCTGGGTTGGGTAATGCAAGACGAGGGGAAACCGTGAAGAACATCGGTGGGGCAATAAAAACGACCCTGCCCCGTTGTCCCCGGATTCACGGTAATATCCTCAAAAAAAAGGGTGTTTACCTGTTCATATGAATATGTTAGGATAACGGCAGTTACGGATCCGACTGACCGGCCTTTTTCCAACAGTGGCCGCGGTGGCCGATCCGAATATTTTGAAGACCACGGGGCGTAGCTCAGCCTGGCCTAGAGCGGTCGCCTCGGCGACAGGTCGGAGAT
>CAZXSA010000068.1:0-3343 GCA_964642815.1 uncultured Planctomycetales bacterium | reverse complement strand
AGGTCGGAGGTTCAAATCCTCTCGCCCCGAATGCATGGGCTGTCCATAACGGACGGCCCACGTTGTTGGTGGAGAGCCATGTTTTACGTCTATGTTCTTCTCAGCGAGAAGACCGGCCGTACCTATGTCGGCTCGACGGATAATATCGACCGTCGCTTGGCACAGCACAACACTGGATATTCCAAAAGCACACGACACGGTATACCATGGCGACTTCCGCACGTCGAATCATTCGAGACAAGGGCTGAGGCCAATCAGAAAGAGCGATACCACAAGACCGGAAAAGGCCGCGAGGAACTACAGACGATGCTGGTCTCGTTTTGAAATAATATCGCCGTTATGTTAAAAGCGACGAATGGCGATCGATAAAAATGACATTCGTAACGGCCTCGAACGCCTGGGGTTGCGGGCGGGAGACTATGTCATTGCGCATAGCTCGTTCAAGAGTTTCGGAGCGGTTGAAGGCGGGCCGGCGGCCGTCGTGGAAGCTCTTCTTGAAACGGTTGGCGAACAGGGCCTGCTCATGATGCCGACCTATGGCCGCACGGAAAACGAAAACGGCGACCTGGTATCCCTCGATCCGGCCACGGCCGTCATATCCACGGGAATTATTCCGACTACCTTTGCCCGAGACCCGCGTGCGTGTCGGGGATTGCATCCCCTGTATTCGATTACATTTGCCGGCCAATGGGCCGGTGAACTGGCTCGGGAGAATGAACGGCTAATGTTCCCCTATGGATTAGCCCAGCCATTCAATGTTCTTCTCCAGGAACGGGGCTTCATGTTGTTAATGGGCGTGGGTAACGCAAGTAATTCAGCGATTCACATGTTGGAGGAAATCGGCAACCCACCTTATCTTCAGGAGAAAAAGAGCCAGGCGCACCTAACCGTCGAGGAATTTTTTGCCATGCCGATCGATAGACAACGCGAGAGTCTTCAGCATCATCGGGCCGGTCCGCAACGTGATTTTACACGTCTCGATCCTTTGTTGCATCGGAATGGCGATATGCCACAAATCAAAATCGGCAACGCCATAGTTTCGCTTGTACCCACCCTGGCCGTCCAGCGGGTGCTTGAAAAGGCCATGCGCAAAGATCCTTATTTTCTCGTTGAGTCCTAAATGGAGGCCGGAGGTGATCGCCTCTGGGCGGCGATGGTCTGGCAATAAAAATAGCTGACAATCCGATACTAAGCGATCGTTTGCCAACCGTGTCCTGATCCGTTATACTTATTCGCTGCTAAGGACATACATATAGTGATGGGCGAGGGAGAAACCGGCTCCCCGGCCGCTGGTTACCGGCTCGAACCCGGGCGCCCACAGTTCAGTGTTTCCTTCAGGGGTAGCCTTTGTTCTGCCGCCCCGGCCGATAAACCCTCACGTTTGCGTGGGGGTTTTTGGTTGCGCGGCCTGAAAACATGGCGGCGTATGGCCGCGGGAACATTTCTATTGCCAAGGGCTTTTGTCGAGCAATATTTCCCAGTCCCGAGAGACTACGTCAATGAATGTGGCGAATATTGGCATTTCCAGGAGAAATCGGCGACAATGCCCGGCCGGCTGTTGAATTACGGTGACGGCCGGCCGACAACCGGCGATAGTTTCACGGCCCCCGAAGGGCACACACAGGGAGAACGGTATTCAGAACCATGAGTATTCAGCAACAGGTTGAAGATCGAAAGATTAAGCTTGAACGAATACGCGAATTAGGGATCGACCCCTACGGCGGGCGTCTGGAAAACGTACGGCCGATTGCCGAAATACGCCGGGAGAGTGAAGCCCTCCATATCGAACCGGGTCAACACGCCGAAGGCGTCCGGGTCCGGGTGGCAGGCCGGCTTGTTTTATACCGTCCGACGGGCAAGCTGATTTTCATGCAGATTCGCGACAGTGGCGGCGTGATCCAGGTCGGGGTCAGTAAGGCGGCCGTAACCGAAAACGAATTTACCCTTGCCAGCAAACTATTGAATCTCGGGGATCTGATCGGCGTCGATGGGCTGCTCGGCAGGACCAAAACGGGTGAATTGACCGTTTGGGCCGATGCGGTAACCATGCTATGCAAGGCGGTTCAGCCACCGCCGGAAAAATGGCATGGGCTTAAGGATATCGATCTACGTTACCGTCGGCGTTACGTGGACCTGTTTTCCAATCCGACGGTTTCAGAAACCTTCAAGCAGCGTAGCGCGATCATCGACGCCATCCGTCGTTGCCTCGTAGATCGCGGTTTTTTCGAGGTGGAAACGCCGGTCTTGCAGCCGATCTACGGTGGGGCGGCGGCGCGACCTTTCGTGACCCATCATAACACGCTGGACATGAAACTATTTCTCCGGATCAGTCCGGAGTTGTATCTCAAACGGCTGCTGGTGGGGGGAATGGAGCGGGTATTCGAGTTCTCCCGGGTCTTCCGAAACGAGGGAATCGACACCTCGCACAACCCGGAGTTCACCCTATTGGAACTTTATCAAGCCTACGGCGATTATAACGATATGATGGCTATCACCGAGGCGATGGTGACCGCCGCCATCGAGCGGGTCGGGGGCGGTTATCAGCGGCCTTTCGGCGATCTCATGATTGACTATACACCACCCTGGCCTCGACGTTATTACGCTGATTTACTGGAGGAGTATGCGGGAGTCAAGCTCGATGATATTGCCGCCGTTCGGGCCAAAGCCGCGGAGCTGGGTATTGAGCAGGCAAAACTCGCGGATGTTATTGTTATCAACGAGGTCTTCGAAGCCCTGGTGGAGCCCAGGCTGATTCAGCCCACGTTTGTGCTGGATTATCCCGCTCCGTTATGTCCGCTAACGCGAAGAAAGAGCGATGATCCGAACATTGCCCTGCGTTTCGAGGCGTTCGTGGCCGGGACCGAGGTAGGCAATGCGTATACGGAATTGAATGACCCGCGGGTTCAGCAGGAGAATTTTCAACGGCAACTCGCCGGCGAGAAGCGTGATGAGACCATGGCGGTGATGGACGAGGATTTTGTCCGAGCCTTGGAATATGGCATGCCTCCGGCGGGGGGCTTGGGTATCGGGGTAGATCGGTTGGTCATGCTCCTGACCAATTCGCCGAGCATCCGCGATGTGATCCTGTTTCCCCTGCAACGTCCTCTCAGTCAGGCAGAGGTGGAAGCGCAAGAGAACGAACTGGAAAACGAGGAATCGGTCTAGCGGCCCGGGGGCAAACCCCGCGCGACATGGCGACGGTCCCCTATGTATAAACTTTTTCTTTGTCTTCGGTATCTGCATAAGCGGCGAATCGCCTTTTTCGCCGTGGCGGCCGTCTGCCTTTGCGTGGCCATGGTGCTGATCGTGGTCAGCGTGATGGACGGCTTTCTCCAGATGGTCA
>CAZXSA010000067.1:0-21588 GCA_964642815.1 uncultured Planctomycetales bacterium | reverse complement strand
TCCAGCGGTAGATGAACTGCTGCTCGGGCACGTAACCGACGCGCTGCTTGAGTTCAATTCCCTGGGCGATCGGATCGAGATCGAGCACGCGGATATTTCCGGCGGTCTTTTTGAGCAGGCCCATCATCATTTTGATGGTGGTGGTCTTGCCCGCTCCGTTCGGCCCGAGGAAGCCGAAGGCCGATCCTTTGGGAATCCGCAGATTAAGATCGGCGACGGCTTTACTCTTGCCGAAGCATTTGGTGACCCCGGACAACTCGATGGCGGACGATATTTCATCCGGAACGATCATGACTCCTCCCTTGGTCCAATGGTGCCCTTTGATTCCCCTTGGGTTGTTTTCTTGTTCAGGGCGTTTCTAAAAATCTCTTCCATACGCCGTTCATCAATTTTCGCGGCCCGGCCGACGTTGATCCCTTGAATAAAACGATCCTGGATGGCCGCCTCCGATTTGTCGCGGGCGGTAACGGCCCCGTTGTTGGCGACGAAGACGCCGAGCCCCTTGCGGGTGTAAACGAATCCCTGTCTTTCGAGTTCCTGATAAGCCCGCTGGATGGTGTTGGGATTGACGAGCAGTTCGAGAGCGAGCGCGCGAACCGAGGGCAAGGCCTCTTCGGCCCGATAAACTCCGGCGGAGACCAGGCCGAGCACGTGCTCGACAATCTGCTCGTAAACAGGAACGTGACTGTTGGGGTCCAGGGGCATTGTTTCTTGTCCTCTGTATTACCTTACTAGTACAGTATATCACAATTCTTCCTGAGATGCAAATGGTTCAACGTAAAAATTGTAATTTATTGTGGATAAAGAACTTACGATAATATAGGATTTAGAGATCAAGGTTTTTTATCGGAGCAGGATAGATACGGCCGTCCTTTTTGAGTTTCAGGATGCATTCAAGGCCAATCGCAGATAAGGCTCCAGCCATTGGGCGACGTTGCGGGCGCCGGTGGGGGAGAGGTGGATGCCGTCGATGGTCAAGGGGTTCGGCAGGTATGGGCGGGCGAGGAGTTCCAGGCTGTACCAGCAGCGAAGTCGCGATTCGGGGACCAGGATGGCCCCATGCCGCCGGGCGACGGAACGATAGATACCGGCATAGGGGTTCCAGATGATTCCAGTTGGAACCTCGACCATGACCAGTTTGGAGCCGGTGGCGACGATGCGCGCGGCCGCGTTTTCCATATTGTCGGCGAAGAGATTGCGAGGCGTGCCGCCGAGGTAATCATTGCCGCCGACAAAGAGCAACACCACCGTCGGTTTATGAACGAGTACGTCGCGGTCCAGCCGGGCGAGGACATCGGCCGTGCGATCGTTGGCGACCCCGGCATTGATGACGCGACCGGGCAGGGTTTCGCGCAGGCAGGCGACATAGGTATCGTCATCCGTGCCGAGCTTTACTCCGGAAGTCAGGCTGTCTCCCGCGCAGACCAGGATGGAATCCGTGCCGATCGACGTGTTGTGCGGGTTGAACGGAAGAGAAAGCGATGGACGGGTCAGCAAGCCGAAAGCGACCGGCCAAATCAATATGATGCCGGCCGTCGCCAGGCGCCTCGAACACCAGGGCTGACGCCGAAACCAGAGAATGAACAAGACGATCGCGAACCACGGCAGCCACCACACTGGATCGAGGGCGGTGCGGATCAATAACACGAGCAACGAGCCGACGATCAGCGTGCCGTCTCGATGAAAAATCTCCTTTAACGAACGGTTTCGTTGCGCGATCAGCAACGTGGCCGCCAGGCCGCAGGGAAACCAAAGCCACCGATAGGGCAGGAACAGGAGAGGCACAAGCAGAGTGGTCCACAAGATCGAGCGGCGATTGTGTCGGTTGCCGACGGATGCGTTGTCCACGTTGGAAGGTTCGATCGGCGCTACCTGCATAAAAAACCTCCGGCTCCACAATATAGCACCTTATCAAGAAAATTAAATTGGGCGGAGTGCGGGGTGAGGCCAGGGTGCCCCATCCATCCCGGTACTCCGGGATGGGTGGGGTCACGATGATCGATGACAAAGGGAATCTACGTCGTGATGTTGCGCGCGATGACGAAAAAGTTATCGTATTCGATCATCGCGTCCCCACCCTTGTTACGAGGCACCCTCCACGCTTAAACCGCTATATTTATAGGACGAATCATTATCACCGCCCTGGCCTGATCGGATTCATTAAGTATGAAGCCTTTGCCGGAAATTTAATATGGAGTCTGGCAAATATTGTCGATGGGTCAGTGGGTTCGGAATTGTGGGACATATCCTTTGTGCGGGCGCACGCCCGATAATCGTCGCACACGTCGAGCCTGGGACAACGTCGGTTCATACATTGATCAAGGGGGGTATTTGCGTCCCCGGGGAGACAACATGTTTGAAGGTTATGGATCATTTGAAAGGGGGTCATGGTCATGAGTTTAAAGGCAAAGTTACTTAGTAGTAACATGGTTCTGGCGGTCGTGCCGGTGATTCTGGTATCCGTCATTATCCACTGGAAAGTTCGGGATGGATTCCATGTGACCGCGGCCGAGGCGGAAACCGGCCTGACCAAGACGGTCCAGACCGGTAAAGCCGCGTTGCTGGCCTCGGGGATGAGTGATCTGCGGCATACCGCGGAGCAGGTCTACGCGATGTGCGCGGCCCAGCAGGAATTGCTTCAGCAGAAAGTGGGTTGCGATCTGAACGTGGCTCGCGAACTACTGACCCAGGCCGGCGGCATAACCTTGATGGAGGAGCAAGTCCGCTGGGAGGCGGCCAATCAGTATGACCAGCAGAAAGTTACCATTTCCTTGCCGAAGATGTGCATCGGAAAAGAGTGGCTGGGTCAGAATCGCGAGGCCGGGACCGCCTCGCCGATCGTCGATCGCGCTCAGCAGCTGGTGGGAGCCACCTGCACGATCTTTCAACGGATGAATCCCGACGGGGACATGTTGCGGGTATGCACGAATGTATTGGGCGCGGATGGGACGCGGGCGATCGGCACCTACATTCCCGCGCGCATGCCGGACGGCAAGCCGAACGCGGTGGTGGAAGCGGTGCGGAACGGCCAACCTTATATTGGACGGGCCTTCGTGGTCAATGCCTGGTACGTTACGGCCTACGAGCCGATCGTCGATGCCTCGAAGCAGGTCGTGGGTATGTTATATGTCGGCGTCAAGGAGGAAAGCGCGGATTCCTTACGCCGAGCGATCATGTCCATCAGGGTGGGCAAGACCGGTTATGTATACGTGCTCAACGCGCAAGGGAAATCGCGCGGGCATTATGTCGTATCTTACGAGGGCAAACGCGACGGGGAAGATCTGTGGATGTCCAAGGATGCCAACGGGCAACTGTTCATACAGGATATTTGCACGAAAGCGCTGGTCCTGAAAGCCGGCGAGACGGCCGAGGTCCGCTATTCCTGGAAAAACCCCGGGGATACGCAGGCCCGCGATAAAGTGGTTCTGCTCGCCTACTTCGCGCCGTGGGATTGGGTAATCGGCGTCGGGGCCTACGAGGATGAGTTTTTCGGGGCGGTCGCGGAGATGGATGCTCAAGGCGAAAAGACCTTGGGGGCACTGCGCGCGGCCGGCGCCACGGCGCTGAGGACGGTATTTTCGTGGAGCGTGGGCGTCGCGGTCGCGGCGTTGGTGTTGTCGTTCGTGGTGGCCTGGTTTGTCAGTAGCGGGATGGCCCGATCGTTGCGGCGCATTATCGCCGAGTTGAACGAAGGCGCGAACCAGGTCAATGCGGCCGCCGACCAGGTGGCCGGCTCCTCCCAGAATCTGGCCGCCGGCACGAGCGAACAGGCGTCCTCGCTGGAGGAAACCAGCAGCGCTCTGGAGGAAATGGCGGCCATGACGCGGACGAACGCGGGTAACGCCAAGCAGGCCAATGGTCTTGCGGACCAGGCCCGTCAGGCGGCTTACCAGGGCGATCAGACGATGACGCAACTCAATCAGGCCATGACCGGGATCAACGATTCCTCGCAGAAGATCAGTAAGATCATCAAGGTCATCGAGGAGATCGCCTTCCAGACCAACTTGCTGGCGTTGAACGCGGCGGTGGAGGCCGCCCGGGCGGGCGAGCATGGCAAGGGGTTCGCGGTGGTGGCCGACGAGGTTCGCAATCTGGCCCAGCGCAGTGCCCAAGCCGCCAAGGAAACGACCCAGTTGATCGAGGACGCCGTGGACAGGTCGCATAACGGTACGGAAGTGGCCACCCAGGCCGGCGAGGCCCTGGGCGCTATCGTTAAGAATGTCGATGCCGTCACCCAGTTGATTAACGACATCTCCAAGGCCTCCGAGGAGCAGGCGCAAGGCGTGGAGCAGGTCAATCTGGCGATTTCCCAGATGGACAAGGTGACGCAACAGAACGCCGCCGGCGCGGAGGAGTCGGCCGCCGCCGCCGAGGAGCTCTCCAGCCAGTCGAAGGTGTTGAAGGAGACGGTCGGTCATCTGGTGGCGTTGGTGGAGGGACGCGGCGGATGAGTCAGATCGTTGTTCGCTGGAAACGGCGAACATAACCTACCTGCCCTTATGACCGGGATCCGCTTGCCTGCCAGGCGGATCCCGGTTTTTCATTTCCCCTCTTGGTCTTGAGTAGCGGACCTGTCCGGTAAAGATTTCGCTCGATCGAGATTCCCATCTCGACCGCCCGGGATAGGGATTCCCATCCCGCGTTACCGGGGAAAGGATTCCCCGGGGTATGGGTGCGAGAAGGGATTCTCGCACCAGCAAAGATCGTTGTTCGCTGGAAACGGCGAACATAACCTGCCTGCCCTTATGACCGGGATCCGCTTGCCTGCCAGGCGGATCCCGGTTTTTCATTTCCCCTCTTGGTCTTGAGTAGCGGACCTGTCCGGTAAAGATTTCGCTCGATCGAGATTCCCATCTCGACCGCCCGGGATAGGGATTCCCATCCCGCGTTACCGGGGAAAGGATTCCCCGGGGTATGGGTGCGAGAAGGGATTCTCGCACCAGCAAAGGTATGGGTGCGAGAAGGGATTCTCGCACCAGCAAAGGTATGGGTCCGAGAAAGGATTCTTGCACCAGCAATTTTTCATTTCTTCTCTTGGTCTTGAGCAGCGGACCTGTCCGGTAAATCTTTCCTGATATCGAGTTGCTCATTGGGTCGTCCGGCGTGGCGTTATGGTTGTTCCGTTGGAGGCTGGGTTCGCGGAACGGTTAAAGGTGATTTTGTAGCGTCAGGCCGGGGTTTTCGTGGCGGGCCACGGTTGGTGGGACGGGGTAATCGGGGGTGAACGTCGAGGCCGACGGCCGACAGTGGATGGAGGTATCAATGACGACAATGGCGGAGAAGGAAACGGTGAAATCGGCGGGGGACGGGCGGGACCGGATGGTGATCCGTCTTTCGAGCCGGACGGCGGACGCGGCGCCGGGATGGGTTTTGATCGCGCCTTGGGGGCAGGTGCAATCGGCCAACGGCGACTTCGTGATGGATGCGGAGTCGGCGCGGCTGGTGCTCGATGCGTTCGACGCGCAAGGGACGGATGTGCCCATCGACTACGAGCACCAGAGTCTGGGTGGGGTCTATGCCTCGCCGACGGGCCAGGCGCCGGCGGCCGGGTGGATTCGCGCGTTGAAGGTGGCCGACCCGATCGAGGCGGACGAAGCGGGCGCGGGTTTGTTTGCCGCGGTTGAGTGGACGGACGCGGCCAGGGAAAAACTCACGGCCCGCGAGTATCGGTACATTTCGCCGGTGGTGCTGGTCCGCAAGAGCGATCGGCGGGTGGTGGCCTTGCATTCGGCGGCGTTGACCAACAAGCCGGCGATCGTGGGTATGAAGCCGATCGTGAACCGGGCGGATGAGTTGGTGCTTTCCGGGGAGGAGGCCGGTCGCGAGGAGAAGCCGGAGGACGGAGCGATACATCCTCGTTCATCCGACACGGCGTTGTCCGAACGCTTGCGGGCGGCGGTGGAGGCGCTTTGTCTACGACTGGGGCTGAACACCGACAGCACGTTGGAGCTGGTCCTGGCCAGGGCCGAGCAGCGGTTGGCCGATCTGGCCTTGGAAAAGACCAAGCGCGAGGCGGAGGAAAAGGTGATCGCGGCCATGCGTTCGGGGAAGCTGCTGCCGCCGCAACGCGAGTGGGCGATGGCGCTGGCGATGAAAGACCCGGCGGCGTTCGAGGAATGGCTGAGGCAGGCCCCGCCGGTGGTCATGGTGGGGCGCACGGAAAGCCCGGAGGAGGGCGGCAACGGATCGCGGCAGGCGGTGATCGCCTCGGCCCGGGCGGCCTGGCGGGCGGAACCGCGGATGGCTTCGCTGACCAGCGAGGAGGCGTTCGTTCGCGATGCGTTACGCGAGGCGGGGGTGATTAACCACGGAGACACCGAGGCACGGAGAGAAGATAAAAAGTAATAGGGCAGTACTTCGTGGTCGTGGGTTGAACAGGTAGGAGTAAGAAGGAGCAGGATGATGGCTTTGACGGGTAATCGCGAGGTGGACCGGTACGTGGATCAGGAGTTGCGGAGCCTGCCGGTCAAGGAGGGGGTTTGTGTTTATCGGGGCGGTTTCGTGGGGTTGTGCGGCGGTTACGCCCGGCCGCTGAACGCGGGTGATCCTTTCGCGGGGATTGCTTACGAAGAGGCGGACAACTCGGCGGGGGCGGACGGCGATCGGGTGGTCCGCGTATTCACCCTGGGCGATTTCGAGCACGTCTTGAGCGGGGCGGATCGAGCCCACAACAAGGGCCCGGTCTATGCGTCGGCGGACGATACGCTGACGACCAGCGCGGCGGGGAACAGTTTTGTCGGGCACCAGATCGACGTGCCCTCGGCCAACCGGATCGTGCTGCGGATTCAGACGACGCCGACGCCGCTAACGGGCGGAACAATGACCGCGCCGCTGGTATCGGCCGGTCTGAAACATCAGGTGGTGAGCAAAGCGAGCGCGGCCAACGTGGCCGTCGGGGTGAGCGATCTGGGCGGCATCATCGTGGTGACCGGGACGACGGCGGGGAATCTGAACCTGCCGGCGGCCGCCGACGCGGGAGCGGGGGCGTGGTGCACGTTCGTCAAGACGGGGGCAAGCGGCGCACTGACCATCGAGCCCCACGCAAGCGAAACCATCGACGGGGCGATCAACAACAACGAAATGGACTCAGCCGGCGATTCGATCACGATCGTCTGTAACGGGACGGGTTGGTATATCGCGGCGAAAAAGATCGCGGCCTGAGAGTGAAGACGGCGTGGTGATTAACCACGGAGACACGGAGGCACGGAGACATGGAGTTTGTTGAAGATAAGGGGATAGTGGTGCGGTTTGAATGACCCTGGCCGCCTTAGGTGCGGGCGTAACGAAACGGATTTGCTGGGATTAGAAACCCAAGTAAAGCGTACCGGCGAGACGCCGGTGCCACACCTTGGAGACAGAGATTTTACAATGAAATGGGGTGAGCAATGGCGGTGATTGATACGGGACTGTTGAGCAAGGGGTTACGAAGCGAATTCTTCGACCGCTTCGAGAACACGACGACGTATTATCAGGATCTGGCCACCCGAATTCCGTCGAACTCGGATTCGGAAAACTACAAGTGGCTGGGGACGGTGCCGAAGATGCGGGAGTGGGGTTCCGGGCGACTGGCCAAGGGATTGCGCACGGAAAGCTACTCGGTCGAGAACCTGAAATACGAAGCGACGATCGAGGTGGACCGCGACGAGATCGCCGACGATCAGACCGGGCAGATTCGCGTGCGTGTCGGGGAACTGGCCCGAAGGGCGGCGACGCACAAGGATTATCTTTTGGCCCAACTGCTGATCAACGGGGCGACCGGCGGCTTCCACGGCTACGACGGCGTGCCATTTTTCAACGCGGCCCACGTCTCGGGCGGATCGGGCGCGCAGGACAACGATCTGACCTACAACGCCGATGATACGGGCGATCCGACCACGGTCGAGTTCAAGGCGGCGTTGAAGCAGGCCATCGCCACGATGCTGGCGTTCAAGGACGATCAGGGCGAGCCGATGAACATCGGGGTGAGCGGGCTGGTTTGCGTGGTGCCACCGTCGATGTTGTTTACGGCCATGGAGGCGGTCAACGCCTCGGTGATCGCCAGCACGGACAACGTGGTCAAGGGCATCGCGCGGGTGATCGCGTTGCCGTGGCTGAACACGGCCTCCACTTGGTATCTGCTGAAAACCGACGGGGTAATCCGCCCGTTCATCTTCCAGGACCGCGAGCCGGTGGAGTTCGGGGCGCTGACGGAAACGAGCGAGGAAAGTTTCAAGCGTGAGAAGCTTCTCTTCGGAGTGCGGGCCCGGTATCGGATGACCTACGGCTACTGGCAGTTCGCGGTGCGGACGGTGTTTGAATAAAGCTGTCAGCTTTCAGTAGTCAGTAGTCAGTAATCCCGCCAGAGGCCCGGCTCTGCCGGGCTCCGCCGAGGCGAGCGGGCCTTCGGCAGTGGTCAGTGGTGGGGGGACGCGAGGGAGGGGGCAGGCCCGGTGGGTGAAGATATCTTCCGTGGCCTGCCTCTTTCGCGGCCGTATGGTTGGGGAGGGAGGCGATTCATGTCTTACGCATCGCATAATGATTTGGAAACGCGACTGGGCACGACGGTTTATGTGCAGTTGACCGATGACGCCGGGACCGGGGTCGCGGATGTGGGCAAGGCGAACACCGTTTTGCGCGAGGCCGAGGGCGAGGTGAACAGTTTTCTCGGCCGGCGTTATGCGGTACCGGTACTGGTGGACGGTCAGGAAGGATTGGCCGCGGTGCTCCGAGGCGTGACCCTGGATATCGCGGAATATCGGTTGCATGCTCGGCGTCTGTCGGTTCCGGATGCGGTGGTGCGCAAGCGTGAGGCGGCCGTCGTTTGGCTGCAACGAGTGGCCGGCGGTGAGGTTGTTTTGCCGTGTGATCGCGAATTGGCGCGCAACGCGGCGAAGGGGATCGGCTGCGCGGTCGTGGGTACCGAGCGGGTGATGTCGCGCGAGGAATTGGAAGGTCTGTAATCCATGAACAGTTGGATATCCATCGAAACATTCGTGCGAGGAATCCTTGCGGGACTGGCGCAGGGCGAGGCGGCTTTGCTGGCCACGGTGAAAGGGCATACGGGGTATGAACGAAAGGCCATGCTGGCCTCGCTGGGGCGCGAGCGTCTGCCGGCCGCCTATGTGTTGACGGTCGGGCGAGATGGGGGCGACAAGGAATTTCGTCGGCCGGGCCGGCACCTGTTGAATGTATGGTTGGCGGAACGCAGTCTGCGCAACGAGCAGGAAGCCTGGAGCGGCAGCGATGACGTGACCGGTTTGCTGACCCTGGCCGCGCGGATAGCCGAGGCTCTCGAAGGAGCGATGGTCGATGGCGACCGGCGTTTGCGGCTGATTGACGAGCAGCCGGTTGGTGGGCAGGTTGGCTTGCTCGTCTGGGAACAGCGATATGGGTTGAGTCGGCAGGCGGAGATGGTTGCGCCGACGTATGGCGGCCGTAGGCTGGCCGGCGCGGAAAGCGAGATGCACGTTGAAGTGGGGCCGCTGGTTCGGGCCGGTACGTATTTTGCGTTTCCCGGCGTAAACGGAGTTTTCGAGCGGAATCTGGGGTTGCGTCAACGGTCGATTTTCTGGCGCGGGCGTTTGCGGGCGAGGGATGACGCGGCCTTGAACGCCATCGAGGCGGATATCGAGGATGAATTGGCCGATGGGCAAGTCAGGACCATGATCGATGCGTGGGGGCGGTCGCACGAGCGGTGTGTGATTAAAAGTTATAAGCGGGTGGGGCCGCGTGGTCGGGATGAAATCGACGGCAGCGCTTTTCAGGATGGCGAAGTTGAGTTCGTGCAGTTGTTGGGTTGAGGGGGTGAGTTGGTGAGTGCCATGCGTTTGCGATCCGAACCGGCGGAGCGTCTGCTGGCGGCCGTGGAAACCGTGTATGGGTCGGGGCAGTTCGAGGTGGATGAGCGGTTGCGGGTGGAGGAGGTATTTCAGCAAGCGGACCAGGCGATTTCGTCGGCCGTCTTTTCGGTGCGGATGGACGACACGTTTGACGCGGAAGAGGCCCGACGTCGTTATCATCCGGATCGACGGGTGGCCGTAGTGACCGATGCGGCGGAGGTGGCTCGTCGGGAGTTTCTGTTCGAGGGTTATCCGCCGGTGCAGAGCACGCGCTGGGACGGGCGCGTGGGGCGTGAAGAAGAATGTTATGTGTTCGAGGCCGAGCACGTTTTCGAGCGGTTGCAACGGGCGCGGGAGTCGTTGATTTTCGGCCGTCGGATGCGCAGCGGGCAGATCGAGGACGGTTTATTGGTCGAGCCGGAGCATTACGCGGATCGGAGTGTCTTGATTACCGCGTTGCCTTGCGTTTTCAATCCCGATGGGGTGGGAAATCGGGCGGAAGCGCCGTTGGTCGTCGCCTCACCAACGGGTGAATCGCGGGCGGTGCATGTGTTTACCTGGGATGACGGCCGCAGAATCAAGTGGACGTATGCGACGGCGTTGCGATATCTGATCTGGTTTTATCTCTCGCGGGAAGGGTCGGTCGGCGAGGGAAATGTGTTTTCCGTGACCGATGACTTGATCGACGGCGGGGCGGGCGAATCGGGGGCGTTGAGCGCGGCCTTGCGGCGGGAGCCGGTGTCGCTGGTCTGCGAAGCGACGCATCTGCTCGAAGCCCTAGCCCTATGGTCCGCGGCGGCGGGGGTTCATCTCACGGCGGAAACGGATAATGTCGCCGGTCGGTTATGTACACGATTACGCGTCTGGGCGGCGGGGGATGGTCCGCTGAAGAGGCTGTACCTGGCGCGGACCGGCCGTTACGCCGACGGCACGCCGCGTTTCGATGCCGCCTCGCGTTCCGTGTCCCAAGTCCTGGCGGCCAACAATACCTATCGTGGAATCGTCACCTGGGACCACCGGCGGATCGTGAATTGTCCGATCGTGCTTGGGGAGGTCAAGCGATACGAGATGACCGTACCGTTGTGGCCGGGCTGGATTCCTCGCGATGGACTGGACAACGTGGAGGCGGAGGATCGGGGGGCGGCCAAGGCGTTGGCGATGACGCCGGCCGAGGTCGAGGCTCGCGGCGTTGAAGCCGAATCATGCGAATGGTTTCAGCGTTATCACCGTCGCGGCGGTTTGTTCATGATCGACAAGGATATCGCCCGCCTGTGGGTTTTGAACGAGGACGGGTACTACGACGGCGCGCTGTACAATCGGCATGCGCCTTTCGAAGACTATCGGCCTTTCGATTTCGCGAGCGTGGCGGATGCGACGGTGACGAGCCGGGGGGCCTGGACCCGCCGGCCGCGGCGGCTGTTACCGGCGATCAGCCAGTCGGCGTACGGTCGTTCCCTTGGCGTATGGGTCGAGATCAGTTTCGATTCGGGACTGAGTTGGCAGCAGCAGTCGGCCGGGGTGCGGGTGCTCGATGAGCGCGCGGGCGTCTATTTCGATTGCGAGAATCCGACGGAGATAACACCCACGGGCGTCGATGCGGCCGATCAGAACCTTTGGTACGCTTTGATTGACGGGACATTTCGCGCGCGGGTGACGGCCGTGATCGAAAGCGACGATCGTTTGACGGCGGTTTACGGGCCGGACGGCCTGGCCTCGCCGACTCTGCAATGCAATGCGCTGGTGGTTCGACGGCCGGCGTCCTTTCAATACATAACCCGTAAGCATACCACGAATGTGTTGCGTTCCGGCGGAGTGGCCATTGCCGCGGAGCGGGACGATTCGGCGGCGATCAGCGATCTGGCCCGCCAAATGGCCGAGACCAACCAGGATCGTGCGGTACGGGCGGCGCCGGTAATTCCGTGGATCGAGACGGGTTACGCTTTGGGCGATCGAATCGAAGGAATCTACGGCCGTCATTTGCGTTTCGCCACGGCCCTCGGAGGGGAGCGGTATCCGACGGTTCTGGGTCGGCGGTTTCGGCTTGAGGATGGCCGCTACGAGACGGAACTGGTCTTGGGGATCACGTCGGTTCCGGCGGAGGTCGTGTAGGTGGATTTACCACGGAGTCACCCGCCATGGTGGGTAAACTCCGGAACGGAGAAGAGTTCATGCAATGTGTTCGGATACAAGTGGTGCGGGGGCGGGCTTATCGCTCGACCGATGGTTGGCAGGTGTGCGGCGGGGCGGACGGCGGCGGGATCGACTGGGACCACCCGCTGACCAGTCGGCGGATGCCGTTCTGGCCCGACGCCATGAGCGTGGCCGGCCACTTGTCGGGTGGACATGCGTTGGGACCGCACTTGGACAGCGTGCGGCCGGACGGTCATCTGGAGGGGACACATCTATTGGATGAGCATTCGTATCCGGCGGCGGCGATGGAGTTCGAGGTCGGGCCGTTCGTATTCGGTCGCTTTCGTTTCGCCGTGGTTACCGAGGACGCGTTCGGCAACGTGATGCGCGACGGAGTGGTTGTTCATTCGTGCGTGGTGAATAGCTCGCCGTTGCCGGCCTTCGATTTGCGGCCGACGGCGCAGGATCGAGCGACAGGGCGGATGAGTTTTTCGTTTACGCCGAGTGAGCGATTGGTCGGGTGATTCAACACGGAGACACGGAGTTTTACATGGGGGTAAGTGATGTCCGAGATATTTCCGAACGAGGTATGGCCGGCGGATGCCGTTGTCGAAATGCTGGATGGGACGGTGGATCAGCGAACGGGGTTGCCGTATATCGCCAAGGGCACCTCGCCGACGAGCGTGCCTTCCCTCGAGGTGCAATACAATCGTCTTCAGCAACGGTTGCGGGGTATCCTCGCGAGTTGGCGGCAGGGGATGGTGGTGGACGAAGGGGCGTTGAAAATCGGCGTGTATCCGATCCGCTTCACGCTTGGGGGTACGCGACGATCGTTCGCGGGGGCCAGCGGGATCAGCGTGCCGGACGATTCGGTCAAGGTTGTTTACCTCGATAGCGCGGCGACTCCTCGGTTGGCGGATTATTGGCCTGGCGATGTGGCCTCGTTCCTGCCGCTGGCGATCGTATCCGCGACAAGCGGGCAATTGGAGATCGTCGATGCCCGGGTTTATACCGCGTTTCACGTCCCCTCGGTTGAGGTGACGAACGTTCGGGATCGGCGGGTGGTGACGGCGTATGCGGCGGCCGTCGGCAATAATCAGGCGGACGCGGTGATTTATGAATTCGACCCGGCGGAAAACCTGACGCTCGAAGAGGCGCAGGTGTATTGCACGGCGGTCAATGCCTCGGCGAGCGTGCAGGTCAAGGAAGGGAGCGGCAGCGTGCTGGCGGCGTCCGCCACGCCGGTGGCGGGGGCGGTGGTCAAGCCGGCGATCGCGGACGCGAATATTTCCTCGGCGAATAATGTCACCGTGCGGGTGACCACCGACGCTTCGGGATCGATTTTCAACCTGGCCGTCACGATGTTTTTCAAGGCAACATTGAGTGGGTAAAGGCGGATATAAGGGGCGACACGCGAACGAGCAGGGGGACAGACATGGCCAATTACTACGTGAACGCGGCAGAGGGAGACGATAACCATAGCGGTGCGAGCGAGGCTTCGGCGTTCAAGAGCCTGCATCAGGCCCTGTGCCATGTGGCCGCCGGCGACAACGTGTACGTCAAGGCCGTCGGGCCTTACGCGCTTGCCGCGCAACATAGCGCCATCCCGGTATTCACCGGCGGGTCATGGGATCCGACCACCCGGATCGTGACCAAGGCCGGCCGGTTCGCGGATTATGCGTATCAGAGCGGCGATCGCATCTGGCTGGCCTCGACTTCGCAGGGCCGATCAGGCTGGTATGCGGTGGCCGGGGTCATCGACGATGACCGCATCCGGCTGGCGGACAACAATCTCTATCCGAGCGGAGCTCTTTCGGATATTCGCAGCGACTGCAGCGAGGCGATGGCGGCTCTGTTCACCGCCGGATCGGCGGCCAACTGGATTCGGATCAAGGGCTATGCCTCGTCGGCCGAGGACGCGGGGGTCGTGACTCTCGAAGGCGGCGGGGTATTCAGCTACGGCCTGCTCGGGCTGAGCGGAAACAATTATTACCGGATCGAGAATATCGCGATCCAAAACACGCTCAACACATGTTTTCAATGGGCTTCCGGGGATTCGGTCTCGTTCAGGCGCTGTGCGGCGGTCAATTCGAACGGCAATTACGGCTGGCGCTGCCGTGACCGATGCACATGGCGTGACTGCACGGCTGCCCATCACGGCACGGGTATCATGGGTTCAAATTACGATCAGGTGGTGGGGTGCGAGGTTTCAGCTTGCACGTCCGTCGGTATCAACCTGACCACCTGCGGCGGGGCCGTCGGCTGTATCGTTCATGACTGCCCGACGGGTATTTATCTGTTTTCACACGGTACCGTGGCGTTCTGTACGATTTTTAACTGTTCTTCCGTCGGGGTTCGTCAAGCCACCATAGCCGGCACACATTTGGCCGTTATCAATTGCACCATCGATGGCGGTGGCCTGGCCGATTCGGTAGGCGTGCAGAGCAGTTCCGTGGCCTCCGAGGTCGTCAATTGTATTCTGCACAATTGTGCAACCTGCCTGAAGGGCTCGACCGCATTTGGAGATCTGCTCGTCGCTCGGCATAACCTGTACGACCCCGCATCGGGAGGGACGGCGGTAGAGGGATTCCCGCTCGGGGAGGGATCGATGGTCAGTGATCCGCGGTTCGTGGATGAGGCCAACCACGATTATCGACTGCGCTGGGCATCGCCGGCGCGGGCGGCCGGCTGGCCGGCGTATATGGATATGGGATCGCAACAACGCAGGGAACCAATCAGGGGATGTGGAATCCGTACCGGAGGAGAAATGTAGAGAAAGTAGTCAGTAGTCAGTAGTCAGTAGTCAGTAGTCAGAAGTCAGAAGTCAGAATTCAGGAGTCAGCCACGGTGGCGGAACTGACAACTGATAGCTGATAGCCGAGCACTATTTCGGAGATTATTGGATGGGCTTTGGTGGAATCAATGTTCGAGAATCGGGCGAGCGGGTGGTCTTTCGGGTGTTTTTGTTGGATGGCGACGGGCAGCCGGTTACCGGTGGCGATACGTTGCTTTACCTATATGAATTGCACGGCGATGGTTCCCTGAAATCGTATGATTTCAGCGATCATTCGTTCAAGGGCGGGGAAGTGACCAGCGAGACGACGGCCATGACGCATCAGGCCGGCAACGGCGGGTTGACTGATACGGGCTTGTGGACCGCGGTCCTGACAAACATGACGGGATTTACTCGCGGGGGCGTTTATCTGGCCCTGGTGAAAAACGCGCTGGCCTGTCCGGCTGTCCAAGCCCGCGAATTTCAGTACGGCAACGGCGAGGGCGATCTGGACAGCGATGAATTGCATCTGGTCAAGGCGGCGTTGCTGAACAAACGGGAACACACGGTGGACACCGGCGTCAATGTCATCAAGGACGACGACGGCGTGACTACGTTACGTACACTGACACCCGACGAAAGCGACGGAGTCGTGACGATAACGCCGAGCTGATTAGGAGAGGCTGTTAGACTATTCGACTATTGGAGTACGTCCTAAAACCCCATAGCGTCGGCTTTTCCGGGCTGAAGAGCACCGGCGAGACGCCGGTGCCACACCGGTTTTAGGATGCACTCTTAGGCTGTTTGTTGCCCGCAGTTGGAACACCTGCTGGTAATCTAATAGCCTTATATTAGAGGTAATATATGTTTAATGATCTGCTGCCATGCTGGTTGAGGCATTACGATCCGATTCATCTGGGTTGGACGCCGAAGGGGATCGCCAATGGGGTTTGCGCGACGGCGGGGTTTTTCTTTCCGCGTATTGTCGGGGGTTACAACCTGCGCCGGGTCATCGGCCGTGTTCCGGATGACAATGATCCGATTGTCGGGGCGGCGGGGCACGATGCGGCGATGGTGCGGACTTTTCCGTGGGTTTGTCAGGCGGCCTCGGCGGTGTATACCTATCGGCTGGCCGCGATCGGTGGCGGGGGAGTGGAAGTCCGGACGGATGAGGCAAGCACGACGGTTGCCCTCGACGAGGAGGGTCGATGGGTGGGATGCCGCCCAAACTCGCCGGCCGATCCGCGGGTATCCGCGTTGAGCGATGGGCGGTTTTTGCTGCGTTGGACATATACGGAGGACGGCCAGCAGATCGAGCCGCTGGCCTTCCATGTTTATCACAACGGCGGCGGCGGGGCGATCGATTATGAAAATCCGGTTGGCTCGGTCCCTTATCGACGGAGGCAATGGCACCATGCCTTCACCTCCGGCGGCTTCGATCACGATAGGTGCGTGCGATGGGCCGTGCGGGCGGTTTCCGCGGCGGGTGTCGAGGAGCAGAATATGTTGTACGTTGCCGGGCGCGCCGAGCGACAGGCTCCGCCGATCAATCCGCCCGTGATGTTGGTTCGTTTGCCTAGGGAGGGCCGCGCATGATTCGCGATATGGATAAGCTTTTGCGGGACCAATCCGAGATTCTGTCCACCTATCGCGAGCAGCGGGCCGGTCGGGCGGAAGTGGCGGTTCTGCCGCGGCCGGGCGGGTCGATCGCGTTGGCCGTCTATGGCCGTGTCCATGCATTGGTCGAATCGGATACCGAATACGGCCCCCATTTGTTGGTCGTGCGTCAGCAATGGGGCGGGATGCCGCCGACCGTTTCCGATGCGCGCGATTCGGCTACTCGTTGTTACCCCACGCCGAACCGCGCGGTCGGCGATTACACGGTGGATGAATATGTGCGCATGACGGTCGCCCACGGGGCGATGGTGGCGGAAAAAGTTGCTTGATCGCGTTTACACGTTGAAGCGGAAGGTCATCACGTCGCCGTCCTGCACGATATAACTCTTTCCCTCCAGACGCACCTTTCCAGCCGCCTTGGCCGCCTTCATGTCCCCGGTGGTTTTCAGGTCCTCGAAGGCCACGGTCTCGGCCCGGATGAATCCGCGAGCCAGATCGGTGTGGATTTTGCCGGCCGCCTCGACCGCCGTTGAGCCGCGTGGTATCGACCAGGCCCGGGCCTCGTCGTCTCCGCCGGCGGTCAGAAAAGAGATCAGCCCCACCGCTTCGTAACAGACCCGAATCAACCGGTTCCGGGCCGGGTCGGTGACGCCCATGTCCGCCAGGAACGCCGCCCGATCCGCCGGGTCGAGTTCGGCGATCTGCGCTTCCATATCCGCGCAGAGGGCGATGGTGGCGCGGGCGTGGGGGTGGACAAACGGCGGCTCCTTGGCCGCCTGCTCGGCATCGACGTTGATTACCACCACCAGCGGCATCTCGGTGAGGAAGGCGAAGCTGGCGAGCATTTTTTCCTCCTCCTCGCTCTTGATCGCGGAGGTGATAGGTTGCTCGCTTTCGAGGGCCGCTTGGCAGCGCTGCATCAGTTCGAGCTCGCGTTTTTCCTGCTCGTGCGTTTTGGTGGGTTTCTTGAGCGATTTCTCCAACCGCTCGATGCGGGTGGCCACCGTTTCGAGATCGCAGAAGATCAGCTCGGCCATCAGCTCGTCCAGGTCCGCCCTGGCATCCACCCGGTTTCGGTAGGGCGGGACGGCCGGGTTATCGAACGCCCGCACGACCGCGACCAGGGCGTCGCACTTGCGGATCGAGGGCAGCGATTTGCGGAACTCCGCCTGCTGCTGGGCGGTCTCGTGCGAAAAGCCCGGCACGTCGAGGCAGTCGATGGTGGCCTCCACCTTTTTCTTGGGTTTGTAGTGGTCAAAGAGCCAGTCCAGCCGGGAGTCGGGCACCTTGATGACCGCGAGATGTTCACCCATGCCCGGATGATCGACCGGCGCACTGCCGGTGACCGCGTGAAACAGGGTTGATTTACCGCTCAGCGGCGGACCAATGAAAGCGACTTTCATAGAGGCTCGATTCTTGAAAATACGACCATGAACTCGTCCACCCCGGCGATTGTAAACCCTCGAACGATTTGGTCAACGGCCGACGGATGGGGAACAGCCTGTTAAATTTTCGGCTTAGAGAATTTATCGGGCTGGAGAGCGAGCCGACAGATCGACATTCTCCTTTTAACTTAATCGTTGGAACTATTCGTAGCCGTGAAAACCAGCGGGACGAATTCTTCTTGGATGGAAGCAAATAAAAGTGAATTCTTTTTCAAGCGGGTAGCAACGTTTCTGTGATGAAACCGTCAATGGTATCGGACAATTCGATTGACACAAATAAAAGTTATCATTATGTTCTTCCTGTATGAATGATCTTTTCTGATCTTTTTCTTAAAGAGGAGCCTAGGTATGTTTGGGAAGCACCCCCTTTGGATATCGATCCTGATTGCAGGCCTGTTCTGTCATAATCCAATAACCGCGACCGCGGATACAGGGACCGACAAGGCGGATACCAGCCAGGTAGTGGTGCTGACCACGCAACGGACTGCCGCAAGCCGAGACAGAGTCGAAAATCGAATTCTCATGCGGGAATTGGTTCGCCAGGCAGTGTTGATTGCTGCCCGTGACGGCTTGGGCTTGTCAACCCGGGACATGAGTTTGCGGGAATTTTCTTCCCCGCAGACGGGCGATCAGAATGAGCCGTTTGATTGTGAAGCAGCCATCATTTCGGGGAAAAAGATCGATATCCGGCTCCGCCGAAACGAAGGGGAGGGTAAAACATGGAAGTGGCAGAAGGAGGTGCCCTTGCCGGCGGGACCGGTCGATTATCTGCGCGTGGTCGAGTTGATGGAGAAACTTTCCCGCAAGGAATTCGTTGAAGCCTTTCAACAAGCCGGTATTCATGGGAAGCCGAATGTAATAAACCGTAACGCTAAGTTGCCGATGGCGGTCGAAAAGCTGCTGGGAGAGATGAATTTCATTGCCCAGTACGCGGCCTTGCGCGAGATCCATGCCGTCATCCGGGCAAACGGGGAATCGCCGGTTTTGCTGGGCGGGCTGGTTCGCGGATACAGCAACCTGGGTTTGCTGACGGAGTGCCATTGGAACAGCTCGCATAAGGTATGTAAGGCGCGATCGTTGCTTTATGCTCAACGCATGATGACCGACGCGCCGGATTCCGCCGAGCCGCGATGGTATCGAGCTTACGCGCTGGCCGCCACGGGATTGCCCGATGCTGCACTGAGAGATATCGAGGACGCCAAGAAGTTAGCCGAGCAACAAAGCGGCTCGATATCCCTTCCCTCCTGGCTCGGATTGATCGAGGCCTTTTGTAAGTACGATTTCGATACCTTGAACAAGACCGCCGATTCCGATAGCCCGGAAACACATCTGGCCAGATACTTGGCTTTTCTCGACATGCCCGCCGCCTTTAATGATGTGGCGGTCGTCAAAGCCGGGCGCGATGCCTTGCAGCGGATGCCAGACTGCTTTTCCATCATCGATATGATGTCCAACGAAGGAGGTATTAGAACTCTGCATTTTACCACGCAATACGGACCGGCCATGCTGGTCGAGTCGTTGGCGAGGCGTTTGGGCGCGCTGCCTGACCTACCCCCCGAGGTGGCCCAAGGGCTATCGGTCGGCAAAACCGCCGGTTTACTGGAAGCCATTCTCGGCGAAGAAAACGCGAGTACCAAGGCGCGGGATATAGCACCACAAAATCTGGTCGAGTCATTACAGGCGGCGGGACAAGCCGGCCGCGACGAGGGAGAGCCATCCTGGTCTTTTCTGGGTCGGATGATCGAGGAAATCGCCTTCTTGCAACTTTGGCGACGGGCCTTCTTGATGCGCGATCAGTGGGATGTGCCGACCGATGCGTTTATTTCCAGGGCTTTACCCTTGATCCCCCACCATCCGTATCGAAACTTCATAGCGACTTTCCGTTACGATCGCCTTCGTCAATCGGATGAAATCCATGAGCTACTCAAGGACATGGATATTGTCGATCCCGACTATCGCATGGAGAAAATGCTTACCGCCCTCCGCAAGAGTTCCCCGGAGGACCAGGAGCCCCCGCCGTCCGAATCGCGAGAGAATAACGTGAATCAATTAATGGCCATGCACAACGATATGATCGTGCGGGATCTGGAACGCCAGCATATCTATTTTCGCAGAAGTAAGAATACTCGATACCGTGTCCTACGTGCAAAAGAATTGCACAAGGTCAGCCCTTTCTCGCCTTTCGCGATAGCCGCTCTCATTCGAGACGACTGGGAATTCGCCGAACCGCATGCTGACGAGTGGAAACAGAATTTCGGCGGATATCAGACGGTTATCCGGGCGTTTGCCCATCGCTATATCAAGCTGGTTCGCTTTGAGGACGCCGAACGTTGCCTGATACAGTATTTGAAAATATCTCCCGATTACTGGTCATCAGAAGCATTAGCCTCTATTTATGAACAAAGAGGCCGGATGGACAAGTGGAAAGAGACGCTTGATGCCTATCTCGAAACAGATTCCGACCTGGGCCTGCAGCAGGTCCGCTTGCAGGTTAAATTGGCCCAATATCTGATGAAGCAAGGGAAATATGACGAGGCGGAAGCCTATGTTCGCCGAGCGGCCCCCAGCGGGGCCGGTGACGCTATGTTGTGTGCCGCGCATTGTTACGAAGGCATGCAGCTCTGGGGGGCTGCCGAAACATGGATACGCAGGGTTGCCGAACGTTACGATGGTCAGAAATATGCCTGGTATTTCTGGTGCAAACGAACCGGGCATGGTGACGCGGATAAGGCTTTTGAGCTGGCCAGGAACTATTACGAATCCCTTGAGGGTAAGGCCACTGACAAAGATATGGAACTTATGGGAATCCTTTATACTCTCAGTGCTCAAATTCCCAAGGCGATCGAGGCTTTTCGCAAGAATTTCGACCACACGAACAACCCGTATACAGGGTTACATTTGGCGCTGCTGGCCGAGGCGTTGGGGGACAAAGCCGTCCGCGACGCGGCTTTGCGGCAAATCGAGCAGAAAGGTGGCACGTACCAAGTGGACCACAAGCCTCGGGCTCAGATGATTCAATTAGCAAATGCTTTCCGTACCGTTTGGGCAGGAGGAACGCACGTACCATTGGATATGGACGTGGTCGAAAAAATTATTGCCTCCGCGCCGGAAGGCGAGAACACCAATCTTTTGTATTTCGTCGGAAAATTCCTCGAATTACAGGGCAATAAAGAGAAGGCTCGGGATTATTTATATCGTTGTGCAATTTCCAACGATACCTATAAGCATAACCATATATTGGCTCGTGATCTGCTTCGTCAACAGGGCATTAAGCTTCCTCAAATCAAAGCCGACGGCACCGCCCTCGAAGAATGATGGACATAGGCGATAAAGTGACGCGCTGTTTCGCGAATTTAGGGCCAAATATTCGCCTTATCCCGGCGCACTGCCGGTGACCGCGTGAAACAGGGTTGATTTACCGCTCAGCGGCGGACCAATGAAAGCGACTTTCATAGAGGCTCGATTCTTGAAAAAAAGACCATAAACTCGTCCACCCCGGCGATTGTAAACCCTCGAACGATTCGGTCAACGGCCGGCGGGTTGCGGAGGGTCGGGACATAGGCTGTTAGACTGTTCGGCTCTAAGACAAATAGATGCCGAGGAGCAAGTTACATTCGACCGGTCTTCCAGTAAGTCGCGGCGGGGCATCCACTTAACCTGGTGGGGCCGGCAAATAGTCTGCCCTACGGTCTATTCCGGCCTCTACAGCCAGGCCGACCTGTTTGAAATCCTGCCGGCCGGCCATTGCTCGGACAGTTGAAGCCGCTTATACTTTCAAGTTGTTTGTGAAGTTAATCAAGATATT
>CAZXSA010000066.1:0-21692 GCA_964642815.1 uncultured Planctomycetales bacterium | reverse complement strand
TTTCGCGGAGGGCCTCGTTACGGTCGGTACCGACGTAGAATTCGAGCGTAATGGTTGATCGACCTTCAATCGCTTCCGAGTTCATCTTACGCAGGCCGGTAAGACCCTTGAGTTTGTTTTCCTGGCGGTCGACGATCTCGCGCTCGACCTCGCGGACATTTTTGCCGGGCCAGCGGGTGGTTACCGTAATACGCGGCTCGTCGACGTTGGGGGTCAATTGGATGGGAATTTGGAACAAGGCCAATAGACCAAAGAGGCAGACCAGCAGCACGCCGACGGTGACCGTGACCGGGTGGGTGATGATGAAGCGAATCAGGTTCATGATGCTCGTCCAGACCGTCGGTAATGCGACGATTGATTAACGAAGTCCTAGCCTCCGGTAACGGATAGAGTTTTGGTGGTGCTTGCGGCTGCCGGTGCCGATGTCGGCGGCCCGGTTGTCGGCGGTGGCTGAATCCAATCGGCGGAGATCGAGACCACCGGGGTTGGTCCGAAAATTCGATCATGGCCTTTGACGGCGACCAAAACATCCGCTTGAACATTGGTGCCTTCGATGGCCACCCAATGGCCGAGTTCAGCCCCGAGCATGACGGGAACCGGGGCGGCCAACATGCCTTCCGCCGGCGGTGGGGGGGGTGTGACCGTGACCACGTAATGGATTCCCGCACGTTGAATAACCGCGTCGCGGGGCACGATGATCGACGGGGCAGGCGAACCGACGCTCAAACGAGCCCGAACGAACATCCCACTTTTCAGGTCATGATCAGGGTTAGGCAATTCGATTTCGACCGGGAAGGTTCGGGCACGCACATCGGCCTGGGGGATAATGTTTTTGATCCGACCGGTGCAGGTTTTATCGAGGGCCTGGATATCCACGCTGACCGCATCGCCTGGATGCACCGCTGAAATGGCGGACTCGGGCACGTCCACGCGAATACGCAGACGCTCAAGGTCGATCAACTCGACGACGCTGCCGCCGATGTTGATCCATTGACCGACCTCCGTGTGCTTGGCGGTAATGTAGCCGGCGAACGGGCTGCGGATGACCGTCTGTTCAAGGTCGTATTGCAGCCTCTCGACGAGGGCCTTTTGCGCACTGACGGCAAAGCGAGCCTGGGCGATTTCCTCCTTACGCGGGCCGGCGACCGCCAGATCGAGGGCGGCGGTGGTGGCCGCCAACCGCTGCTTGGCGGCGGCATGTTCGGCGATGGTGTCGTTATATTCCTTGGGGCTCGCCTGATTCTGTTTGAAGAGGCCCGTCACCCGCTGCAATTCCCGATCCCAGTTTTCAAACAAGGCCTTGGCTTCCTCCATGTTGGCCTTGGCCTGATCCTTGAGTTCCTGGCGGGTGCCGTTTTCGAGTTCTTCCAATCGGGATTCTAATTGCTGAAGGGCCGCCTGGGCCTGTTCCAGAGCCAAGCGATGAGTGGTGTTTCGCAGGTGACAGATGGGGGCGCCGCTTTCGAGACGGTCACCATGATCGGCCTTCATTTTTTCCACCAGGCCGGCCACCTCGCTGGCCAACAGGCTGCGGGCATACGGATCAATAGTCCCCACGAGTTTAATCGTGTTCGGAACCGTTGCGGTCATGGCTGGTACGATGGCTACTTGCCGTGGACCAGCGGTTTGCGCGTAAACCGACATGCTGGACAAGGCCAAGATCATGGATCGCAACATCGCCTGCCGCGGATTCCAGCGTTTGTGTCTGAGTAAACCAGCCTTAAGTGGTTGGGATATGCTCATGATTGTTCTCATTTTCCAAAGAAGATTAAGTCAAGCCGATGCAAATTAGTTATATATTGAATAATTAATCCACCGATGAAAAGCAGGCGTTGCCAAGTTTGTTATCTTGGGGCGGACAAATATTTTACAAACGTTAATTATATACAAATCACCTCCACGATCAAGAAAGCCTCTTGTATATTCAGCGGATGGATTTGACAATGCGTAAATGCGGCAATTTCGTACATTTATATCTTTGTGGGGAGAATTGGTTTTTCCGCGGGATTGTCCGGGTTGCGGACGGCTGATCGAAGCGGAGGCAGGAATCTGGTGCGAGGTTTGTGCACGGGCCCTGCTGGCACAGATTTCCCCGGGTTATTGTCCCAGATGTGGCACTTATGTTGGACCGCACATGGCCGACACGGCGGGCTGTTCACACTGCCGCGATCACAAAATGAACTTGGATGGTGTTGTGTGCGTGGGGGCGTATTCAGGGGTTTTGGCTGAGGTAATCTGCAAGTACAAGTACGGCCGTCAACAAAGGTTGGATGGGGTATTGGCGGATATGCTGGCCGACGCCATTCGTGGCCAATCATGGGTCGAGCGGATCGAGGGCCTGGTTCCAGTGCCGGCAAGTTGGCTGGAGCGGTGGGGGTACGGATTTTACCCGGTGGGCCTGCTGGCGAACGTCGTGGGACGACGGCTGGCCTTACCTGTCTTGCCAGTGATGAAAATTAGCGGTAAGCGTCGGCGACAAGTGGATTTGCCCGAATCCGAGCGGCCGCGGAATGTGCGGGGGGTGTTTCACTTGCGTCCGAAGGTGAATGTGGCGGGTCGGCGGATTTGTGTCATCGATGACGTGCACACCAGCGGCTCGACGCTGCGGGAGATGGCCAGCGTGCTCAAGCACGCTGGAGCGATTGAAGTCTACGCGGCCACCGTGGCTAAAACTCATCCGGGGCGAAGCGACACCCGACGTTTGGCATAGTGAATTATTAACAATATTTACGTATTTCGCTGGCGAAGCGTCACCTTGCGGTTGGCGAACTTTTTCCGACAACAATCGTACTAGTAGATACTATGCAACCCTGCGCTCGAAAACACGAAAACAGGGGAAACGGGGTCAACCCGGCGAATCTATGGTATGTTCCCGATCGGCGGATTCGGACGGCCTCCGCGTCACGGAAGGCGATTCGTCTTGTGGATAGGCTATTGAATAAGGAATCGCCGGAAGAATTTACGGATGAGCAGACCCTTTTCGTGGCCATGCATACCTGTGCTTATCAGGCCCTGCGGAGATTAAAGGTGGCCTCCGCCGACGATGCCGAAGTTCGGGACTGGGCTTTGCGTTGGCGGGTGATCCGAGATTTTTTGGTAGACCGGAACATGGGGTTGGTCTACGCCATGCAGCAACGGTTTGCCTTCGGGCCGGCACATTTCGACTGCGACGATCTACTGAGCGAAGGGATGTACGGCCTGGTCCGGGCGGTTGAACGGTTCAATCCCTGGCGCGGATTCAAATTCAGCACCTACGCGTGTCATGCGATCACGCGGGCCATGGTCCGGCAGCGGCAGTACGAGGGACTTTATCACGAGCGATTTATCGTTCAGCATGACGTGGCCCTGGATCGGACGAAGGTTGATGAGGATTCCGCGACGGAGCTTTATATTGAACGATTGAAACACGTGCTGCGCGAGAACACGTCGGAATTAAGCGTTTGGGAGGCACAAGTCCTGGCTCAGCGTTTTCCGCCGAATAGCCGGCAGCGACGAACCTTGAAAGAAATCGGTCGAAGTTACGGTGTTAGCAAGGAGCGCATCCGCCAGCTCGAGCGCCAGGCTCTGACTAAAATCCGTACCGCGCTCGAAGATGATGTGCTATTGCAATAGATGTCGGACAACGACCAGCGCATAACCGAACCAGGATGGGTGGCCATTCCCCAACGATACGCCCGCGCAAGATAACAACCGAAGGAAAGAAGACCTATCCCTGCCATCGATATCCAAGGCAGACCATGGAACATCCATTCTCCCTAACTGTTCCCATTATTACATTTTGGTGTATGCTATAAACATATCATCAAGCCCTGCAGTGGCCGAGGCCAAGAGTTAGGCGGATGTGTTTCGGTGCATAGGGGCACGCCGGAAGGGATGGATTGCTGCTCTTTGTGGGCAATGGCTCTCTTTGACATCTTTTCGGAAGGCGGTAGTAAAGAATGACTTCACGGGAACGAGTATTAGCAAGCTTGGCTCATCGCGAGCCGGATCGGGTGCCCCTTGACTTCGGGTCCACGGTGGTCAGCGGGATGCACGTGAGCTGCGTGGCGGCTTTACGCGATTATTTCGGCCTGGAAAAACGGCTGGTCAAGGCGTACGAACCGGGACAGATGCTCGGCTGGCTGGATGACGACCTGCTCGAGGCCATTGGGGCCGATACGTGTGGCTTGATGCCGCCGTTCACCAATTTCGGTTACGCGAATGCCGACTGGAAGATCTGGCGGGCGCCATTCGGGCTGGAGATCCTGGTTGGCGAGGGATTTCAGACCACCCTCGATACAAACGGCGACGTGTTGATCTATCCGCAAAGCGATACCGCCGCGCCACCCAGCGCAAGGATGCCGCATGACGGATACTTTTTTGACAGCATTATCCGCCAGCCGCCAATAGACGAGGAGAAACTCAACCCAGCCGACAATCTTGAGGAGTACGGTCCGATTTCCGATCAGGCCCTCGATCACTACAAGCGCGAATTGCAACGCGCATCCGGCACCGGCCGGGCAATTGTGGCGGGTTTCGGCGGTACCAGTATCGGCGACATCGCCCGCGTACCCGCCCCCGGCCTCAAATATCCCAAGGGTATTCGCGACGTGGCCGAGTGGTATATCTCCCTCGTCACCCGGCGGGATTATGTTCATCAGGTCTTTGCCGGTCAGCGGGATATCGCCTTGGCCAATCTCCAGCGTGTGCTCCATGCTATCGGCGACAGTGTCGATGTAGCCTACGTCTGCGGTACCGACTTCGGCACGCAAACGTCATCCTTTTGTTCGGTGGATACTTTCCGCGAGCTGTTCATGTCCTACTATCGGCCGATCAACGACTGGATTCACCAGAACACCGGCTGGAAGACGTTTAAGCATTCCTGCGGAGCAGTCGAAAAATTTATGGACGTATTTATCGAGTCCGGATTCGACATTATCAACCCCGTACAATGTTCGGCCGCCGGCATGGATCCGGAGCATCTCAAGCGAACCTACGGCGATCGCTTAGTCTTCTGGGGCGGGGGGGTGGATACCCAGAAAGTACTGCCCTTCGGCACCCCGGCCGACGTTCGCCGTCAGGTGCTCGAACGTTGCGCCATCTTCTCCCGTGGCGGGGGGTTCGTTTTCAACGCGATCCACAACGTCCAGGCCCGTACCCCCGTCGAAAACATCGTGGCCATGATCGACGCCGTCCATGAATTCAACGGTACCCGTCGCTAGTGCAATGATTCACCACGGAGACCCGCCCAGGCCTGCCCAGGCGAGGTTCCGCCTTCGGCGAATACGGAGGCACGGAGAAAAGAGGGAAAATTTCATATGTTATTGCCGAGTAATAAGCGCCGACTTTCGGTAATAAATTCTTCTGCCCACACGATGATCTGATCGGTCTGCTCCGTGGTTGGGGTGAAGAATTCGCGATAATCGGACTTCTGGCGGAGATCAAACGCGCGGTTCAAGGCGCGGCCAAGGTACGCCGATAAAGGACCGTTTTTAATGAATTGTTCGGATACTTTGGCGATCAAACCGGCGTGTTTGCTGGGAGTAATTTGTCGGCTGGCCAGCAAGGCCAAGGCGGCGTAAAACATGGCATAGTAGCCACGATTGATCGACCCACTGAGCCGACCGGCTTGTCGATCGGCTCGTGCGGATACAAGGGACTCTTCCGCCTGGCAAAGGCGATATTCCACCAAGCTCTTATCTCATTGGTCACAGCGAAATACCCTCTTGCTTGACCGACTTGACCAGCGGAGAAGCCCTTAATGGAGTATCGGTCAGTTCATGTCGAGAAAAAACGCAGGGTGTTATCAGACGACCACATTCCAATGTCGCTTCGTAGCATCGGTCGCTGATAGCCTGCTCAATGGGCCAGTTCAGTTCGGAAACGACTACGAATATATCGATATCGCTTTCTTCGGCCAAATCATTCTTTGTGGCGGAACCGAAAAGGCGAATCTCCTGCGCACCAAACGTATTCCGAAGATCCTGGGCCAACTTGGCAAGTACACGTCGTTCGTTCTCCGTCAATCCCATAACAGTATTATACTCATTTCAGGCAATCAATGAAAAGACCTGAATTCGCCTTTATATGATAGCGATCGACCAGGTCCGATCCGGCAAGGCATACCCTTCCTGATAGCGACCGGTCCGCATGGCCTCGGCCGGTCCATCGTCCCTGATTGTTTCAGCGGCCGCCTTCGGCGGGGCCTTCCTCTGGATGCTCAGCCCGGCCGCCAATCTGTTTACGGCCTTCGTTTTCGGACTATTAGGTACGGTCTGGTTTGCCCTACGCGGAAAGGATTTGGGAATGAGCGGGGAATAATATCAAACCATTAGAAGCACTCATCTAAGCATTAGCGAGATCAAAACGGTGGCTGTGATACTGAAAAGAAAGCCGACAAATAACGCGGTCATACCGAGGGCTGTCGGTCGAGGCAAGTGCAGATAGTATTTCAAGCCGGCGATGATTGGAACAGCACAAATGGCCGGTATTGTGGTCGGTAGCAAATTGATTGTGATAGCAAGCCATTCGGGAATTTCGCGGGACCATTTGATATTCCACATGTTGATGAAGGCGGGCAAGAAAAGAAATAGAATGGCGAGCATGATCCAGAACGGTGCGGCCGAGTAGGCCATGACCCGAAGTACCTGGATCGTTCTGACCCGGCAACGGCCCAGGGTCTGACGCAACGAGCAAAGCGTGGCGAAGGCAGCGAGAAATCCGGACAACAATATTCCCAGGATGATAAAATGGTCATCTCTAAGATCGAAGGGAAAGTGTGCAACGGCCCAGAAGTATTCCTGCAGGAAATAAAAACTAGTCTTGGAGAACTGTTGTGGTTGGTTTGGACCGTAGACCAGTGGACGAACCGCTTCCAAGATTCCCCAGGCGGCCAATGACAGAACTTGCAGGGTTAATACAAACCAGAAAACCGAAGTCAAAAGCAGAAACCACAAGGGGCCGGAGCGGATGTCGTCATGGATGGAAACCTGCTTCCAGAAGCGAAACGGCCGCAGCGATTTGAGGATCGTGGTGAAATACGAGCGGAACGGCTGTTTGCGCCAATTATGCTCGAAGAGGAACTTGCTCCGGTGGGCGGCCCGGTCGATGACTTCCCGCCACTCGAACTGCAGGCCGCATTCCGGACACCGCGGCAGCGGGAGCAGGCGCAAGTTGTAGTCGCACCGCGAACAGTTGACCTCGAAGGTGATCGTCTCCCAGTCCGGTTGGCCGTCCGGCAACAGGGTCTCCAACGATACCGTGGGTGCGGATTGATCCGATTGTATGGGTAAAGGGGTTGCTTCCATGAGCGACATTATCCTTAGCCGGGCGCGCCATGACAAGTCGATGCCGGCCGGATAAATCACCGGAAGGAACTCTCGAAAACTATCTGAATTATCGCATATAGGGCCGAGGAGTTGGTGAACCGTCCTGCTCGTTATGGCAATCGCTTGTAAGCCGTCAGATAAATGACTTTTTCCGCGCCGAATTGTCCTCCGGGGCTGATGACATGACGCTGATCGAGGACATATTGTTGCCCCAATTCCTCGGGAGGAGCTTCCTTTACGCCGAATTGCCAATACCAGACTCGACCACGTTGACGGAGCTGGTTACAACCGTCCGATGTGAAATACCGCTCAGGCTCGTTCTGGGTTCGACAGGTGTCAACCCAGTTCGCTCCGGGCGGCACGAGCCAGCAGCCCGGCCGGCCTTCGCGGACCACGAAAACATTCGCGATTTTACCTTTTGCATAATAGTCGGCGTGTATGGCCAAGTGGGTGCGGGGAAATACGATCGCATCGTCTTTCGCCATATAACTGTTAATTCGCTGATAGATGACCGCTGGCTCGCTCCGTCCGACGTAAACGTATTTGAACTGGTAAAGGCTGACCGCTGAAAGAGCCACCATGCCACCCAGCCACGCCAGGCGCAGGGGGCGTCGCCATTGAGCTAGTCCCACCGCCAACCAGAGCAATACACACATATTCGCCACGAAGGTATAACGCGTGGAGAAGCTCAACACGCCGATAAACAACGAACGCGTTAATGGCAATAAAGCGGCCACGATAAATAGCAGGATGGTCAGCACGGCCGTCCGCCGATGGTTTTTCCAAAGGATGAAAAATCCCGCGATAGCCGGGGGAGCAAAAACCACCAAGGCGAGCAGTCCGCCGACAATCAGCCAAAGGGGGGACAGCGCCGGCCGCAGATAAGTCGTCCCCAGCATCTGAACGATAAACAGGCCGGCCAGATGCCAAATGTCCTCATAACCGCCGCCGATATACATCGGCTGAGCCATTAGAAGCGGAAGCCACAGGCCACACAACGCCGCCGCGATTGCCCCGGCCGCGCATACCCGTATTGCCAGGCGGCGGTCATGGCGTATGTTCCAGAGCAAATACAGCCCAGTGACCATCGAAACGCCGACGACGCTGTAGTGCGTCAGGAAGCCGATCACCGAGGCCAGAACCCAGACCACCAGCCCGCCGATCCGATGATTGCGCTGATAACTGTCCGCGCCCGCGATCACCAGCGCGGCCAGCAAGGCCGCCAGCGCATAGCCGCGTACCTCCGTGCCCAGGTAAACCTGCCACGGATGAATTGCCGCCAGAAGGCCGGCCAACGCAGCCGTTCGCCTATCCAGCCAGCGATTTGCCAAAATCACCAAGAGAACAATAAACCCCAGGTTGCACAACACCGAGCTCAGTTTCAAGACCCATATCCGCTCGCCGGCCAGGCCGATCAGGCCATGCAGGAGGGCCATGTGCATGGGGGGATTCGAGGGATCGAGGGCTTCTCCATAGAGAATCTCGGACAACCCGCAACGGGCGATCATGACATAGTTGACTTCGTCGCCGGTCAGGCCTTCATCCAGCACAAAGGGTAAGCGTACCAACGCCGCCAAAAGAAGGACCAGCAAAACCGGAATGTATGGGATATCTTTACGGAACATCCTGTAAATCACCCCGGTCTCGCTTGCCCCCGGCCGTCGCCCCGGACACAAGCACGAGAACACCGGTCTATCGTTCCCCGAGCATGCATAATCCTTCAACGTCTCCGCGAATCTGTTGCCGATCTCATAGGCCTTGATTTCCGCAAACAGCTTGACGACGGCGACCTTCACCGTCGCCCATCTTCCGATCGACGCCCTCGCCGAGGCAACTGCAAGAACAATCAGGTGACCTCAGACAATAAACTATTCACGATCTCCCGACAACCACTTACACCGATATGTTTTCCCACTCGATCCCCACCCGCTTGATCGCATAACCCACTTCGCGGAGGCAATCGCCATAGATAGTCATCCAGTGGAAACCGCGCATGCTTGCCAGCAATCGTTGCCAGTCGCCGTCGATACTGATCTCCGATTGCGAGCGGCAGATATCCAAGAACGGGTTGTCCTTGACCTTGCCGGTGAAGCCAACCCATTTGTTAGCCTCGAAATCGGGAACCACGTTGGTCACTGCCTGCCCGATACGCATGGCCACTTTGGGGGCCGCTCCGAAATCGGATTCGAAATGGGTCATGATTTCCGCCGGCTCCGAGGTATTACCATCCATCTTACGCGGGGCGGTGCAATGGGCGATCGTAACCTCGCCGTTATGCGGCCACGTGGGGTCGTTCAGGAATACCGGCGTGCCCATAATATGGTGCATCAACATTCCCGCGGGGATCACCACGAAATCGCTCTCGCAAAAAGCCTGATACCCGCTGTCGTTCAGCGCGCTGAGGGTAATGCAGGCCGTCGTATCCGCCATCGGCATGATCGTCGTCATGCAGTTGTTGATGGTAATGGCCCGGCAGGAGTGCTCATCGAGAATCCGCTTGAACACCGTTGCCAGCAGAAACCCGTTTTCCACGTACTTCTTTTCGGTCAGGAGCTTGACCGTCGGGTCGTTGAGATAGTCGGCCGCCTGACGCCGCGCCTCGGCGACCAGAGCGGTGTCAGCCTTGGCTTTTTCAATTCGCCGACCGAGATCGTCGTACGGCACGTCCTGAATATCCAATCGCCATCTCTCACGAGATATCTGTGGGGCCTGCTCGCGAGAATTACGCCCCCAACCCCTTGCCCCTCCGATCGTCACGATGCGCTGCCCCAGCGTTTGCCGCAGACCGGACAGCGCCCTCAACCGCCAGGCCACTTCCGCGTAATCGTCCACGACTACATCGTTTATGTCCACGCCAGGCTGGCCGTATTCGTCGGTCTCCTTACGCAACATGCTGGGGTGCATGATCTCGTAACCCAGGTAGACCGGTCCAGATCGATGGCGGAGGAAGAAGATCGCCGGCCGATCAGGCTTGAGCAACGGTTCCATGACACCTCGCCAACTGTTGGCCCAGTAAATAAGCGTGGCATCGCATTTATTCTCCGCGACTTTGGCGGACTCCTGGGGACTGGCCACGGTAGCGAGCGGCAGGAATTCAACGGCGAGGTGATGAGAGGTCGCCATTTCCTTGAGCTCACGACTAATTCGATCCTGCTCCTCGGCCAATTGAGCGGCCGTCTGAATCCCGCACCAACCACGCCAACTGGTCTTTTCCTTGCGTTCCGCCAAGGCGAACACAAGGACCGGCTGGACCACCAGCTTTGACGCCGGCGCGAGGGTTGGCCCCGACGACTCGGCGGTAGATGCGGCTTGGACCTGTCCTCGGCCGGCGGTCAGGCTGCCGACCGCCGCAGCCACTCCGGACCCCAGCAACAAGGTCCGCCGCGAGAATGAACCACCCTTGGGCATGTGTGAACCGCAACACGAGCAGGAATGATGATGTAACTTCTCGGACATGTTTTCCTCCGATCATGACTTAATCGAGATTCAGTCGCCGCACCTTGATATTCCGAAATGCTACTGGGCCGTGGTCACCTTGCAGGACCAGCGGGGCGCAAGGTCGCTCCGGCCCGCGAAAGACCATTCGCGTGGGTCCGGTCATTTCCACGTTTTCGTGAATGACGATACCGTTATGCACCACTTTTATGAACCGGGCGTTGGCAATCTTGTTTCCCCGGTTGTCAAATCGGGGTGCCCGGAAGATAACGTCATACTCCTGCCACTCGCCCGGCGGCTTGCTCGCGTTGACTTGCGGGGCCCGCCCGCCGACATTTTTCTCATAAACCCATCGATAGTATATACCACCACAATCATCGGACTTAATTTCCGGTTTGCCAAAGCTGTCCAGAATCTGAATCTCATATCTACCGTTGAAAAAGATACCCGAATTGGAACCCTTGGCCACCATGAACTCGGCGTGCAATTCGCAATCCGTGAACATCTGCTCGCTGGCCAGATCAAAAGTGTTTCCCACGGGTCCATTGACCAAGATGCCTCGTCCGGACGTAGCCGCGAGACGGCCATGCTCACCGTCCATCACGGCCTCGACCTTGCCTGCCGCGTGCCACGTGGTTTCCGATAGCGGACCCATGCTCAGCCATCCCGTCAGGTCGCGGCCGTTGAACAACTCGATCCACTCCCCTTCGCGTTCGACCGTTGCCGGACATTCCTCCAGCGGCCAATGGCGAAGAAAACGCCGCAGATGCATCGCCAGATTATCCCAGTCCCCGTCATAAACGCCAACGATCCCGCGAATACCCACTTGCTCGCCTGGACCCAGTGGTCGCTCCAGCAGCGGCCACAAGTGCATACAGGCGTTTTCCCGGCAGGGCGTGCAGAACCGGCACGGTGCGTCCCAAGCCATGAAGTACAAGCGTTTCCCGTCCAGTGAACGAACCGCGCACGCCCGGTATTCGTCCGTATCACTGGGCTTGAAACACTTGTATGAGCCGCCGTCCGTTTTCGGATGCTTAGGCCAGGGATGCATCGTCACCCATCCTTCTTTGCCCAAGGCTTTCATATTTTTCGGAGTGATCTGTTCAAACCAGTGGTCGGCCTGGATTGCACGTTTTAGAGGTATCGACGCCGGCATAACGTCGGAGTTCGACCAGTCCGGTTTGCCCGGCAGATGGTTAAAATTCATGCAGATATCCGCCCGCGCTTCGCCAAGGGACTCGTCGCTCAGATTGACGATATCCAGCGATATGTTCATTTCCCGCCCACGCGGATCGATCCGAACGTTGATCTTGAACCGGTTATCCCGGCTGACCATTTCGCCGCGCGAATAGGTATCCCGATGCTTCCACATCCCCGGCACGGTATGCAGGCCGCCAACGATCATCCGCTGGTCGGCACCGATCAACGCTTCCGGCAGCAGCAGACGAAAGGCGGGCTTGTGTTGACCCGGCAGGATCACGTCGAGGTCCGAACAGTCCGGCGTCTGCTGAAGGAACTGGAACCGTTCCGAAGCGGTTTTTTGCGAGGCGGCCGTAATGGCATCGTAACCGGGCGTTTTGCTCTCCGGCGCCGCGCAGCCGTGATGGCTCACCAGGATAAGACCGACTCCAACAAGAAACAGACGGGCAACATTGGAAAAAGAATTCATGAACCGGGCTCCTGCAAGGGGTCAAGCGATTATGACGGCCTGAAGCATTTTCGACGATTCTCGGGAAAAATGCCAATGACTTGGCGAAATGGAAAACGATTTCTCCATTAGCTTTACGCCGGTATGGATGACGAGTCGCTCAAATCGAAAGCCACCTTCAGGGCGGAACCGTCGGCCGCCGTGGCGAAGGCCTCCTCGAAGCGAGGAAGAGGAAATCGGTGGGTCAGCAGGGGGGCTGGGTCCACCTTGCCATCCGTCGTCAGGGCCAGGGCCTCGGCGAAATCGCGGCGTCGCGATTCCGAGGCACCTGTAACTCGAAGTTGTTTGTAGTGGATAAGGTTTGGATCGATCTCCACGTTCAAACCTTGATCGAAACCCGCGAAAAAATTCACTTTGCCCAGCTTCCCCATCGCCCGCAAGGCGGCCGGAACCACCGCCGGAACGCCGACCGCGCAAATGGCCGCGTCGTATTCATCCAGAGCCGAGAATTCCTCCGGATCGCACACGAAATCCGCCCCAAGACGGGAGGCCATCGCCCGTCGGTTTTCGCGCGGTTCGACCACCGTGATCCGGTCCACGCCCCCCCGAGCCCGGGCCAGCAGCAGATGCAGCAGGCCGATCGGTCCGGCGCCGAAGATCACCAGCGATTCGCCGCGTCCGGTTTCCAGATGCGCACCCGGCTGGCCTAATCCCATCTCGTGTTGGCCGTTCAAACAGCAGGCCATCGGTTCCAGCAGGGGGGCCGTCTCCATCGATACTTGCTCGGGTAACAAGAATACGTTGCCCCGGTTCACCGCATGAGCCGGGATCAGCATGTATTCCGCGAATGCTCCGTCGGTATGATAGCCCAAGGTGATGCGACGGTGGCAGAGGTTTTCCTTGTCGGCCGCGCAGAAAGAGCATTGCCCGCAGGATACCACCACGCAGATGGCCACCCGATCTCCCGGTCGACAGCAGGTCACGCCTTCGCCGATCTCCGCGACCGTTCCCGAGCATTCGTGCCCGATAGGGTATCCGATCCGTACGTCACGGGTTTTTCGCCCGCTGATGATCCGCGAATCCGTCCCGCAGATGGCGGCCGTATGCACCCGGATCAGCACCTCGCCCGCCGCCGCCCGCGGCCGTGGAACCTCGCGCAGCCGAAGCCGATTCGGCCCCTCGAATACCAACGCCCGCATTTTCGGTTCGCTCATTACCGAACATGTTAGCCGTCCAATCCAACAAAAGGAATACCGCCGCGCCGCAAAAAAATCGTCTCCACCATCACCAGCCCGAAGCAGTTTACCTCGCCTGCCTCGCTCGCCACGGCTATGCTCCGCCTTGGCGAGCGGAGCCCAGCGGAGCCGGGTTTGCCTCGCCTGGGCGGGCCTTGGCGGGCGAGCAAGGGACACCAGCCCGCAGCGCCAGCAAGGGAATGAGACGCCGAGCAAGCAAGACAGCAAGTAAGCAAGTAAACAAGGCAGCGAGGCCAGACCGGCGACAGGCTGTTAGACTGTTAGGTTCGCCACGGCGGAATCGCTGCCGAAGGTCCGCCGTGGCGGAATTACTGACTGCTGACTGCTGATTGCTTTCTTGCTTTCTCGCTAACTTGCTGACTGGCTCACTTATTGCCTCCTGTATTCTGTATTCTGTCTCCTGTTTTCCCCTTTACTCGCACATCGCCGTCTTGGATAGGTTGCTCTTGGTCGCGCTCAAATCCCGCACGTCGATCGCCCCATCGGGATAAACGTCCGCCCGGAAATTGTCGGCCGTCACCGGCTGGAACAACTGGGCCTTGACCGTACTGAGGTCGAGAATATTGACGGGCACAAGACCATTCGCTTCGCCAAGAATCACCCGTACATGCACATCCGCATCGCCGGTCAGCGGTTTGGCCGAGGCACTGGCCAGGCCGTCGAGGGTCAGACTCAAGCAGGCGTTCTGCGCAACCCCGGAAAGCGTGACGGCCAATTCGCTACCGTTGACGGATACGTTTTGACAGGCCCCGCCGGATAAGATGATATTCGCGCAACTGGTGGCCGGTTCGATATCCTCGCTGAAGGTCAGCACGATCATCGTCGGCCCACCGTTCCGCGGCTCGATCGCGGCCTCGGCATGGTCCAAGGGCAAAACGAGATCGAAATCGCCATACTTGCCATGCGTTTTCCGCGAGACGGCCGAAAGCAGGATGAAAGGCGGCTCCTCATAAACATACTCATACACTCCCATGTCCACGACGGCGCTGCCGTCGCCGTTTCCATCGGCGATCCGCTGCTCACCGAGCAGATCGACCAGGATATCGCCGGGGACGGCCGCATTGTCGCCGGCATCGATGCACGGCGAGCCGGAGGCCAGGGTGTATATCCCGGTGGCCAGGAGCGGATCATCGTCGATGTTGCCCGTGCCGGCGATGATCGTGGCGTCGTTCGGGTCCGCGTCCTGAACGCAACTGTAACTGACAGCCAGGGTACCGCCGTATATCTGGGCGGACTGGCCGGTACCGGTCGAGTCGCGGTTTTCCCAGAAGACGCAGTTGGTCGCGGTCAGCTTACCGCTGGCGGCGTTTTGGATACCGCCATAGGTAGTGGTGGCGGTGTTCTGGCTGACCGTGCAGTTGATCAGGGTCGCGCCGCTGCCGGCGGCGTTGGAGACGGCGGCCCCCTGCTTGGCCGTATTGCCGGCCAGCAGGCAGTTGATCAACGTCAGAGCACCGTTGTAGCGATTGTAGATGGCCCCACCTATATTCAGGCCGGTATTGTTGAGGAATTGCGTGTTGGTGATCCTTGGAGAGGAGGTATCGAGATACAGTCCGGCACCGTTCTGAGTCGCGGCGTTGGCGATAAAGACGCAATGGTTGAGGGTCGGGCTGCCACCGTTGACGTACATGCCCCCGCCCTGGTTGAACGGGACGGCGGCGCCGTTGGCGTTACCGCCGGTGACGGTGAAGCCGTCGAGGATCGCTGTTGCGTCGGTGCCGCTGCCGACGAGGACATGATAACTGTTGTCGCCGTTATTGCCTTCAGTGCCGACATCGCCGGAGAGGACGGTGACGTTGGCCGTCGGATCGCGCTGGTCGAGCGAGGTTTCGTTACCGGCGAATCCGCCATACACGGCCACCACACTAACCAGATTGAAACTCGCCGCCCGGTCGCCGAGCGTGCGGTTCGCCCCCCGGTCAGGCTTGTACGTCCCGGCCGCCACCCAGAGTTCCGTGATACCACCCCCGGCCCACTGGGCCTCGGCCAGTGCATCCTGAAGGCTGTTATAAGCATCGGTCCAGCTTTTACCGTTGTTCGCGCCAGCGGCGTTTGCATTCACATAGCGACGCCGATAGTTCTGGCCTTGTAGATCGTATTCATAAGCTCCCATGTCCACGATTGGCGGTGTACCGGCACCCGTGTCGGCCGTGTCCGGATCATCGATAAAACGTGAAACGCCCAACAAATCCGTAGTCACATCCTCCGGTACGGCCGCATTGTCCCCCGCATCGATACAGGGTGAACCGGGTAACAGACGCAGATCCCCCGGATAATCGTCGGCCGTCGCCCATTGGCCGTCCGGCCCGGGGCTCGGCTTGGCGACAAACAGGGGATTGGCATTGATATTACCCATACCCGGCCAGCCGCCGAATACGTTGCTGTAATTGATCGTAGTCGTTGAATTACCATAGAGCGTTATTTCATTCCCCTCGTTCCAGAGAATGCAGTTGGTCATCGTTACCACGCAGGGTACGGCCGGCAATGATCCGTAAGTGTCCTCGCAAGTTAGAGTTCTGCCTATCCCTAAACTCGCTGAATTCCCAGCAAAAGTACAATTAGTCAGTGTTGGGCGATTGCCTTGACAGATTCGGATTGCGCCCGCGTACTGATCGGCTTTGTTCGCGACGAAAAGACAATTTGTTATGCTTGGTTCATGTTCGCAAACTAGGATAAGACCACCGCCTTTGTAGGCTTTATTTTTAATGAACGTGCAGTTATTCATGGATATTTCCCCACTGCTGCTGATTCCACCGCCCTCATTGATCCCCGTGTTGTTGTCAAAAAGGCAATTGACCAGGATTGAAACCGCAGGAGCATAATCCTTATAGCCCCCGCCCCATTTCGCGGTATTGCCATTAAATCTACAGTTTGTTAACGTTACGGTATCATTTGCAGATCTCATCCCACCGCCACTTTCGCCAGAAACATTGCCGTTAAAGTCGCAATTGGTCAAAGTGGCATTGCCAAAACAGCATATTCCTCCCCCCCCTGAGGCGGCCACATTATTATTAATTACGCAATCAATTAGTGTGGTGTTGCCACCATTGATGAGCATTCCACCATCGATAATCATCCCGCCACCAAGGAAACCCGTGTTATTCCCCGAGATCGATGTGTTTGTAATTGTCGGAGAGGAATTATAAAAATATAAACCTCCTCCTCCTGAAATCGTGTCGTGGTCACCGGTCGCGCTGTTAGCCGTGATTAGGCTGTTGGTGATCGTCGGGGAGGAATTATAGAAGCAGATACCCCCCCCTTGCACGCTTGCCATGTTTCCGGTGATTATTATATTAGCCATCGTGAGGGAAGATGAATTGCCATAGATTCCGCCACCATAACGATTCGAGCCACTGCTTGCATTGGCATTTCCACCAGTGATTGTGAAACCGTCCAGCGTGGCATTATTTGCACCGATGACGACATGGTAAGAGTTATCGGATGCATCTCCAGGCGTGCCGATATCCCCGGTAAGGATGGTTTCATTGGCCTTGAAATCGCGGTTGGACAGGTCAAATGTAACGGGATCTTCGTTACCTGCGAATCCGCCGTAAATAGCTACATCAGATTTCAGGACAAAGGATTTTGTGCGATCGGTGTCGGATGTTGGCATGTAAGTGCCGGATGCCACAAATATTTTATAACCGCTCTGCGCCGCCGCTATGGCGGACTGTAGACTGGTAAACGCATCCGCCCAGCTTGTGCCGTCATTAGCCCCGGTCGCGTCGTCATCGACGTACCAGACGGTCTGGGCCGAACCGACGGCCGCAAAGGCCAGCAACGCGATAAAAGCGATCCGCCCGAAAAACGATCTTGAACAAAACATGGTTGCCTCCCACAAAGACCCAAAACGCCAATGGCCGGAACCGGCTGTAAAACTAAAGCGACGGTCATATTGTAACAATATCAGGGAAACTCGGTCAATCGTTAAATGAAATAAATCGCCGAGTTTCCAGCCAAAATTTTGAAAATCACGGGTTGTGCGAGTTTTTCCTCGCTGCATACAAATCGTTTTTGAACGAGTAGGTTATCGCCACTATTCCTGCAAATAAGACGGTCCACCCGTCCCGCGATTTCACTGAAAAGTACAAAAATATGAACTATTACCCGCCGGGGCCATCCCCTCACAATCCAGGTATTGCTTCCCCATGGGGCAATCCCGTACCCCTCCATCTCCCCCTCGCCGTGTCTCCTTGTCTCCCCATCGCTTACCCGCTCCCTCGCTAGCACGCCACAGCCTGCCCAGGCCAGGCTCCGCTCGCCAAGGCGGAGCCTAGCGAAGCCTGGCCGTGGGGAGCGAGGCAGGCGGGTAAACTGCGTCGGGCTGGCAGGAGATACCCTTGCTTGCCCGCCAAGGCCCGCCTAGGCGAGGCAAGCGAGGTAAACTCCGTCGGGCTGGTGAGAGTTATTGATCGGATTTGGGTTTCCCGGACAGGGCGGTGGTGACGAATATGCGCAGAGGGTAGAGGACGGATTCGCCAATATCGCCTTGCCGAATGTCGGTATGAGGGTCGAAAGGGACGATAAGCGGAATGGAAATCCGGGCCAACCGGGCGATGACTTCTGGGTTGGTTTCCTCGGCCAGGGTGGCCGAGGCAGGGCGATAACCGTTGACGATGACGGCCGCGACGGGCAGGCCGCGGGCCTTGGCGGCCTCGAGGGTCAGAAGAGTATGGTTGATCGTTCCGAGCGTGGCCCGGGTGACAATGATCAGAGGCAACTCAAACTGCCGGGCGAGGTCGGCCATGCTGTTATTGACATCGATGGGCGTCAACAATCCCCCTGCGCCTTCGACGATAACCCACTCATGGTCATGATCGATCCGCCTCCACTGCTGATCGATGGCCGCCCAGTCAATGGGACGATGTTGACGCTCGGCGGCGACGAGCGGGGCCAGATCACCGGCGTAACGGACGGGAGTGATCTCCTCGAGAGTTTGTCCGGTCTCGGCGCAGTGGGCGAGGAATTCAGTGTCGCCGCTGACCAACCCGAGGTGCAAGTCGCGGCGACAACCGGTGGCGATCGGCTTGAAGACGGCCACCTTGCGGCCGCGCTCGCGCAACAGCCGGGCCAAGGCTCCGGCAATGACGGTTTTGCCGACATTCGTGTCCGTTCCCGTAACAAACCAACCTGGCATGACGGATATCTCCCAATAACTCGATGCCAAAACTAACTCAGATCAATGCCGTACTACCGTTATTCGGCGGCCGTGGAGTATTTTGGTCCGGTTATCTTTTTTTCACAAGCAGATGGGGCGGTGGACTCTGTTTTCTTTGATCTTTCTTGGCGTCTTGGCGAGAGGGGAAATCGTGCCGCTGGCATGTCGCCTTGGGTGATCTAGGATATCCGTGTAATATGACGCTTGAGCCGACCGCCGCGAGTGGAAGATATTATGACGTTCGAGATTATCAAATTCCTATTATCCGCGATAACCATATCATTGTCGGGGGTTATGGCTCCCGGACCGGTGACGGCCGCCACCCTGGCCGCCGGAAGTCGCTCGCGCCATGCCGGTGTCTGGATCGCCGTGGGCCACGGGGTGGTCGAATTCCCGTTGGTGCTGCTGATCATGGCGGGCATGAATCTTGTTTTTCAAATCAAGGGGGTTCAGATCGGGATCGGTTTGGCCGGGGGACTGATGTTAATGGTCATGGGCGGGCGGATTTTCAAGGATCTGGCCCATGATAATGATTCGAGCGCGAAGTATTCCGAAAAAAGTCCCCTTTGGATTGGTATTCTGCTTACCGGCGGGAATCCCTATTTCCTGCTTTGGTGGGCGACGGTGGGCATGACCTTGGCCGTGCAGGCCTGGCAACTGGGCGTCGTGGCTTTTGCCCTGTTTGCCCTGGTGCATTGGTTATGCGATCTGGCCTGGCTGGAAATCCTCTCGCAGGCCAGCTACCGGGGAACGCGTTTATTCGGGGCTCGAACACAAAAAGCGATTAACCTGGTTTGTGGCACGGCCCTGATTGTTTTCGGTCTATTGTTTCTTTGGGATAGCGGGCTGGCCTTGCCGACGCGCTGAACAGCGCCAACCGATAATCGTCGGATCATCGTTGACGGTAAACGATTCTGCCGCGTGCGAGATCGTAGGGCGATATCTCGACGATAACCTGATCGCCGGGGACGATGCGAATGAAATGCTTCCGCATCTTGCCGGCGATGTGTGCCAGAATTTCGTGCTCGTCCTCGCCCGTTTTCGCCACGACCAGAAACTGGGCGTTGGGCAGGGCTTTGACGACTCTGGCTTCTACCTGAATAGTCTCCGATTTAGCCACTTGATGTTTCCAAAAAACCAGAAAAATCACATATCCTAAGCAACCAATGGATTTGTTATTATCGGTTATCTTGTTCTAAAACGCAACCCATATTATTCCTTCAAGGGTTAATCGGTTATCATGGCATGAAATCGAGTGTTTCGGCCTTCCTGGGGGGCGTGGCGTTTGCGGGGTCCGGAAAACGGTTTTTGAGGACGATTCGTGGATCAGGAATCTGAAAAACAGCCCGCTTGTCTTCCTTTTAACGCTCGGCAAGCCGCTGCCTATATACTTGATCAGCTCAAACCAGACGGGCCTGCCGCCCGGGAATTGCTGGACGGGTTGCTGCGCCAGCAGCGATTACCGGATCGGGAAATAGACCTGACTTTGGAACTGGTAATGGGCGTCATTCGGCATCGTATGCCCCTTTCCCGGTTGCTGGGGATTTTCACCGAAAGGGGATGGAAAAGAGTTGATCGACGCCTGCAACAGATACTTCTGCTGGGTGCCTACCAGATCATTTGGCTAGACGGGATTCCGTCATTCGCGGCCGTCAGTGAATCCGTAAAACTGGCCAAAGCCCAGACTGGCGTTCGGGGCGGGAGTTTCGTCAATGCCATTTTACGCGAATTGATCCGCCAGATTGAGAATCGGCGGATACCGTCCAAGGAATCCGAGCCAACCCGATCAGTGCTGGTGGACGGGCAATTCAGTTGTCAGTTCAAAGAGGCTTTTTTACCGGATCCGGTTAGTCAACCGGTCGAACACCTTGCGTACGCCACTTCCCATCCCACTGCCCTGGTTCATCGTTGGGTGTCGGTTTTCGGCGTCGATCGCACCAGGGAAATCTGTCATGCGGGGCTTTGTCGTCCACCGCTTTTTCTCAGGCCGAACCGGTTGCGGACGAATGCGGCCCAGCTTGTGGATCGGCTCAAAAACGAAGGCTATGAAGCAAGCCCGGCGGGAGAAGGAGATTTCGTTGTGCTGCTTGGCGGTCCGCCGATCATGCGTTCCGCGTCCTTCCACGAGGGTTGGTTTCAGCCGCAGGATCCGACGGCCATGTTGCCGGTCAAGAATATGGATTTACGGAGTGGGCAGGTGGTGATTGATTTATGTGCCGGACTGGGAACCAAGGCCACGCACATGGCGGAACTCATGCATGATGAAGGCCTGGTAATCGCCAGCGATAAGGATGAGCGTAAACTGGCCGCCTTGCGAGAAAATGCACGACGATTGGATCTGACATCGATTTGCCCGACGCCGTTATCCGAACTGACGAACGTCCTGCACAAACTGGATCGCGTGGATTGGATTCTCGTGGACGTGCCCTGCGGTAACAGTGGCGTTTTCGCCCGCCGGCCGGAAGCTCGATATCGAATGGATGATGCGCATTTACGGCATTTAACCCAAATCCAGATGGAGTTATTGGAGCAGGCGGATGTGTTGGCCTTGGAGCATACCAGCCTGATGTATAGCACCTGTAGCATCGAACCGGAGGAAAACGAACAGATCGTGACCCGTTTTGTCCGGAAACACCGGCATTGGCGGCCGCGGAGCAGCGGGCGGACTTGGCCGCGGAGTCTGGCCGATCCGGCCGACTGGCGCGACGGTGGTTTCTGGGCGGCTTTGGTCCGAGAATAATCCAGGTTAATTGAAGATCAACCTCGGCGTTGGGCAAGCCGATGAATCAATGGGGCGTAGTCCATAGGCGGGACTCCGCCGGATGGTTCCAAATGGCTTGATGCTCATGCCGATCGACAATCCCCATAATCTGTTGATCATGATGACC
>CAZXSA010000065.1:20511-21768 GCA_964642815.1 uncultured Planctomycetales bacterium | reverse complement strand
ATCGGCGCGGCCTTGACCCTCGCGGCCGTCGCGTTTTGTCTGCTCGGCCTGACCGACGGGATTGAATGGCCCGCTTATGATTTTCATGTCCGCCACTTCAGTAGCCTTGACGCATCCGACCGTATCCTTCATGTGGACATCGACGACGATGCCCTGAACCGGGTGGGTAGCTGGCCGTGGCCGCGCGACCTTCAGGCGGAATTGATCCGCACCCTGGGCGCGCTGGGCGCTGAACGTATCGTCATGGACATTGTGTTCAGTGATCCCAAACCGGCCGAGGTCCGGTTGCCCGGTCTGGACCGTTACGCGGATATCGAAGGCCCCATCGAGCAGATCGGCGAGTTGTCGCCGGAAAACCTGGTTTATCCCGACGACGAGCTGGCCGCCGCCATTCGCGATGTCGGCAACGTCGATCTGTCGTTTTTCTACCAGGCGAGCGCCGAACCATCCGCCGCCTCGCCCCTGGGTCGGCGCATCGCGGAATTGTTGCGCGTGGATTTTTCGCTGGACGTTACGACGCTCGCGGAACGCTTGGCCGAGCAACCGGCGGCCATCGAAGCCATTCTTGCCGGCGTCAAGCGGCGGGTAGCGGACGAACGCGTGGCCGAGATTCTTTCCGCTCATCCCGACTACACGGCCAGGCAGGTCCACGAGGCGTTATTATCCACCCCCTTCGACCGCCTTACGGAGGATCGATCCGATCTGCTGGCGGCGTATTTTCGACAAATGAGTCTGCGCGAGCTGCGGGCGAAATGCCCGCCATTGCCGGCCCAGCTTCGTGGCCGCCTGTCGCAAGTACATGATGTTACTCCGCTCGCGTACAAATTCGCCCGGGGTACCGCCGGTGTTGGTTTCGTGAATTTCACTCCCGATGTTGACGGCCAGACGCGGCATGTGCCTCTGTTAATGGAGTGGGATGGCCGACTGATCGAGCAGTTGGGGTTGTCCGCCGCCCGCCGGTCGCTGGGTATTCCGTTGGAAGACCTGGCCATTGATTCGGCCGGGAATCTGTGTATCGCCGCACGTGGCGATAGGCCGGCTATGCGGGTGCAACTCGACGAGCGCGGCCAGATGCTGATCAACTGGCATGTCCCCGGCCCGCACTGGCAACGGTGCTTCGCTCATCTACCGGTGACCCAGCTCTTGCGAATCTACGACTGCCGCCGGGGCCTGAAGGAAAACGAAATCCGCCGTCAGCAGGTGATCGGGCGGGCCCTTTGGCTGGCCAAGGGCGACGAGGGGTTCGAGCCGTATCGC
>CAZXSA010000065.1:0-20411 GCA_964642815.1 uncultured Planctomycetales bacterium | reverse complement strand
CGACGGTGGCGGGTAAGGTCTGTTTCGTCGGTTACACCGCCTCGGGAGTGGCGGATATGGTGGACACGTCGGCTTTCGGGCGCATGCCCGGCGTGCTGGTCCATTCCCAGGTGTTCAACGCTTTCGCTCAGGGGCAATTTCGCGGTTGGTCGCGGACCGGTTTGCGCGTGGCCGTGCTGGTGCTGATGGGTCTGTTGATGACCCTGTTGACGATCCGGCAGGGGCCGCGGGCGGGTTTCGTGACCATGCTGGCCGTCGTGATGGGTGGTTTTTTGCTCAATGCGGTCGGCTTGTTTAATCGCGGAGATTATTGGCTGCCTCTGCTGACCGCTTTGGTGCTGGCCTTTCTGATCTGGGCCTTTATCGACCTGGCCCGATATCTGACTACCGAACGGCAGAAGCGGCGGTTCGTCAAGGCGGTGGCCCAGTACGTCTCACCGGCCATGGCCCGGCGAATCGCCGATGAGTCGATCCAACTTGATTTATCGCCCGTGGAACGCCGGGTGAGCTGCTTTTTCAGCGATCTGGCCGGCTTTACCGGTATCAGTGAGCAACTCGGGCCTGACGGCACCCGCCGATTACTCAATCCCTACCTGGAGGCCATGTCCGCGGTTCTCCATCAACACAACGCGTTAATCAACAAGTTCATGGGCGACGGCATCTTCGCCTTTTTCAATCCGCCGATCCTGCCTTGCCCTGAACATGAGCAGGCGGCCTGCGTATCGGCTCTGGGCTGCCAACGGGCATTGCGCGAGCTGATACGGCAACAAACCGGACATCCGCTCGCGGATTTCTTCCGCCGCCTGTCCATGCGTATCGGGTTGGCCGCCGGGCCTGTTTTTGTCGGCGACTACGGCAGCGAGAGCAAGTTGGACTACACCTGCATGGGCGATACGGTGAACCTGGCCGCCCGGCTGGAGTCGGCCAACAAGCAATTCGGCTCGGCCATTATGCTCACCGGCTCGATCCGTGAGGCCGTGGGGGAGCGGTATGTGTATCGCCATCTCGGTTTGCTTCAGGTAAAGGGCAAAACCGAGGGGGTAAGCGTTTATGAACTGCTCGGTGAACCCGCGGAGGTGGACGATGCCACCCGCCGTTTCGCCGAGATATTTAGCGAAGCTGTTACCGCCTTTGCCCGCCGCGACTGGACGAAATCACGCGACCATTTCGAGCGGTGCCTCCGGCAAAGACCGGATGACGCCGGTGTTTCTCGTTACATCCGACTGATTGCCGAATATCGTCATACGCCTCCCCCCAACGATTGGAACGGGACCATCGAGTTGACGGAAAAATAATTGCCTGACCACGTATCGGCCGGTTAAGCTAAGAGTATGGAAAAAGGCGAGTTGGCTTTGGTGGATTGGCTGCGGGCGCGGTTTATCGCCGACCCTGCGCGGGTACCCATCGGCATCGGCGACGACGCCGCCGCGGTGCGCATGGACGGCACGCTGGTGGCGATTACCACCGATATGCTGCTGGACGGCGTGCATTTCGATACCGAACGCCACGGCTACGAGTTGATCGGCCGTAAGGCCATCGCCTGTTCGCTGAGCGATTGTGCGGCCATGGCCTGCACGCCGCGGGCGGCGACGGTCAGTATTGCCTTGCCCCGCACGATGACTTTCGAGCAGGTGCAGGAGTTATATGAAGGCATGGCCCGGATAGCCGAGGAGTTCGAGTGTCCGCTGGTGGGGGGTGATACAACGAGCTGGGCCGGTCGGCTGGCGATCGACGTGGCCATGCTGGCCGAACCGATGGCCCCGCGCGGTCCGGTTCGCCGCGATACGGCCGCGGTCGGCGACACGATCTTCGTCAGCGGGCCACTGGGCGGCAGCTTGGCCGGCCGGCACCTAACCTTCACACCGCGAATCGATCTGGCTCGGGTATTGGCTGCCGAATCTGCCCTGCACGCGATGATGGACATTTCCGATGGGCTTAGCCTGGATTTGTATCGCATGTGTCAGGCTTCCAGGTGTGCCGCCGAATTACACGCCGATCAACTGGAGCGTGTCATCAGCGAGGATGCCCGAAGTGTGGCCGTTCAGGATGGCCGATCTCCCTTGGATCATGCCCTGAGCGATGGAGAGGATTTCGAGTTGCTGGTGGTCGGTGGTGCGGATTTGGCGAAGTTCGGTTTGTGGCCCGTTGGCGTTATCCGGTCATCCGAGCCAGGGACTTCCTGCATGACGATTTGCTATCCGGAAGGCCGCCGGGAACCGCTGGCCCCGCGAGGCTACGAGCATTTTACATGAACGAACCTGAGATTGTTTTTGAAATGCGTGACTTGTCGGACACCCAGGACTGGGGCCGGCGACTGGGTAGCCGGCTGACCACGGGGTTGGTCATTGCCCTGATCGGCCCGTTGGGTTCCGGCAAGACCACGCTGGTGAAAAGTGTGGCCGCCGGCGCCGGGGTAGCCGATGCCCGGGCGGTCAACAGTCCGACTTTCGTGCTGGTCAACGAATACGAGGCGGCACGCGCGGATGAGACACTCCACATTTATCACATTGACACCTATCGTCTACGGGGCAGCGGTGATCTCGAGGCCTTGGGTTTCGAGGAAATGCGTGAAAGGGGGGCGGTTCTGATTGAGTGGGCCGACCGAGTTCTCGATGTGCTCCCGGAAGACCGGTTGACCGTGCGTATCGAGCCGATCGGGGAATACCGTCGCCGGTTCATCTGTCAGGCGGGAGGTCCACGGGCGGGTGATCTGTTGGCCGGCCTGTCCACGGATTTCCAAAACCCGGGCGTCTGAGCCGCGTTCGGCTGATGGGAATGCTTGGCAGTGAAAAGAGGCTCAATTCGGCGTCAGGGCCTGCTCGACGGAGTCATGGATGGTGAAAATCCGGGTCAGCCGGGTGACGCGGAGCAGTTCGAGAATGGCCGGCTGGGGATTGACCAACCGTACTTCGCTGAGGTGGTGCCGGCAGTGCAGATGTGCGCCAATGATCGCGCTGAGCCCGACCGAGGAAATAAACTTCAGACCGGACAGGTCAAGCACCAGCCGCTCGACCCCCTCGTCGAGCAGCTCGATTAGCCGTTCCTGGAGGTGTTCGGCCACATCCATGTTGGCCGATCCGGCCAGTTTCACCACCGCGTTTTGTCCCTGCCGATCGACCTCCATCTGCAGCACGCTTGAGAATGAAGTCGATTTGGACATCAGCATTTCTCCTTGACCAGTTGGACCTCGTTGCCCTGTTCGTTAAAGGTGACTTCGTCAAGGTAAGCCCGCATGAGCATGATCCCCCGGCCGTTGGGCAAAGGGATACGTTCGGGTTGGGTCGGATCGGGAATCCCACGGGGGTCAAACCCCTGGCCCTCGTCCCGGACGCGGACCACGATGCGTTGTGGATTCACGTCATAACTGATGGTGATCTTCTTGTTGGTATCTCCGCGATTGCCGTGTTTGTGGGCGTTGACCATGGCCTCCTCGAGGGCCAGCCGAATGGCAAAGGCACATTCCTTGCTGTAACCCATTTTGTCGGCCAGCCGGACAATGGTTTCCTCGATCCGGCGAGCGGCATGTAGGTCACTGGCGATGGTGATTTCATGAGGTAATGCAGCCGGCTTAGAGCGCATTTCTGGTATCAAATTAAAACCCGGACGTTTTGAACCCGTACCGGCGTGTGCCGCTTCCGTTCGCGACACCGCCGATTCGCAGGTTCGATCCCGTTGTCGCCACGCACACCCCCCGGCCGATCAAGCGAAAGCCTTGATCGCGTCGTCCCGGTTTTTCTGGATATTGAATAACTTGTTCAGCCGGGTAATTTTGAAAACTTCGTATATTTGCGGGCGGATGTTGACCAGAACCAGCCGGCCGTTCCGCTCGCTCAGTTTCTTATTCAAGGTAATCAGCATGCCCAGGGCGGCGCTGGACAGATGTTCCACGTGATCGAAGTCTAAAAGAATTCGCGGGTTGTCCTCGGCGTCGGCCAACTCGCTCAGACGCTCGCCGATCTGGTTGATCATCAGTTCCTCGATGATCTTGCGATCCTCGAATTTGACGACCCGGATATTTCCCTGGTTGGTGATGTTCAGGTTGACTTGAACCTCGGGCATTCATCTGGCTCCTGTTTCCCAGGCTGGAAAAGGGTGACGCCAATCCACCCCCAGATTAAAACCCCGCAAGCCGCAAATGTCAACCAGGGGAGGAATGCCAAAAAAGGGGGGGGACGGATTTGGTTTTCCAGCCGCCATCCTGCTAATATGAGGTATTCCACCGCGATGGTCCGTATATCGGGGGTTCGCGAGCACATGTTGAAATGGAAATGGATCCTGGGCGTCGCCGCGGCGGTGGTGTTACTGTCGCCGCAATCCCTGTTGGCCTGGGGCTCGGCCACCCACGTGAAGCTGGCCAGCGATTTACTGGGCGAGCTTGGGTTGTTACCCGCCGTGACCGCCGCCCTGCTCCGCCGCTATGGCCGGGATTATCTGTTCGGTAATATCGCGGCCGACGTGGTCATCGCCAAGCGGCTCAGCCGCGTCAAGCAGTTCTGCCACCACTGGCAGACCGGTTTTGCCCTTTATCGCGACGCTGATTCGGATCAGGGCCGGGCGTTCGCCCTTGGCTACCTCTCGCATCTGGCCGCCGATACCGTGGCCCACAACAAATTTCTCCCCCGCCAGATTACCTTGCACCGCACGACGCTCTCCTTCGGGCACATGTACTGGGAAATGCGGGCCGACTCGACCATCGGTCCTTTTTACTGGAACAAGCTGCACCTTTTGCTTCAAGAGATATTCGAGGAGCATCGGCGGAGCCTTTCCGTCTATCTGACGGACACCTTTTTACCCTTCGCGGTGAACTGGCGGATGTTCTACCGCACCAACCGTTTCGTGAGCCGGCATTTTCTACGGCGGGCGATGGAACGCTGGTACGATCGTTCCCGCTGGCCGTTGTCCGATCAACTGATGCGCGAATACCGCGCCGAGTGCCGGCAGCGCATGTTGGACGTACTGATCCATCTGGAACACTCTTCCGTCTTGCACGAGGATCCCAACGGGAACGCGGCCTTGGCCTACACCCGCGTGCAACGGCGGATGCTTCGCCGCCTGGCCCGCTCCGGACTGATCGCTCCGCACATTCTTTACGAAACCGCCGCCGCCCACGCCCCGGCGATCCTTGCCGTCACCCATTCGGCCGATTCCGGCTCGATAGCCACGCCGGGTTCGGAGTGAGAGGCGGACCATGGAAAGCGTTTTTTGCCAAAACCAAGGGATTTCGATTAAGATTTCCCCGACCCGGACGGGTCCAGGGCGGCAAAGGCATGGTTGCGTTCGCCAATGGCGGCGCCGCGACGGGTCCTGAAATCCTTATAGCAGAGAGTGGAGTACCTATGAGCGAGTTTGCGGAACTGAGATTCAGGGACAAAGTGTATCAGCTACCGGTGGTGATCGGCACGGAAAACGAAATCGGCGTCGATATTTCCCAACTGCGGGCCAAGGCCGGGCTGATTACGCTTGACGACGGCTACGGCAATACCGGATCTTGTATCAGCGAAATTACCTATATCGACGGCGAGAAAGGCATCCTGCGCTACCGCGGGTATCCGATCGAGGAGCTGGCGGAACATTCCACGTTCGTGGAGACGGCGTACCTGGTGATGCTCGGGGAACTCCCCAATAATAACCAGTTGGCCGAATTTCGGGCCAAGCTGGTCGAGCACGAGTTTATTCACGAGTCCCTGCGGCACCATTTCGATGGTTTTCCCTCCGACGCGCATCCCATGGCCATCCTTTCGGCCATGATCAACGCGATGGGTTGTTTCCAGCCCGCGATGATCGAGCCGGAGGACGACGAGCATTTTCTCGATTCGGCGGGTCGGCTGATCAGCAAGGTGCGGACGATCGCGGCCGCGGCCTATAAGAAATCCATCGGCCATCCGATGATTTACCCACGTTCGGACCTGCCCTACACCTCGAATTTCCTGCACATGATGTTCAGCAAGCCGAACAACCGATATGAACCGCCGCCGGAGGTGGTCAAGGCCCTCAATCAGTTCCTCATTCTGCACGCCGATCACGAACAGAACTGCTCGACCTCCACCGTGCGCATGGTCGGTTCCAGTCAGGCCAACCTGTACGCCTCCATCTCCGCCGGCGTGTGTGCCCTGTGGGGGCACCTCCACGGCGGGGCCAATCAGGCGGTGATTCAGATGTTGCTGAATATCCACGAGTCGGGCATGTCCGTCGATCAGTTTATCGAAAAGGTCAAGAACAAGGATGCCAAGATGCGGCTGATGGGTTTCGGACACCGGGTCTATAAGAACTACGATCCGCGCGCCCGCTATCTCAAGGCAGCCTGCGATTCGGTGCTGGACAGCCTTGGCGTGAAGAGCCCTCTGCTGGACATCGCCCGCCAGCTTGAGGAACGTGCTCTGAGCGATCCCTACTTTGTCGAGCGTAAGCTCTATCCGAACGTCGATTTCTACAGCGGAATCATTCTGCGGGCTATCGGGATTCCACTCAACATGTTTACGGTAATGTTCGCGATAGGGCGCATCCCCGGCTGGATCGCTCACTGGCGCGAGAACCATTTAAATCCCAATGGCCGTATCCATCGCCCGCGACAGATTTACAACGGCAAGACCAATCGCTCCTATATACCCATGGAGCAGAGAAAGTAGTCAGGGATATCGAAAGACCGAACCCGATCGTCAACTCAAGCCCGGGGATGCAAGTCCCCGGGCTTTGTCATCATGACCGGCGTGGCGAGGATTTCGAATAAATGACGCTCAGCCAAGCCGTGATCGGATCAAGATACTACACTAGGATATGGTTTCCTTGACCCGAGCGCGGGCAAACCCGCCATCCCGCGAGCGGATGCCACGGCACACGAGGGTCCGGATGGAATCGAGCAGGATAAATCGTCGTACTCATGATCGGTTGCACGGGTTACGGGGATTCTGTGCCGTGGGCATGGCTACGGGGTTGGCGTTTTTGCTGGTTTCCAAATTCCGTTTTTTCCCCTTGCCGACCTGGAGCGTTTTCTCCACGGTGTTGGGACTTATCGTGCTTGGTAACGTAATTTGCTGGGCCTGGGCCGATCGATGGCTTGTATGGCATCTGGGGGGATGGCGGCGATGGGCGTGGCGGATCGTTCACGGTATGTTTTTTGCTCTTATCCTCGGATTGCTGGGGACCGTTTTGACGTTGGGCCGGGAGTTTTTTGATGCGTTACCCATCGTCCTCATCATGTGGGTGCTGAGTTGGAACCTGACCGTATTTACCCTGGCGGTGCTCCTGACCGGCCTGGATTTGGCTCGGTTAATGATCCGTCTGTTTTCGTTTATCATCCAATCGAAACGGTTAAACGCCGGAATCCCGCGGGGCGCGGGTTGCCCACTGAATAATTGCGATAAAAGCGATTCTTGCTCTTCGGAAGCTGGCCCGCCCGCCAAGATGTCCCGGCGGGCCTTGCTGGCCCGCTCCGCCATGTTGACGCCGGTGCTGTTGAGCGGTGGCTTCGTGGGCGGCGGATTATATCAGGCGGATCGTTTTGTGGTCAGGCGGATTTCTCTCAAATTGCCCCGTCTGCCCGACCGATTACGCGGGCTGACGATTACACATCTGAGCGATCTGCACGTGGGACGCTTGTTTCGCCCGGAGCACCTGCCCGCCGTGGTGGAGACGTCCAACCGGCTGGGTAGTGACCTGGTCACGATCACCGGCGACATTCTCGATCACAGCAACGATTTTCTACCCGAAGCGACCAAGGCCATCGCCCAACTGGAGCATCGGTTCGGCCGATACCTCGTGGTCGGAAATCATGATCTGATCGACGATCCGCATATCATGCTCGGTTATCTGTCCGCCCGCGAGCCGAACCTGCTCTGTGATCGGACACGAACGATCGACATTGGGGGCGAGCGGTTGCGAGTTGCCGGCCTGTTCTGGTCGCGCTACGAGCATCCCCGAGGCGATGATCCCGGGCATATCGGCCGCGTGCAAGCCACTTTCGGACGGCCGGCGGATCACGATGAATTTTCCCGTGATCTCGGGTCGGACGCCGGGGAGCAGCCCTTTACCCTCGCCTTGACGCACCACCCGCACGCCTTCGATGCGCTGGCCGATCATGGCGTGGATCTGACGCTGGCCGGGCACACGCATGGCGGGCAACTGATGTTGACTCCCCCGGATTGGTCCGAGCGGGTCGGGGCAGGTAACTTGTTATTCCGCTACATCTGGGGCGAGTATCACCGTGGAGCATCCACGCTGTATGTCAACTCCGGGGTGGGCAACTGGTTTCCCCTGAGGATCAACGCTCCGGCGGAGATCGTACAAATTCGATTGATCTGATGGATTCCCGAAATTGCCCGAAAGCATTTGTTGTGCGTCGATTGGCCGGGGATGGACCGGTTTAGTATGAGGCATGATCTGGGGAAGTCTCAATCCTTAGCGGTAGCCTGGGCGATACGCTGAGCATCACTGAGCAGATCGGCCAGTTGATCGAGGGGCCAGACCGTGGCCGGGTCGCTTTTGGCTTTCTCCGGACGATCGTGAACCTCCAGAAAGAGAGCATGAGCCCCGGCGGCGACGGCGGCCCGGGCCAGGACGGGGGCCATCTCCCGTTGCCCGCCCGATTGCCGGCCTCCCTGGCCGGGCAGTTGGCAGGAATGGGTGGCGTCGAAGACCACGGGAGCGTAGGCGGCCATCCGGGGGATGCTGGTCATGTCGTTGACCAGACGGCCGTAACCGAAGAATGTGCCCCGCTCGGTAAGCAGGACGCCGGACGCGCCCGCGGCGCGGAGCTTCTCCACCGCCGGCAGCATTTCCTCGGGGGACATGAACTGCCCTTTTTTCAGGTTGACCGGTTTGCCGGTAGCGGCGGCGGCCAGTAGCAGATCGGTCTGTCGGCACAGGAAGGCGGGAATCTGGATCAGATCGAGCACCTTGGACGCCGGGACCGCCTGTCGGGTTTCGTGAATATCCGAAACCACCGGCAAAGCGAGCTTCTTCTTCACGTTGGCCAGTATCGCCAGGCCTTCTTTCAAGCCCGGACCACGAAAGCTGTGCAGGCTCGATCGGTTGGCTTTGTCGAAGCTGGCCTTGAAGATCAGAGGCGTGTTGGTGGCCGCGGCGATTTCCTTGACGGCCTCGGCCAGCTTGAGCGTGTGAGCCCGCGATTCGATGACACAAGGGCCGGCGATGAGGGCCAAGGGGTAGCCCGGGCCGATGTGGATGTCGCCGACCTGAACGTTTTTTCGAGTAGGTTTCGAGTTCATGGCGGCTGATTTTAACCTTTTCCCGCCGCGGGCGGAATCCTGAGGACCAGGGCCGCCGGTCGAATAGCGACATCGAGGGGCAACGTGCCGGCCTCATCGCCATCCAACTGAACCCGCACCGGCCCGGTCGCCTCCACGCGGACGCAGGGAAGCCGTTGATAAACCACGCTCGGATGTTCGACCTGTCGGTGTACCAGCGTACGCAGGGTATGACCGAGCAACCCAACTCTTCCGTGACAGGGCAGGATACACAAATCGAGCAGCCCGTCGTCACCGCGAGCGTCCCGCACGACATTCAGACCGAGGGAATATTGCGGCAAATTGGCCACGAAAACCATGCCGCGTCCCTGCCAGACAAGCCGCCCTTTACTACTGACCCGCAAGGATGGAAAACGATGTTCCCAGAACGTCCGCCAGATGGGAAAACAATAGGAAAGATGCGTGATGTGCCCGCCGCGGAGTTGCTTGAGGCGATGGACGACCTCGGCGTCGAACCCGATACCGGTCAGCAGAAGGAAGGACCGGCCGTTAGCTATACCGACATCCAGTGGCTTGTCGGTTCCCGACCGCAGGCAGCCCAGAATACACTCCGGGCTGCTCTGAAAGCCGAACGCCTTGGCCACGAGGTTTTCCGTGCCGCGAGGCCACACCAACAAGGGGACACGGGTTCCGATCAGGCCGTCAACGACTTCCCCGACGGTACCATCCCCGCCGACCACGATGACCGCGTGGGCGGATTCGGCGGCCTGGCGGGCCATGCGTCGGGCATCGCCGGCCATCCGGGTGATCCGGGGGACAACCTGGTAACCGGCCTGGCCGAGCCTGGCGAGCATCTTGCGTACCGCGGCCCTTTGCTGGTTTGCGCCGGCGACCGGATTGATGATAACGACTACTTGCATCGGGTTGTAAGTCCAATTATGCTAAAGCCTTGTATAGTATGTTGTCCGTCGCGATCCGGCCCGGCAGGCCTGCTCGATCCGTTTCGGTATTCAACGGGTCGTGGCCTCGCGGACCCTCGTGGGTGGTCAGTTTAGCGTCGGATACGCGGGCAGCACAACCGGAGGTATCGCGAAATCGAGGTCTTTTTCACGACGTAACCGGGGCTTGGGGCGGCGGTGCATGGGGGCGTATCTTGCAACGGATACGATCTTCGTTAAACTTGCCGTGCCGCGGTGAGCGGCGCGGTGCCTTTCCCCGAGGGAATCGAAGGTAGGTTTTTCGTTTTTCAGGACAGGAACCCAGCGACTATGGATAAGCTGCTTACACTCATTCGTGAAGGCAGGATTGAGGAAGCCGAGAACCACGTGAACCAATTGCAGAACCAACCGATCGGACAGGCCCAATGGCATTACGCCCGCGGGCGATTGTCGGAGGCCAAGGGCGATATCGAGGAAGCCATCGCGGCGTACGAGGCGGCGATCGAGATGGATGGCGGCCACGTGGAAGCGGCGTTTCGGTTGGCCTTTAATCTGGATTTACACGGCTGCGAGGATCGGGCGGTTCCCATCTATGAATCCCTCGCCGCTCATTCGCCCACGCATGTGAACGCGTTGATCAATCTGGCGGTGATTTACGAGGACAAGGGTAATTCATTCGCCGCCCTGCGTTGCATCGATCGCGTTCTGGCGGATTTCCCGAACCACGCGCGGGCTCGCTTGTTCCGTAAGGATATCGAGAGCTCGATGAACATGCAGTACGACGAGTTCCAGGAGCGTAGCCGGGTGAAGCGCGATGCGATCATGGACACCCCGGTCGCGGATTTCGAGCTCAGCGTGCGCAGCCGAAACTGCCTCAAGAAAATGAACATCAACTCGCTGGGCGATCTGTTGCGAATTACCGAGACGGAACTGCTGGCCTACAAGAATTTCGGGGAGACCTCGCTTTCCGAGATCAAGGCCATGCTCAAGCACAAAGGGCTGCGACTCGGCCAGTTGAAGGAAGAGGTGTCCTTGACGCAATCCCCGCCGGCATCCACTCCGGTGCCCGTCATGCCGGAGGCCCCGTCCTCGGTTCTGAGCCGGTATCTGTCGGAGATTGAATTGTCCGGTCGGTCGCGTAAATGCCTTCAGCGGTTGAATCTGCTGACCGTGGCGGATCTGGTACAGAAATCGGAAGCCGAACTGCTGTCGGTGAAGAATTTCGGCCAAACCTCGCTTAATGAGATCAAACATAAACTGACGGAATACGGTTTGTCGTTGCGCAAGCCGCACTAATGCGTACTCGGTTAACCAGAAAACACGACGACCGGATGTCGGTCACGCGTGGGTTTCGGTAAATCTTCCCGAATGGAAGCCTTCAATCGTGCAAGATAATTGCCGGCCTGCGACACGGGCGAGGATTCATAACCTCCTTGTCGGTTTTGCCGGCCGGTTCTTTCTTGCGCTGATTATGCTGGGGGCGGGGGTGGCAAGTTGCCAGGCTTCCGAACCGCGCGCGGATCAGCGATCAACCGAGAGCGACCGCCCTTTGGATTTGAACATTCGCGTGCTGCTATTGGAGGAATTGGCGAGTGTTCAACTGCGCTTCGACGGACCTTTCGAGGTGGCCGGTGATGAGGATCTCCTGACCATCGAGGAGGGGGGCGGTCCGGTGGAGGTCACCGCCGTTTTTGAACCGGGCAGGGTTTGGCTTCCGCGCTTCGAGCGGGCTCCTTCCGGCACGGTCCTGCAGGTCCGTTCGGATTCGCCGGCCGGGATTGGCGTACGCTGGTCCGACGGATCTTGGCGACGCTATCCAGGCCGAATGACGTTATTAAGCGGAACGGACGGTTTGGGCCGGCTGATCAATAGGGTGGATATCGAGACCTACCTTGCCAGCGTGGTGGCCTCCGAACTGCAACGAGGCTTTCATCCGGAAGCCTTTCGAGCCCAGGCGGTCGCCGCGCGCACCTATGCCTGGTATCTGAAGCAGACCGCGGCGCCGACGGCCGCTTGGGATTTGCGGGCCACGCAAAGCTCGCAGGTTTATCTTGGACTGGACCGGCAAGCGCGAGTGCCCGAAGCGGTCGAGGCGGTTCGCCAGACACGCGGGGTGGTCTGTACCTGGTCTTCGCCGCGCGGGCAGCGGATTTTCTGCGCCTATTACTGCTCGACTTGCGGGGGGTGTACCCAGGCGATTGGTTCGGTGCGCAACGAGCCGAACATTCCTCCGCTAGCCGGTGACGTGCTGTGCGCCACTTGTCAGGATTCGCCGGTCTATCGCTGGCCGCCGGTGCGGCTCGGCAAGCAAGCAATGACTGAAAGGCTGCGGCTTGTTCAGCCCCGTTTCGAGACCATCGGGCCGATCGAGCAACTGTTGGGGTTAGACTCGTCTTCCTGCGGCCGACTGAACCGCGTCGCCCTTGTCGATATCGAGGGCCGGACCATCGAACTGGGGGCGGAGCATTTTCGGCTGGCGATCGATCCGACCGGAATGTTGATCAAGAGCTCCTGGTTTGAACCGGTCGTGGATGAGACCGGTATTACCCTGACCAACGGCCGCGGTTTCGGCCACGGGCTGGGGCTTTGTCAGTATGGTGCGAATGGGATGGCCAAGGAAGGAGCGAGCGCCGGCGCGATCCTGCGGCATTATTACCCGACCACCCGGTTGGTCCGGGCTTACGAATAGGATACCTACAAGCCCCTTTCGCGCGGTTCCATATATGCTACAATCCCAGCCACGACGGGAACGAAATAAAAGGTGAGTTGATGCAGGTGGGCCGACGCTGGCTATCTCGAATAATCCGTGTCGCGGTTTGTGCGGCCGCCGTGATCTGGCTTGCGCGTCAGACCGAGTGGGCGGAAATGAAGCGGGTCTGGCGGGAGGCGGACAAGGCTTTGCTGGTATTAGGCGTTTTTTGCTTCTGGCCGGCGGTGGTGCTTATCTCCATTCGTTTGCAGCGGATCCTGGCCGTCCATGATATCCGTCTGAACGTCTGGCGGGCGATCATGGTTACGTTCGCGGGGAACTTTGTGGCCAACGCGTTCCCGCTGGGCACGACCGGTGGCGATTCGGTGAAAGCCTATCTGGTGGCCCGGGACACGCCGCACAAGCACGAGGCGGTGATGTGCGTCTTTTTCGACCGACTCGTGGGCGTGGCGGGGTTGGTGCTGCTGGCGGGGTTGGTGTTGCTGCTCGATTGGGGGAACCCGGCTTTCGCCAAGTGGGGGCGAATCATCGGGGCGTTGATCCTGGCCTTGGCGGTTGGCGGAGGAGTGTATTTTTCCAATCGGCTGCGTCGTTGGCTTCATGTGGATTATCTTCTTTCCCGGCTTCCGCTGGGTCATCACTTGCAGCGGTTGGATCGGGCGGTATTCGCGTTTCGGCATCGCGGCCGGTGCGTGGTGGAATGTGTCCTCCTTACGGCTGTTTTGCAGATGATCTCGATCTTCTGCATGTTCCTGATGGGTTGGGCCCTGAATCTCGTGGGCGATCGACCAGTGGCGGCCTTTTCCGTTTATCTCGGCTATATTCCAATCGCCTTTCTGGCCGGGGCGTTACCTATCGGGGTCATGGAAGTGACCTTGCAGGAACTTCTTTCCGGGGCGGCCGGTTTGGGTTCGCCGGAGGCGGCCATCTCTCTTGGTCTCATGTGCCGGGTCATGCAACTGCTCTGGGGACTTCCGGGAATTATCCCTGTTTTGCAGGGACGCCCCGCGGCTGGGGCCCGGGCGATGGTGGTCGAGGAGACGCTGGGAACCGACCGGGAGTCAGGATAGTGGTGCCCCGGCCTTGTCCGCTGTTTGCGTTAAGCGTATGAGGATAATATATCTATGATAATGAACGGGAGCCAGGATTACTCAACGAACGGATGTCGATCATGGGGAAGCGAAAAATACGTATGGCTCGACTGGTGAAGCTGGCGGAGGCGGACCGTAGCTTCGATATTCGATTCTGGCGGCGGGTGGGGGCCGAGGGGCGTTTTGCCGCCATGTGGCAGATGGTCAGGGAGGCGGAAACATGGAGAGGCGACAATGGAAGCCAACCCCGACTTCAAAGAACTGTTGCGGTGCTTAAACGACGCCCGCGTCCGCTATCTGCTCGTCGGGGCCCGCGCCGTCGCTTATCACAGTGAGCCGCGCTACACCAAGGCCATCGATCTCTGGGTGGAGCCGACCTGCCTCACGGCGACGACAACAAGGGAAGCGCAAACCGAAGAAGCCGTAGTCGATTCATGGGGATATTTTTATGACCGGAGTTTCGACGGGTAGTATCCGGATTAGGCCTATTATCCAAATCTGGATCATGGCTTTTCATTGGTTACGGTGAGAGCCATTTGTTATACTTTCAAGTAAGCCTGTTAGAGGGGTTCCAGCGATGTTCGTGGAGAATGGAGCCGGCTCGGGGTATCGGTGGTCGCGAGTAGAGGGAGATGGTTTATCGCGGTTGAGAAGACGATCAGAGGCGAGACATCGGCGGACAGTCCCGCCATGCGTGGGGTGCGCGCGGAGGGTGAGGTAATTACTCGGCCGGGCTATAAACCATGGTTGTGCAAATGGGCCCCGGCCTTGACGGTTCTGGGGATGGTCTGGCTGGTCGAGGCGGTCTCGCGTCAGAGTTTGTTTGCCCCGTTGTCGTGGATGGCGCGATTCCCCATACCGACCTTGTTGAATCTTTTATTGACCGGGTTGCTGGTGGCTTTTCTAGGGGCGATTTTCGGAAATATACGACGCGGTGGCTTGGCGACTCTGGCCTTGCTGGCACTGCTGGCGGCCGTTCATGGGGGGAAAGTGCGGGTATTGGGCAGCGCCCTTTATCCTTGGGATATCCGACTGACCCGAGAGGCATTCAATGTTTTCGGATGTGGTTATTTCCCCTTTTCCCCAATCCAGGTGCTTGCCTTCATTCTATTGGTCGTGGTTGCGGCTATGCCCGTTTTGGCCCTCTCCAGCAGGATGATTCCCTGGCGCCGCCGCCTGGTTTTGTCGGTCCTTCTATTGGCCGTATTGTTCGGTATTGGTGCCTATCGCTCCTGGCCCTTGCGACGCGTCGTGGATGCGGTGGTTACAACTTATATCTGGGATCAGCGACAAAATTACCAGACCAACGGCGTACTGCTGGCGTTCACCATTAATATGCAGGCCCCGGGAGTTTCGCCTCCAAAGGGTTATTCGCCCGAGGCCATGACGGCTCTAACCGCGCGGCTGCGTTCCGAGAACGAAAGCCCGCCCTCCAAGCCGCGACCGGTCAACCTCATCGTCTTTCTTAACGAGTCTTTCTGGGACGCCACCACCATACCGGCCGTCCGATTTCAAACGGACCCTTTGACCAACTTCCATCGGTTGAGTCGTTCGCATACCAGCCTGCGGGTGGTTTCTCCCGTGTTCGGCGGGTGGACCTGTAACGCCGAGTTCGAGCTGCTGACCGGCTTGCCTATCGCCCTATTACCCGGTGGCGGTGTTCCTTATCAACAGTATATTCAGCGGCCTTGCCTCTCGCTGGCCAGTATTCTCAAGGACCATGGCTATTCCACTCTTGCGGTGCATCCTTTCCATCGGTGGTATTGGAACCGCGATCAGGCGTATGCCTACATCGGGTTCGATCGGTTTATCGCTCTGGAGGATTGGGAGGGATGGGTCATGCGTGGCGACTACGTGAGTGATGTCAGCCTGGCCGAGAAGGTTATCAGCCTCGCCTCCGAGCAAATCGAGCCGTATTTCATCTTCGCCTTGTCCATGCAGAATCACGGGCCTTATGATGATCGCGTCTATGAGGACGGTGCTCACGATATGGAGATCGAGACCGATCTGCCCGCATCCGCCCAAGCGTCCATCCGCAACATGGCCAAAGGTTTGCAGGATGGGGATGCCGCCCTTGGCCGCCTCGTGGAACATTTCGCGACATGCGCGCAGCCGACCATGATCGTCTACCTGGGCGACCACCTGCCGTATCTCGGCGCGGACTATGACCTGTATCGCCAAGCCGGGCTGGTGAGCGGGGAAGGTACGCTTTCGTTGGAGGAGATGCTTCGTCTGCGAACCGTTCCAGGGTTGATCTGGACGAATTATACACAAACGCCGGCCACTCTGGACGAGATGTCCACCATGTACGTCATGCCTTTGATCCTGGAGCGTCTGGGCTTGGGCGATTCCATTCCACTGGTCAGATTCTTACACGAGATGAAGGACCGGTTTCCGTTGTTGACCGAGCAATTTCACATGCTACAGGGGCAACTTCAGGCCGGTCTGCCGGATGATGACCCATTGTTGATGGAGTGTCGGCTGGTTCTGTACGATCTGCTTCGCGGCCAGCAGCATGCCCTGCTCGAACTGATTTCGCCCCAGCCGACTTCCATGCCGGAGGCCCTTCCCGAATCCGTCGGGGAGATAAAAGACACCATGTAACCGCGGCAGGTTACCGGAGCCGCCGGCTTCCCGCGCGGTTGAGTTCCGCATGGAAGCCCCTCCTCGCCGCCTGTCGGGCCACCAAGGGATTTGTCGGCCGTACTGGTTTCACGGGCGATAATTTGCTATCCTTCGGGGTCCTGATTTTTTAATGGAGTCCATACGTGTCCGTGGATCTTAATAAAGTTCGCAACATTGGAATCGCCGCCCACATCGATGCGGGCAAGACGACGACCACCGAGCGTTTCCTGTATTACACGGGAAAGACCCATCGCATCGGCGAGGTCGACGACGGGACGACGATCACCGATTTCGATCAGGAAGAGCAGCAACGAGGCATCACCATTTATTCGGCGGCGGTGAGTTGTCCGTGGCGGGACCATACGATCAACCTTATTGACACACCGGGACACGTGGATTTCACCGCCGAGGTCGAGCGTTCGTTACGCGTGCTGGACGGGGCGATCGTGGTCTTTGACGCCAAGGAGGGGGTCGAGGCTCAGTCGGAGACGGTCTGGCGGCAGGCCGGTAAATATCACGTACCGAAGATTTGTTTCATTAACAAGATGGACAAGGTGGGGGCGGATTTCGCCGCCTCGTTCGCCTCCATACGCGATCGGCTGGGCGCGAATCCGGTAGCGGTACAAATCCCCATCGGGGCCGAGGGCTATTTCGAGGGATTGATCGATTTGGTGGCGATGAAGGCGGTGTACTATTTCCCCGAAAAAGTCGGTTGCCGCTACGAGGAGCGGACGATCCCGGCGGAACTCGAGCAGGTAGCCAATCGGGCGCGGCATGCCTTGGAGGAACGGGTGGCCGAGACCTGTGACCGGCTCATGGAGAAGTTCATCAATGATGAACCGCTCGATGCCGAGGAGTTACGGGCGGGCTTGCGGGCGGCGACGGTGGCGGACAAACTCCAGCCCGTATTTTGCGGGTCGTCGTTAAGGAATGTCGGGGTACGCCGGTTGCTGGACGCGGTGGTCGATTATTTGCCCAGTCCGCTGGATATGCCGCCGATGATCGGGAGAACCCCGGCGTCCGGCAAGGATAAGGGCGGGCAGGAGGTCGAGATCCATTGCGATCCGGCCAAGCCGCTGGTGGCCTACGTGTTCAAAATCGCGTTCGAGAAGCCGATGGACGTGTATTTTGTCCGCGTTTACCAAGGAACGCTCAAGAGCGGCTCGCGCGTATTCAACCCCGGCCGCGATCGCAAGGAAAATATAAGCCGTATGTTCCGGATTTTCGCCAAGAAGCGCGAGGCCATCGAGCAGGCCGAGGCCGGCGATATCGTGGCGATCATGGGCCTTAAGGAATCCCTGACCGGAGACACGCTCTGTGACGCGCGTCAGCCGGTTTTGCTCGAAAAGATCGAGTTCCCTGAAACGGTGATCAGCATGCGGGTGGAGCCGATGTCCTCGGCGGACCGCGAGAAGATGATCGGGGCCTTGTCCATGCTGATGCGGGAGAATCCGACTTTCGAGTTTAATTTAAACCCGGAAAGTGGGCAGATGGTTATTGCCGGCATGGGCGAGTTGCATCTGGAAGTGCTGTTGAACCGTATGCGTCGCGATTATAACGTGGATGTGCGGGTTTATCCGCCGCAGGTCAGTTACCGCGAGACGGTGTGCGCGGCGGCGGAGGCGACCGAGGAATTTCGTCGACAGATCGGCGACAAGTCGATGTACGCCAAGGTGCGCTTGCGCGTGGAGCCGTTCCAGCCGCCGGCCGGCGCCGAGCATGTGTTATTCGTGAATAAACTTGAGGCGGATCGGATACGGCCGGAATATGTTCAGGCGGTGGAGACGGCCGCACGGGAGGCGGCCGGTACCGGCCAACACGGTTATCGCATGATCAACGTGCGGATTACCTTGCTGGATGCCGAGGAACGCGACGGGGAAAGTTCGGAATTGTCTTTCGAGGCGGCGGCCCGGCGGGCGTTCGACCAAGCGGCGGCTGCCGCCGGCGCGGCCCTGCTCGAGCCGATCATGCGGGCCCAGATCGTGATCCCCGAGACTTGTTTTGGGACGGTCAGCGGGGATTTGACCCGTCGGCGAGGCGTGGTGAAGGATTCGAATCTCAGAGGCGATCGTCGAATTCTTGACGTGGAAGTGCCCTTGAAAGAGATGTTCGGCTACGCGACCGAGCTTCGAAGCCTCACCCAGGGACGGGGGAGTTGTTCTCTTGAGCCTTCGCACTATGCTCTTGCCCCCAAGCACATATCGAATGCAATTCTTTCTCTGGTATGATGTTATGTGTTACATGCCGAAGAAAGCGCAAAACGGAAATTGGCGTGTGTATGTAAATATTGTCCTATATATTTAGTTTTCATATTTCCTAAAAATCCTTTTTCGATGCTATTGACATGGAACCACGAATGGATAAACTTGCTAGTCTGCGTCCAACCTGTTGTCCGCGCGGTATTTAGTGCTGTGGGCAACAGTCGTTTACCGGATGAGGGACAAGATTGGGAACGCCGGCAGCGGGCCTGTGCGGGAGCATGAACGGCCAAGGGGTTTCCATATCGCCGGTTTCCGGAAGCGGAACGCGAGGAAAGTGGTAGGAATTTTATAGAGCTATAAAGCTCTTAATTCGGGTGGCTTGAGGAAGAGTTATGCAAGGCGAGAGGATCCGGATCAGAATGGAAGCGTATGACCCGCGGGCCCTGGACGCATCGGCCCGGGAGATCGTGGATCACGCCAAGCGTACCAACGCCCGCGTGTGCGGTCCGATTCCTCTTCCGACCCGGATTGAACGATATACGGTGTTGCGCTCTCCTCATATCGACAAAAAGTCGCGCGAGCAGTTTGAGATGCGGACGCACAAGCGGCTGATCGACATCTACGAACCGACGGCGCGAACGGTGGAGGCCTTGAATCGTTTGGTGGTACCGGCGGGTGTTTTTGTCAAAATCAAGGCCTGATGACGGGAAACGCGTGGGGTTCCGGACGAAGCGGTCCGGGAGACTACGACGACTTCCGGGTTCCTGAGTCAGCCTTTTAAACAATCCGGTCGCGTGAGCTTGATCGCGTGACATGAGTGGTGAGTGAATCGACCCGAGGGTCAGTGAAGGGAAGTTTTTTCTATGCTGGCGGCGCTAATCGGCAAAAAGATCGGCATGACTCGCGTGTATGACGAGGAGGGCACGATCATCCCGGTGACGGTGATTCAAGCCGGGCCCTGCGCGGTGCTCCAGGTCAAAACCGCCGAGGCGAAGGACGGGTACAACGCGGTACAGTTGGGTTTCGAGGACATCAAGGCCCATCGCTCGACGTTGCCGATGATCGGCCACGCGGCGACGGCCGGCACCGGCCCTAAGCGCGTGCTCCAGGAGGTTCGCCTTCCCGATTCGCCGGAGGCTAAGCCGGGCGATGTCTGGACCGTGGAGGTTTTCGAGACCGCCGGTACCCATTTCGTGGACGTGATCGGAACGACCAAGGGCCGGGGCTTCGCCGGTGGCATGCGCCGCTATGGGTTCGGCGGACAGCCGGCCTCGCACGGTACCGAGCGTAAACACCGTTCTCCGGGCGGTATCGGGGCGAATGCTCCGCGCGGTCTGGGACGAGCGGTCAAGAAAGGTAAGCGCATGGCCGGCCAGATGGGGCATGTGCGACGAACGGCCCGCAGTCAGCGGTTGGTGCGGGTGGATAAGGAAAACCATCTGCTGCTGGTCAGAGGCAGTGTTCCCGGTCCCAACGGCGGATACGTGTTGGTTCGGCAGGCCAAGACCAAGGCCTGAGCGGCCGGTTAATGGAATTTAAGGGAAGATCGGCAATGATCGACGTGCCTGTTTACAATATGAACGGCGAGCAGACCGGGTCGATGCAGATCGACGAAGGCATTCTGGGCGGCCAGGTGCGGATCA
>CAZXSA010000064.1:0-21806 GCA_964642815.1 uncultured Planctomycetales bacterium | reverse complement strand
TGGCTGGGCAACCGCGATTCCTGGGCTTGGGCCAGATGATACCGGGCTCGATAGAGCATGCACTTATAATAGAACGGATTATGCTCAGGCCCGAGGTAGAAGATACGCTCGCTATTTTTCTTGTCCCGGCTGGCAATACTGATCCGGCTAAACCAGTCGGTAAGCAAAGCGTAAGCGGCGGCGGTTTTATCCCTGGGATTATTTTCGGCCAGCGTTTTGGCCACTTCGGCTATTATTTTCTGGTCAGATTGCGTTTCATAACAAGTCAGATCGCCCAAAACATAAGCTGCGGCCGCCACGCTTTGCGGGGAAGGCGGAGTGACCGCAACCAATTGCTGAAAAGCTTCCTTGTAGTGACGCTCGTTATAGGCGGTCAGGGCTTGCTGGACATCCCGCGTAAGCGGTTGGTTACCCACGTACGTCAGCTTGCGGTCCTTCCAGCGATAACCGACATCCAACACTTGGGAATCCTTGATATAGATCGGTCCGTCTGGAGCCGGAGTATTTCGCTCGTAAACCTTGACATTATCGACATACATGCCGTTCCAGCTAACCACGCAGACGCGACCGAAGGCCGGACCACTCAGTACATCCTCGTCGGTTGTCTCCAGGAGTTTACTTCCGTTAACCTCGTAACTGATCCGCCGTCCCTCCTTGATCGCCGTGCATTTGTACGTTTGGTGGTATTCAATCCGGAAAGGCGGGTTCATGTCGATCACGAAAAGTATATCTTTCGTGAGAAAACTGCACATTTGGTTGTACTGATTGTTCTGGGCCCCGAACTGCAGCAGATACCCATAACCCATATATTCGTTGCCACCCAGGCCGCAGGCGATATCGCAAGGCGGTTTGGTCGGGTCCACTTCCGCCTCGAATTCGAGTTTGACATCCGCGGCAAAGTCACGATTGATCATGGCCACACCATGATCGTAGATCGGCCCGACGTATAGTCGGCCATCGATAATCTTTCCCTGCCCCAGATAAAATTGCCATTGATCGCCGAGTTCCCCACGATCGAAGTTGTCCTCAAAAACCAGACGCCAATCGGCCGCTAGCGTTTTCACCGGGCTGAAGGCGGTCAAGCCAATAAGCAACCATATGTTGATCCCAACAGGCACATAAGTCTTCATACGAATCTCCCTATACGCGGCATGATCATCGAACAAACAGTGATGCTATGTCGAACTCGTTGCGATACGGACCATTCTTCATCAAGGCGGAGGTGCCGCCTTATCCGGCCAGGGAATGTCATACCAGTTTTCTTCCAGGTAGGCCATGGAAGCAAGCGATCCATCCCCACGCCATTGAATGGGTAACTCGCCCATCACCGAACGCGCGGCCTCGATGTACCGTAACAAGGGGACAGGCAGATTTGCTGAAAAATTGTTCCCCGGCGCCTTTTTATCCATATCCGTCAGCATTGCCGGGGGGCTGGTCCAGACTCCGTTTTCGTTCTGGCTGGCCAGCAGCTTTTCAACTTGCGGACGCAATTGGACAAGTAGATCTGCGGCGTTCACGATACTTATTTCCGGATTCCTACGGGCCGGACGAGCCGCGTTACGCAGGAGTTCCTTGATGCCCTCGGTAATCGGATAGGCGGTCGAGTAACTTGCTCCCCGAGCCTGATCAAGGAACCAGGCCCGCTGCTCCGGATCGTCCAAAAAGGCCACCTTAAATTCCCAACTGGCGATCGGACGGCCGGTTTCCACGTCATGAAAAAGATACATTTTACCGTCCGGAAAGGTCGTTTCCAGCCATGCAAGGCAATCACGAATCGCCCTGAGGTAACGATCGTCACCGGAAAGGCGATATACCTCGACCAAGGCGTCACAAGCCAAACGAGTCGCCCGTGAACTGCATGCTCGCGGCTCGAATTCGCGGGCCATGACGGGATCATTGTCCTGATCGTATTGGTCCGACCAGCCGCGCATCGATCCCTTCAACTGGGCGTCAAGCAACCACTGCCCCACCCGCCGGACAGCCTCCACGTATCGCCGATCATGCGTCAAATGATACATCAACACCATCGAATCGATCGCGTTATTGGTGGCCGCGTCGTTCAATTCGCCGCCGCCGGGATAATTCCCGCCCAACGGCTCGGTACGACCGATCCGTGAAACGGCGTCCCAATGATGCGACCAGGAGCCGTTCGGGTTCTGGGCCATAAGCATGAACTCGCCGGCCCGTTTAACGGCCTCTAAATATTTCTTTTCACCGGTCAAACGATAGAGATACGCCAGCAAAAACAGCGGCCGATGCTGCACGCAATCCTGCAATTTAATGTGTCGCTCATCGTCAACAGGGCGAACCGAATAGCCATTGGCCCAATAGGATTGGTGCCAATAACCCATCGGGTGCTGGACCGCCAAATGAAAATCGACAGCCCGCAAGGCGACTTCCTTCCAACGGTAATCGCCGAGAACCTGATAGGCATACATAAATTGGGCGGCGATGTCGGCCGTCCCTCCGCCTTCCGTGCAAATTGCTCCGGCGGGGTCGACATATTCACGGGCGCCGCCGGCCCATAAAAGGGTAGGCCAGGTTAAAACTCTCGGCCATCCGCCGCCATACTGCAGGCCAGCGATGAACTTCATGTTCTTCCTGACGGCAGTCTCCACCTTGGGAAGCAGATCCATATCTTCCCTCGGCAATGGCCGATATTCCGCCTCCATTTGCGCAATCGATTGATCGTAAATCACGACTTCGTCGATGGTCAGCCCCGGATCGTTACGCCCACGTCGCCGACTCTCGTAACCTCCACCCAGATAAAAAGCCACGGCCTCCTCGGTCGGCTCGGGAAACGAAAGCGTTCCGGCCGCACAGCGACCATCCAAGGCAATCCAGCCCATGCCCTTAAACCGATCCCATGACGCCACGACATTATGCCATTCGTCACTGGAGACCTGGCCAATCGGCAAATCGATGCGTCCCGTCGGCTCGGGCGACTCGATGGGTACGGGAGCCTCGAAAGGCGCAATTGCATGAATCACCAACGACAGTATTTTCAGATCGCGACAGATACCGATCCGAATTCCGGCCCGGGCCTCGAACAACCAACGCGGAGTCGCGTCCCGCCAAACGTCGCCCCGAACCAGCATACGGATCGTGCCGCGCTCCGGATTGAAATTATCATCCGCTCGGAAATGGAGATGCCCCCCATCGACCGCGACCCGCGTCGCGAAACCGTATTTACCGGGAACATCAGCCTCCATCCCCCCGCCGCCGGCACCGGCCAGCCCCCAAGCCATATCCGCGTCGTTTGTCGTCCGGCTGTCGAACGTGGCCACGAAACTGGTGTGACGATTACCTACCGCCGGACCCGTCCACCAATCGCCGCGCAGGGTGGAAATCTCCGCGGCCAAGGCCCCCTGCACTACCATCATCACGAATAGGACCGGATAACAAAGCCCCCCTTTCCTCCTTGGCTCTTTCCTCCATTCAATGGCACGATACCGGTTTCTAGTTTTCATGTTGGCTCCCGGAAAAATCCGCGCAATCACACCACGTATGGAATGAGCTTGTTTGCAGGCAACCGATCCTTGACCTACTCCTTGGGCCCAAAGGTCACCTCCGCGAAACGTCGCGGTTGATGAAAATCACTGAAGGTCGGCGATAAAGCATTACGTTCGACGTTTTTCCAGCCTTTGGCACGTTCACTTTCCGATTCCGGAGCACGGAAGGACCGGACGCTCCGATAGATATTCATGCCCCAAACCTGGCCCGGACGGGGCGTGGTCTTGAGCGACGCATAAGGTATCTTCGCTTCGGCCGACCAGAAATCCTTGCCTTTATGAACCTTGCACTCCCAAGGCTCGTTATACAAATCGAAGTTATAGTATTGTCCTTCCGCCATGAGGCCGTTCGTGGAGGCCGCGAATTGATAATAGGTGCGTTTGTCCAGATTCGTGTCGATGAAGAACTCGAAACTGTCGCCCTCGAAAATCGCGTAGGTGTCCCGCTCGGTGGCGATTTCGACGAGCAGATCCATATTCGGTTCTGGGCATTCCATGGCGAAATAAAGCGCATCAGGACCGTACGCAATGCGTACATAGGTTTCCTTTTCGTTTGGAACATCGTATGCGTTCTTCAATGGTCCCCGTCGCTCGGCCTTTTGCCATTGCGGTTCGTCAACCTTGCCATCGATGACGATTCCCCCGCTGATATACGGAGCGGTGTATTGGGCTATCGGGCCTTGCTGCTCCTGGCCGTACCAGTCGGGAAGATAAACACGTCGTTTCTCGCGCGGCCCTTCTGGAAGATCCGCCAAGACGATTTCCGCTTGATTATTGCCTTCATGGATTTCCTCGATCACATCGTCGGCGTCCACCACCACGCGGACCCCCTTGGCCTCCGCGCCGACCGTCCAGGGCATGGTGACCATCACTTGGCTGGGTTCCATATTCCGTGGGGCCGGCACCCGGGCTACCGTCCGCTGCCCGATCAGCTTTCCGGCGGGCAGCTCTTCGGCCCAGACCGAAACCTGAGCGGCATCCTCGGTCCCGATATTGTGCAGGCGGATTTTGAGCGTCGTCTCGGTGCCGGCCACCGGGGCCGCCGGAACGCTGTAAATATCGCGATCGCACACCGCCAAATCCGCTCGCGAGGTCCATTGCGGTCCCTTGGTCAATTGTTTCAATTCCACGACGTATTCGATCGCCGGCTCCAGAGGCAAAGCGATTTCCGTGCCCCGCTCGATCTTGATGATTTCCTCGCGGATCGGCCGGTCCGCTTGATCGTCGCCATTGGTATCCACCCCCAACGTCATCAGATACGCGCCGGGTTCCAACTCAAACACCTGCGCGCCGAAAGTCTTGCTCTTACGCCCAATATTACAGCAAACCGCCCTTAATTGCTTTTTCTCGTGTTCGAGCAGAATGACGCCCAACTCATAATTCCCCTTCAGCCAGCGGACCGCGGGTAGGGGGAAATCAACATAGTCCTTGGAAGGCCAGCAATTCGTACCCGTATATAACTCATAGAGGTAGTAACTGAAGGGTTCATTGTCGAATTTAGCTCGGTAATTGTCTACCGAGTTCTTGATGTTGATGGTCTTGGCGATCTCCATGCTTTCGCGGCCGAGTTCAGCGGCTTTCCGTCCGGCATCAAGGACCATCTGCCGCGTAGGGCGCAGCGGACGCCCATTGGTATAACCGTCGTAGCGCGTATCGCCGGTCAGCCAACGATACATCCCCCACAATTCCACATCGACCCCGCCGGCCTTCACCTGTTGAGCCAGTTGCGTCCGAACAGGTAACAGAAAATCCGCATCCCCCGTAACCATGTAATTAATCATCAGCATCTGATGCATGCGATCGTATTTAGACGGAGCGGCCGCGGATGTTTTCCAGTTCTTGGTGAACCCCCCGGCCTCGTCCGTCTCGAAAACGACCTCGACCGGTAGGATCCCATAGGGCTTGCCCCACGTGGTTTCCCGCGCATGATCGACCCAGGCCCGGCCCCACTCCGTGTAATAGCGAGCCAGAAACGGATCGCGGTTATACCACAGCAGATGCATCATGGGGATCGTTGCTCGGGAAACAATACCGGCATCGGAGGCAAAGTAGGCGTATTCCAGGACTCCCTGCGAGCCGATCCAATTGGAACGAAAATGGCGATGCCCCGCGTGGTTGATCCCCGTCCATCGTTCCATGTTCTTGCTGGTGGCCATCAGTCTTTCAATGAAAATCGGATTCCCGTAATCGATGACCGTCATCACCGGCTGGGTATAAGCCGTGATTTCGGAGTTATGTTGCGCGTCTCGCGGCTCGGCGGCGAAACCATCCTGGACGCCGTCGTTATACCAGACCCAATCCATTGCCTTGCGCAGTGATTCGAGAACCCGCTGATCGTCGGCGGCCAGAACGAAAATCGGCCAGGTCTTGTAAAATTCGCAGTCGTCGTCCAGACCAAAGCCGAAACTGCCATCCGGATTCTGGCGATCGATCCAGTAATAGGCCACATCCGCGAAAGATTTGAGACCTTGGCATTGAGCCACCGCCCACGCCGGCGCCTCGGCCGCCCAAACGTTTCCACTCGCCACGGCCATCGCCGTAATCAACAACAGAGATAGTAACAGTTTTTTGACCACGCTCGGACTCCTTTAGATACACGAAGGGGGATGATGTTTTTTCCGGGTCATTAGCACCAAGGCGTTCACGTCCACACGAAATGACGCCAGGCGCGCACGAATGCTTACGCGGGTGACGCGGCCGGCCCGGAAAGCCTAATCTCCAAAGCCTCGTCGCGTCGATCGGCAGCAACGCCGCTCAACACAAACCGATCCTATCGGGCGCCAACCCAACCGTCAAGAAATCATCAATCCGTGCATATTACGTTCGTAATATTATTACCGAGTGGCATGGGCAAGCTCTTGCCCCGCTGGAGCGTGACAAGGGCTTGCCCGTACCGCTACTCGCTTTCAGTTATCTCCTATTATTTTCCCGTTTCGCTCTGGTTGTGCAAATTATCCGTGCAAAAATACTCGTTCCGTTTTCTTGTCTCAAACCGCATCGCGTTTCCAATCGGCGAGTTTGAGAATATTACTGATTTGAGTCATCTTCTCAGTGGTCGATACAACCGCGCCATGAATTCCGATTCGCGCAGCAGGACAGCCTGGAGGAAGGAAAAACTGTAGGTCAAATAGCCTTCATAACCGGTGGGATTTCCGTTCCAGTCCATAAACTCTGCGCCCATCTGCTTACGGTTTACCACCCCGTTATGAAACCCGCCACCATTCGGAAAGACACCGCGCACCTGCCGGTCGAGCATGGCCTGCAGGATGCGATCCGCCTTTTCGTTTTCGCCGACACAATAGTGAGCCGTCAGAAACCATACTGTTTCGCTCACCACGCATCCGCCGTTGAGATAGTTCCCGAATGTGTCTGAACCATCCTCGCGCTGGGGGGCGGCGTTGCTTCCGATGTGATAGTCACCCCGGCGGATCGGAACCAGGGTGGTCGGAATCCCAAGGTCAAATCGGGTGAAGCCCACTTCATCTATCTTTTTCCAGAACCGGGCGAGCACCTCACGGCCTTGCGCGGGCTCCATCAGCCCATACGTAATAGCCAGACTGTTGACAAACTGGGATGCATAATCGTGAAGCTCTCCATCCTCGCTCTTCCACCACGCCAGCCAGCCGGTGGCAGGATTAAACAGCGTGGGGATATACGCCGTCCGCAACCTATCCGCTAAGCGGTCGTAGCGGGCCTGACGCTCGCCGCGATCGAGCTGTTTTTCCAGATCGGCGAGGCATCTCCAGGCTCGATAGATCAGCGCGTTGCTGTAACTGTCCTTATGCCCCTGGTTCACGCAGTCCCAGGCGGTGTTCATATAACCGTTCGTGCCGTAGTTTCCGCTGTGCTTGATTTCCACCAGACCATCGCCGTCCATATCGCATTTTGCGAGGTTGTCCGCGATCAATTCCAACCGTTCGATCCGCCAAGTCAACCACACCTTGTCACCGGTCGCCTCGACGTAGTCCCAGGCCGCGATCAGCGGAGCCGCGCCGGCATCCAGCGTCGGGTGCATACGTCCGAATGTACCCCACGGGACGACCTCGCCCACCTCGTTCGTTTGTTCATCGAAACACCAATCCAGAGTGCGTCGCACCAACGAGGGAAACGATATGCCCGGTACGGCTTCGGGCACCAACAGCGCGTGATCGGCATAGAGATACACCATTGATACCACCCGATTGCTGAGGACGTTGTTGGCAAGGACGCCGGGAGTGCGGTTCGCGCTACCGAAGCCTTCCAGATGAGTGGCCGTCGGTTGATAGATGTTGAACCATCCGCGGCGGGCGGCCTGCCAAAGACTTTGATCCTTGAGCCCCTTGGGTACCGGCAGACGCACCGGAGCCAAGTCAAACTGATATTGGTCACCGACGAGGAGCCAGGGCAATTCCAATACAAGATCTAATGTCTGGCGAGCGCGGTCACCCTCGAATCGTGCTCGATAACCAATCTGCTTATCACACGACAACAGCATCTGCCCAAAATCAGGCGCGCTCAGAATCGCCGGAAGCTTCAAGCTGCCATCCATCAGCCATTGGCCGGCCAGCACCGTCGTGGCCGTGACGCGCGGATCGAAAGGAATAACCAGTTCGACACTGGTCACACCGCTACGACAACAAGCCACCGTCATCGTCAGGGATTCCTGAGCCGGCCGAATCTCCCAAATCAGGATGTCGTCGCCCTTGGTCGTGGTGATATGATAGCGAATGCCGCCGTTGTCGAATGATTCAATCTTGGTTGGCATCTCGCTGCTCGCGGTCCAGGCATCTCCCCAAGCATCTCCACTACGCATTCGCAATGTCATGCTCTGGCGCAGAAGATTCAGCTGGGCCCGGTCTCCACCTTCTGTATCCCAACTTAAAAATGAAACCTGAGCGAGCTTCGCGCCCGTCTCCACACGCAACACAGTTCGTGGTTGCGCACCGGTGAGGTCCGCGGGCGCTACGGCAGCCCCCAGGGCCGCACACAGGATAAACGATCTGATTGCTTTGTAGCTGTCCATGATGGGTGACACCTTGTAAAATAAACAAACTGATTTCCCAGATACTCTTGCCTGAGCTACCTCGCCTCTCGTAAACGAACTATGTTACGATTTCCCGTCTCTCTTATCATCATCCCGTTTCGAATTCGTATTTTTGAGTATGAGACTAAGCCCGCACAAGATAAGACAAATGCCCGAAATAGAACCACCTATTACCGCCCACCACCCAAATCCAAATGCCTTGGGGCCCGCCACTATATGGTTTAAGGCCACGAGAAATGCAGCAAGAACCAAGATATAACCGATTCTTGTCGATGATCGAGTTTTTAGGTGGGTTAATTTGTGCATGTGATTCTTTCTTAAATACCAACCTTCTGCGAACAATACTCCATCTTATCCCTCTTGTTTTCTCCGGCAAAACTCGCGGAATACCTCGAGCATGTAATGATAGTTCTCCAACGGCATCCCGGGGAAGATTGTATTCGAAGTACTGAAAATATAGCCGCCGCCGGGTGAGGTATGTTTCAGGCAGTACAAGGCCGATCGGCGAATGGCTTCCGCCGGCCCATCCTGTAAAAGGCTGCACTGCACGTTACCCATCAAGGCCATCCGTCCTTGGCAACGTCGTTTGACCTCGGCGATATCCATGCCCGCCATCGGATCGACCGACTGAAAGCAGGCCGCCCCGGCCGAAAGCAAATCATCAAGGATCAGCATGACGTTCCCGTCGGTGTGAATGAACGGAATCGCCCCCCTGCGTTTGATATGCTCCACCTGGCGCGTCAGGTAGGGAGTGACCAGCTCGTGAAAGTGCCTGGGCGAAACGAACGGGCCGCTGTTGAAGGCCACGTCATTGACCAGAAAGATAAATTCCGCGCCCGCATCGACGAGCAAATCGATCTTCGCGAAAGTCCGGCAGGTTTTCTCTTCCGCCACCGCGTACAGGTGCTCCGGCCTTTCCCGCAGATCGACGGCAAACTGGTTCCAATCGGGCATGTGTTCGATCGACCAGACCGTATCGCCCACGATACTACCGATGAGAATGTCATCGCCAAAGGTTCTTTTGGCCGCCACCACCCCGTCCGGATCGCTCCAGGGAAAGAAGACCGCCAGGGCGTCCCATTGATATCGCTCGACGATTTTTTCGTAGATCGTCATGCAATCGGCGACCATCCGCCGCTTTTCAGCCTTTGTACATCCCTCCCAGGCGTCCTTGGAGGGAAACTGCAACCCGAACGCCTCTTGCTCGAGCTGAAACATGATCTCGAAATGCGGCGGCCGGTCCGTTTCCTCAAAGGCCAGGGCCCTTATCATTCGCTCTTTACCGGTCATGTTCCCATATTCCTTGAGTCCATAAGCGTTAAGAAGTACCTTTGCTCTCCAGTCAAACCAGCCGCGAACAGTCTAACAGCCCAAGAGCCTGACAGTCTAATAGCCTTCCTTCTTCCGACACACCCAACTCTATCCGTTCCGCTCCCACCGATTTTTGCGGAACGCATTTACGTGTTATGATCTTGTCCGTGCCGATCCGCCGGATCGCGTTGTTTGATCCGCTTATCGCGGACGGAAATTCCGCGAGACCTTCCGGCAAAGGAGACTTGACCCATGCAGGCCCAAACCCAACCGATGAAAACCGATCTCGGCATTTCGATGATTTGGCTGGCTCTTTGGGGCCTGATGGGGGTGGCCCCCTTCGCCGCCTTTGCCGAACAGCAATCACCTCGTGCCGCCGCGCCAGGAGTCTTTATGGAACCCCTTTATCAGATGCCCACGGCCCCCCTCGAAACCCGCTGGTACACTTATGAAAATCCACAAGCTCTCAAGGGCGAAGGAGGAAAAGCCAACTTCGGCCGCAAAGGCGCGCCGTGCGTCGTCGTGCCCAAAGGTCAAACCCTCGTTCTCGCGGACATTAACGGTAGCGGTACCATCCGTCGCATGTGGCTGACCATCTTCTTTCGTACACCCCAAGCCCTACGCGGCCTGAAAATCGAGATGTACTGGGATGGGGCCAAGACCCCCGCCGTTCAGGCACCCTTCGGCGACTTCTTCGGCCACAGCCTCGGCCGCATGGCTACTTTCGAGAACGATTGCTTTGCCTCGCCCGAGGGACGCTCCTTCAACTGCTTCATCCCCATGCCCTTCCGAAAAAGCGCGAAAATCCTGCTCGTCAACGAATCCGAGGAGGATAACGGCGTCTATTACGATGTCGCCTGCACCCTCGGCGATCAACACGACGAGAATATGCTCTATTTTCACGCTTACTGGCGACGCGAAAACTTTACCGAGCTCCGCCGTGACATGACCATCCTGCCCCGCGTCGAAGGCCGTGGGCGATTTCTTGGCTGCAACCTTGGCGTCCGTCTGCACCCGGCCTGTACCGATTTCTGGTGGGGCGAGGGCGAGGTCAAAATCTACCTCGACGGGGACGATAAAAATCCCACGCTGGTCGGCACCGGCACCGAGGATTACATCGGCACGGGTTACGGCCAGGGTCTCTTCAGCCACCGCTTCCAGGGCAACACCTTTATCTCCGAGAAAAAGGACGCCTACGGCTTCTACCGCTTCCACATCCCCGACCCCGTTTATTTCCGGAAGGATTGCCGCGTCACGATCCAGGTCATGGGCGGCCCCTCCTATGATTTAATGCTCAAGGCCATGGATAAGGATCCGTCGCTCCGCTTCATGAAAGCCGGTGATGGCACCCAGTTCTACACCCGCGAGGAACTCAAGGCCAACCGCCAGCGGGCCGAGGTCATGGAGCGCATTGACGACCATTGCGCCACCGCCTATTGGTATCTCGACACCCCCGGCGGCACTCAACTACCCATCGCCCCCTTCGCCGACCGGGTCAAGGATCTTCCCTAATCGAGCAGCCCTTCTTCCGGTAACGGTGGGCTCGGGGCAGTGGACAAGGCTGCCCGCAACATGGCGTCGTGGACATCCTCTCCCCCTCGAGGGCGCAGAATCACGTGTCCGGCGCCACCTTCCGATAACGTCACCGTCGGCGAAGGCCCGCACAGGTCGATCACCAGATGCGTTCGGCGCAGATCGAATGTTTCGATCCGCGGTCGCCGGTGCGACATGTCAAACTTAACGTGCTGGATCACCCCGGGCGCGAACCGATAATAGCGCGACCGGCCGAGCAAGGCCAACAGAAAGTACCCGCCGTAAAGAACCAGAATCACAACCAACAGGATGACGTTGAAGAACAACATCCGCGGCCACTGCCCGCTGCTCGCGATATCCAGGATCACCAGATACAACATCAAGGCCACCGGAACCAGCAAAACCGCCGACCAAAGCGAAGGCTGATTCGGCGGAAAGACCTCCGGGGTAAAACTGGCGGTCACGTCCGAAGGCAACGGCGGCGGCTCGGTTGCATAATACACATACACCCGACGATTCCGCGGCAACCGGGCCCGCACCAAGCTGTCCCAGGCCTCCGCCCGAGGTGGAATTCGTCGCCAGATGGCCGACACCAGCAGGCAATAACGGTGCAGTCGCAAGGCCGCTTCCTCCCAGCGTTCCCTCGCGATGGCGTCTTCGATTGCCCGGGCATCCCTCCGGGCCAGCCTTCGATAGCGCAGCCAACCCGGCAATGAACGCAATAGCAGGTAAACCAGACAGACCAATGCGATCATCTCGTAACGTAAAACGATTTCCGCCATGGTGGTGATCCGCCGACCGAAAGGCCATAACGACAGACCCATGTCATAGAGGTAAATCAATGTGCCGATCGTCAAGGGCAGGATTACGGCACCGGCCAGGAGCACCGCCCAGACACTCATGCGCGGCCCCTTTGGCTTGGGTATCCACCAAACCGCCGCCGTACCCACGTAACGGATCGCGAATTGATCCCCTTGATGATGACCCCGTCCAAACCAGCGAACATGCCGTGGCCCATTCTTGATATTATCGGTGGACATAGTTTTCTGCTCCCGCCGGGCATTGTCCTCTATTCCGTGGCAAAGATTCAACCCCCTCCTCCCCGCTCGTCCAAGTCCGGCTTGAACTTCATATCCAAGCCGGTCATACTGATTACCTTGATCCCGGCGGCCGGTCGCCGGGCCGGTCCGAGCGGTCGTACCCGAAGAGGTTTGCCGTGCCGAACACCACCGTGACCTTGCTCGTATTGGATGTGGACGGCGTCTTGACCGATGGATCGATCCTGATGGACGAGCACGGCGGGCAGATTCGGGCTTTTCACATAACCGACGGGCTGGGCATTACCATGTGGAGAGCAATGGGACGCAAGGCGGCGATTCTGACCTCCAAGCGTTCCGTTGGGATCGAGGCCAGGGCCCGGATGCTGGGTATCGAAATGATCGAACAAGGCGCAGAGGACAAGCTGCCGGGCCTGGAGCGGATTCTGCGGACGGCCGGCACCCCAGCCGAACAGACCGCCTACGTGGGTGACGATTTACTCGATCTCGTGGCGTTACGCCGAGTGGGTTATCCCATCGCGGTGGCCAACGCGGCCCCCGAGGTCAAGGCCGCGGCCCAATACGTCACGACCCGACCGGGTGGTCAAGGCGCGGTCCGCGAGGCGGTTGAACATCTGCTGAAACGGGAAGAGCAATGGTCGGCGGCGCTTCGGGCCATTGGGGCTGATCGATGAAGCGCCATGATCGACGAGGAGCCCTAAGGATAAATCCACACCCTCTTGGGAGGCGCGATTCGTGCTGAGAAAAATCATTCTGGTTCTGGCGGCGATAGCCCTCATTGCCGTAGCCTTCATCATCGTGCAATGGCGGGACGAGCCACTTCGTCCAACCCGTCGGCAAACCGCCCCGGTCCTTCCGCCGATACGGGAAATGCCCGATCGAACCGCCCGCTCGCAACCAGCTAATGCTCCACGAACGGATCAAACCGCCTTCAGTTTTCGCGATACGGATCTTCTGCCTGGCGAGTCCCCGCGCATTCGCGTTTACGACGAAAAAGGCAATGCAAGGATCGTCGTCCAGTCCGAACAATGTCGACCCATCAGCAACGACGAATTTCACCTGTCTCAACCAACCGCTCGGCTGTTGCTGCCCCGCGAGCAGATAGCCTATGTCCGGGCCGACGAGGGACAGGTTCGCGTATTGCGTGGTGATGGTTTGAGTATGTCGCCCAAGAGCGGCTGGTTCCGCGGGCACGTCTGCCTGTTCATCGATCGCAGTACGGCCGATTGGCGCAAGGCCCATCCCGAACTGGCCGAGCCGGAACAACACCCCGAAAAGGTGGTCAAAATCTGGCTGGAAGGCGAGGTATCCTTCGACATGGATTTCGCCCGCCTGGAATGTAAAGGCCCGATTCGCCTGCAAAGCAAGGAAGGCTCGATCGAGGGCGAGGGTCTCCTTCTGGAATGGGATGAGGTCCAACGGGTCATCAAGCGGGTCGTCATCAACCGGGGAGAAAAAGCCACCCTGCGACTGACCGACCTGTCGGACTTGCGGCGGGCGGACAAGGTCTCGAGCGCGCCCGCGGCGGATACCGAGGCGGCCAGCACGCCAATTGCCCGGGCGGAAAAGCCCTCCGCGCAACAAACCGAGGACGAGCGCAAACGGGAAATTCAATTCCTCGAACCAGACGAACTGGCCCGGGAAGAGGAAGCCAAGCGTATCAGAACCTACCGAATCAGCTTTCAGGATAATGTTCTGGCGGAACAGCGGGAAGGTATCCGGTTAGTCAGCCGCATTCAGGCCAACCTTCTGGAGCTCTTACGGGATTTCAGCCCGAAGGAAATGGACCCCGCCATCGGCCTCGGCACGACCCGCCCGGCGGCGGAAACACAACCAGGCGAGACCAAGGAGCGCAAGACCGACGACTTGACCGAACCGGCCGTCGAAAAAACCATCGTGCTGCGCTGGTCAGGGCCTTTGGTGATCGAGCCCACGCAAGAGCAACCGGCCGCGGAGACGGACGTACAGCGTACGCACCTATTGGCCCGTGGCGATCCAGTGCGTGTCACCGATCCCAAGGCCGGAACGGCCACCTGCCATGAACTGGAATACCACGATGAGACCAGACAGGTATGGCTCCGCGGAACGGCCGCTGCCCCCTTTGTCATGCAAACTCGACCGGAAGAAACGCTGAGCGGCGAGGTGTTCACCCTGGACTGGAGCAGCGGTATTGCCCGGGTTGAAGGATCCGGCCGCCTGCGCAGACACAAGCCGACCACGACCGAAAAAACGGCCGGCGCGGAAATGCCCGCCCCCGCGAATTTATTCGATCAGCAAGATGACGTGGACATCCGCTGGCAAAGCTCGGCCGAACTGCATTTCGGACGGAGCGAGGCCAAGGAGGGTGAGCCGGCTCCGAGCTTCACCGAGGTCTCGGCGATTCCGGCGGGAACCTATATCAAGCGCGCGGTTTTTCTGGGTAATCCATCCTTCGCCGGCCAGGATCAATCCATCGCCGCCCACGAGGAAATCGAGGTGCTTTTCCGTGAGCCACACGAGATGGAAGGTTCCTCCAACGCGCCGGGTCTCGTCGCCGACCGGGTTCTCGCCCGAGGCCGGGTGCGCATGAGCAAGGAGCAGAATTCCATTGGCTGCGAGCGACTTGATGTGAACATGACCGTGGACGAGTTGGGAAATAATGTGCCGCTCATCGGCCACGCTTACGGGGCCATCGCGGTGGACCTGACGGCCGGCAAGAACAGGCTTCGGATCAAGGCCGACGACGATCTTGTCGCGTCGTTTATCTCGCGACCGAAACGCATCACCCTCGAACAGATCGCCCAGATCGAAACCCGTGCCCGTGCCCAAGGTTACACCCCCGATTCTCCGGAATGGAAGGAAAACGAAACGCGCTTGCGCAACCGCCGCGAGCCGGCCATCACTCGGATGGTCGTTAAAGGTAACGTGGCCGTTCAGTCATTCGAGACGCGGTTCATCGGCCGGGAAAGAGAACTCGATCTGCAATCAAATTATCTGGAATGCCATTTCGCCGAGGATGACACGCTGGAGCGCGCTTGGGTCAGGGGTACGGACGAGACCCCGGCGCACGTGGATACCGGAGATTTCTTCATTCGCGGCGGGCAGATACGGCTGGACATGCCGACGGAAAGCGTCGAGGTTCCCGGAGCCGGCCTGCTGCGTCTGGAAACCGATCGCGATCTGGACGGAGCCCGGCTCGACGAGACGGTGCCGATCGTCATTACATGGCAAAAGAGCATGAATCTCAACGGCCAGCAGAATATCGGCATCTTCAGTGGCGATGCTCGGGCGACTTCCCGCGACATCACCGCCACCGGGCGGGATCTGCGGGTCGAGTTCGAGAATCTGCCCCGACCGACCGCCCTCGCGACCAGAACCCCCGAGCCACGGCAACGCGTCGCGGCCGCCATGGCCGTGACCGGAATGGCCGGCATGGTTCCTCTCGCCGATTTCGAGACACTGCCCACCATCGCGTCGTTCGGCCGTTTCGCCGGACCGCTGTTCAAGAACCTGCGAGGCAAGACGGAAAAGGCCCCCGTCAATCGCTTGACCCGCCGGGTTCGCAAGCGGCCACTCTACATCAAACTGGTCGGCGACGCGGTCGTAACCTCGCATACCTTTCGCCGGCCGGAAGAGGTGGCATCGGTCGGTCCGATCCACCGTATGCTCATGGATTCCGTATTCGGCCGGCTGTCCTCGCCGGCCGCCATGCAACCAACCGACCGCATCGATCCGCAGCGCACCCTCAGCCTGGTCCGCGTGGCCGGCCCGCAAATTGCCGTCAATCTGCGGACCCACGAGGAATACCTCATGGTCGAGGGCATCGGCAACCTACTCATTCTGGATTACCGCCTGCCTCAATCGAGGAAAGATTCGGCCGCCGGCGGCGCGGATACCTTGACCGGCTCGCTATCCCCGGTCAGCTTCGGCGATTCCGGGCCGAGCCAGACCCTTTTCTCCTGGCGTAACTCCATGACCTTCCTGAACAACCGTAACGCCGCCCTTTTCGAGCATGGCGTGGAAATGGTCCACGTTTCGGGAGCGAACATGGTACGGCTGAACAATCTCCAGGAAATCATGAACCTTGATGATGAGATGCTCAAGGGCATCGAAAGCCGCGAAGTGGAAATGAGCTGCGAGAATTTCATGGTTGAATTCGACCGCGTACGCCGCTCGGGCGAATCAGGCCCCTCGCCGCTTTCCCGCGTGACCATGCTCAAGGGGTTCGAGGCCAAGGGTGGCGTGGTCATGAAAGCCGACGAACGCCAGGCGGAAGGCGACATCGCCACCTACAATAATGAAACCGGGACGGTTACTCTTCGCGGAACGGCGCTCCATCCACCCCAGATTCTACAAATTGATCCCAAAACCGGACAGGCTCCGCTTTGGACCGGCCAGTCGCTGGAGTGGAACATGAAATCCCAGACGATTACCGTACATGGTTCCAGTATTTTGGCGCCTGGTACGAGTAACCTGCGTCAGACCCCTTGACCCTGGTATACTCCTTGGGGGTAAACATCCCCTGCTCTTGCCGCGTTTTTATTCGTTTATTTTATCGATGGCGCTTGCCTTGACGCCTCGGCGTTGAATAATTGATTGACGGCAAGTTTAACATCATCTCCGACAGCCAACGACAGGAAAAGGTGGGTACCGGTACAGCCGACCATGTTTAAGGAAGCAAGTATGAATCAGTATTTTGCCGGTCTGATCTAAACCCGAAGCGTTCACGCTCGTCCTCGGCGGTTCCCAACCTCCCCCCGCTTATACGCCTAGGGTGGTGCCGACCTGGCAGGTTATGTTCGACGCACTTACGCGACACCGTGGCGTTTTCAGGATCTCTCGCCGACCGCGAAGGCTAACTTGGAGAATGGGAAAGAAGTTCGGACCTGGGTACACGATTTCCGCGCGCCGAGCGGCGTTGAGGTGTACCAGGCCGTTCCACGCAAAAACATCGCATCCGCAGCGCCCGGAAACGGGCCGCGTGGTGATGTGGAGGGGATAGGAGCTTTAAGGTGGTCGATAGGTGGGCGGGGCAAGGCGGCTCGTCAAGCCACAGGCCGAGGAAAGAAAAGTGTGGGGGGCGTTGGTCCTTGGTCCACCGCTTTCCGGCGGGGGAATGGTCGGGTTCGGTGAAGGCGGCTTTTCCGAATCCCGGAAATCTGCCGGCCTATGGTGGAACGAGGAAGCGAGGGGAAATAGCATGGGTGGGGCCGCCAATCGCTTTTTAAGAAAGTCGGTTGCGCGGCCTCGCCTGGAATTATGATCAGGAACTATTGTTGACCGCGTGTGCATCTTTCCCGAGGACCGCGCTGACGGGGGAGGTCAGCGCGGTTTTTTTAATTCAAGGATCGCGTTCGAACGCCCCGGAAAACCTGCTCGCTCAAAGTCGCTAAAAGTGCAGTGGTCTCATGCGTTTCATGAGGCCCCAAAGGCACATCGAAAACCGTCGGCCCAGCCCCGCCCATCGGGAATACCGGATTCGCGAATCGTGGCTTGGCAATCGAACGCATTGCTGTTCCAGCCACCGCCGCGCAGCACACGATAAATGTTCTTTTCTTGACTGGCCCACGTCGGAACATCGGTGGAAGAGGTGTTATCGTCATCGACTTTCCAGATATCCTCGCACCATTCGAATACGTTACCGTGCATATCGTACAGCCCGAAAGCGTTGGGCAGCTTGCCGCCGACCTCGTGGGTCTGATTTTCCTTTTCGGCATCCTCTCGGTACCACGCATATTTTCGTAGGAAGGCCATGTCGCCGCCGAAACAATAAACGCTACTCGATCCGGCCCGACAGGCGTATTCCCATTCGGCCTCACTGGGCAACCGAAGCGGACAACCCGTTTTCCTCCGCGCCGCCCGGCAAAACGCTTGGCAATCATTCCAGGAAACGTTCTCTACCGGCAGGTTGCGTCCCTTAAAGTGCGAGGGATTGGTTCCCATGACCACCCGCCACTGCTCCTGGGTCACTTCGTATTTGCCAATATAAAAATCCTTATCGAAAGTGACGGTCTTTACCGGCCGCTCATGGGCAAAACCCGTAACGGTTGTCCCCCCCATCTGGAACGTCCCGGCCGGTATTTTCACCATTTCCATCGCGACCCCGCCGCCAAGGTCGATGATCAGTGTATCGCCGTTGTAAACCGGACTGGCAACCACGCTCGACTGTATCGATTCCTGTTCAAAAAATAAGCTGAACAGCAGGCCTGCCGCTAACAACACCAGAGCGATTATCATGGTCTTTTTCATGGTCGGAACCCCTTAAAAAACATAATATACACTATCAATACTATAATGTCGAATCCAAAAGCAATTTATAACATGATTTTGGTAATTTAAAAAAATATTTTTGACGATCCACCCCTTTACGGCGAGTCGAACCGACGGCCTAACGGCCTAACGTCCCAACCTCCCCCTGTTCCGCTGCCCCTCTCCGCTCCGGTTCACCCCGATGTGTTTTATAACTGACCGCCCATCCGCACCCCTCCCGCACGCCGGAGAAATCCCATGCTGACGGAACATTCTCATCGCGCTCTTCGACGCTTTCCAACGAAACACAACTCCGCGTCTCGGCGTCTCGGCGCGAGAACAATGGTTCAGCGCAGACAAGAGCGTCCGTACTCGAAAAACGTAAAAGCGCCAAACGAAGCCACCGTTCCGAAAAATTGCCCTAATGCCTTGTAGATTAGAACGATACAAATGCTAGTGAACACTAATTTACGAACGTCGAAAGAAAAGGAGCACCAGCCATCACCCGATCCGCCGAGCAGCCTGAAAGTCTGACAGTTCAGAGGATCGATGCGTATTCTCGGTTACCTCGATGGTGACCGATTCCCGGTTGGCATGACCACGGTTTGCGCGTAGAGTATGAAACCCATGCAGGAACAGGAAGCCAATACGACGAAAGCCAACGGCGAGACAATCCTGGACGTGCGGGATTTGAAGACCTATTTCCCGGTTCGCCGGGGCGTCATGCAGCGTATCACCGGGTGGGTCAAGGCCGTGGACGGGGTGAGCTTTGGCGTACGCCGGGGTAAGACCCTCGGGCTGGTCGGCGAGAGCGGATGCGGCAAGACCACCGTCGGCCGCACCCTCCTGCGCCTGATCCCCGCCAGCGACGGCCGGGTCTTGTTTGACGGGTTGGATGTGTTCGAGCTGGGCCGTCGGGAAATTCGCGTCCTGCGCCGCCGGATGCAGATCATTTTTCAGGATCCGGTCGGCAGTCTTAATCCGCGCATGACCGTCGCCAATATCGTGGGCGAAGCCTTGACCGTTCACGGCATCGCCCGCGGCAAGGAACGCCAGCGCCGGGTGAGTGAGCTACTCGAACGCTGCGGCCTCAGCGCCGGATACATGAATCGCTACCCGCACGAATTTTCCGGTGGTCAGCGTCAGCGGATCGGCATCGCCCGGGCCTTGGCCCTCAATCCCGATCTGGTGGTCTGCGACGAGCCGGTCAGCGCCCTGGATGTCTCCATCCAATCGCAGATCCTCAACTTATTGAAAGACCTGCAACGCGAGTTCGGCCTGAGCTACCTGTTCATCGCCCACAACCTGGCCGTCGTCGAGCATTTCAGCGACGATCTGGCGGTCATGTATCTGGGCCGGATCGTGGAGACGGCCGCCTCGGAAGTGGTTTACCGCAATCCGAAACACCCCTATACGCAGGCGTTACTTTCGGCGGTGCCGGAAACCGATCCCGCCCGGCGAAAATCGCGGGTGGTTCTGGGCGGCGAGGTGCCCAGCCCCATGAACCCGCCGCCCGGTTGTGCGTTCCATCCGCGCTGCCCGTTGGCCGTCGAGCGATGTCGAATGGAACTACCCGAACTGGTCCCGCACGCCGGCTGCGAGCCGGGGCAGCGGGTCGCCTGCCACCGGGCCGATGAAATAAGGCCGAGCACCATGACGGAAATCATGAAAAACGCGAAAAACGGTGGTTCGTTGGTGGCCAAAACCGGTTAGGACACACTAACATAAAAATACTGGTTAAAACTTTTTCGCGCCGATGGCGTCTAAGAAAGAACATAGTATGATACCGACTCTATCCCATTTGGGGCCGGGAAAGCCGATGGCAGGATGACCGGCTGGAGTAAAGTCCATCTAGAAAAGGAATCAAACGATGCGAACAACGAAATCATGGATGTCGATGAGCTTGGCGATTGCTATGCTGCTGGCGTTGCCGGCCGGACTTCTGGCCCAGGCCACGACCGAGGCTGCTCCCCCGCCCGCGGACCCGACGGCCATTTTGAAGGCGATCCCGGAAAACGCGACCGCTTTTCTGACGATTCGCAACCTCGCGGAGTTGGATAGCAATGTCATCGGGCTGGCCCAAAGCCTGGGTATCCCCCTCGGGCCGACCGGCATGTTTCCCGGCCCCTTAATGATGGCCAAGAGTCATCTGGGCATCACCGACGGTTTGACCGAAAACGGCAGCCTGGCCTTCGTGCTGTTGAGTTGCGCAAACGTCAAATCGATGAACGACGTACCGCAACAGGTAGCGATCTTTGTTCCTTGCCGCGACGTGGAAGCCCTGACGGCGACGATGAGTCCCGAGCGAGACGGCGAAGTGCTCAAGCTCACGGTAGCCGGCGAGCCTTTCATCGGCGGCGTCAAGGAAGGCTTCCTGGTTCTCGCCCGTCAGCCGGAAACCCTCAAGGCCGTCCTGGCCGCCCGGGATGCCGGCGTGCTGAAAAGTATTTCACCGGACCGTTTGAAAGCTTTCGGCGAACAGGATATCTTCGGTTGGGCCAATCCAAACGCTATTTCCCCCGAGATCATCACGGAAATCTCCGACGCGCTCAAAGGCCTGATGACTTTGGCCAACCCCGCCGGCGGTGCACAGAATGCCGAAACCTCCATCGAGCAGATGACCAAGGTTTTCAAGGAAACCCGGGAGATGGCCGGCGGTCTTAAACTCAACCAGAAAGTCGGCTTGCTACTCAGTTTTTACATGGACATGAAGCCGGATACGGATCTGGGCAGGCAGATGGCCGCGATGCGCATGCCGCAGGTGCCCCTGCTGGTGGGCCTGCCCGACGAACCGGTGGTCTTTGCCTTGGGTTCCATCGCCGGCGAGGAAGCGGAAACCAAGCGCCAGGTCAAAAACATGTTTGACCAGTTGCTCCGGGAAGACCGGATCGGCGATGATCTGGATATCGAAAAGGTCAAGCAACTCAAGGAAGCTCTGGTCGTGTTGATGAGTTCGGTACGGCAGATGAGCCTAGCCCTGACCGCCCTTCCGGTCGAGGGTAACGGCGGCCTGGTCGGCGTGGTCTTTGCCGGCAAAGTCGAGGACAGCGCGAAATGGCAAGGTGAATTCCGCCGGTTGCTCAATATCGGCAAGGAGCTCATCGTGCAGGCCGCCAAGAAACAGGAGGACATCTCCGCCGA
>CAZXSA010000063.1:0-22028 GCA_964642815.1 uncultured Planctomycetales bacterium | reverse complement strand
AGCTTCCGATATCTCTATAGCTTGATCGTAATCCTTGATGAGCCGGTCGAGATCGGCGGTGGCCGCCCGTAAATCGCCGCTTTGATACATACCCGCGGCTCGTTGCAGGGCCTGTCTTTCGGCCGGTGGAAGACTGGTACATCCCGCGAAGGCGAGTATCAGTACTGACAAGCCGGTGATACACAGCCTGCAAGGCGCAAGCGATATATGACTATGTCGGCCTTTCATGTTGATCAACCTTCCTCCGCAACCAGGATGGATTCTCTATCCACAACTATTGCACCCGCGTAATCTATTAGGAAAGCCGGTGGACGTCCAATAACCAAATCGGTAGGATTTCATTTTTCCATACGTCAAGAGGCGAAAAACCGTCCATGATGATCGAGCTGCTCCTTGAACACGCAAGTCGTCAACCCAGGCGAGTCATCGCCCAGGATCCGTTCCGCAGCCTGACCAGTAGACAGTTATGCACATTTGCCCAGACCATGCGTTCCTTGATCCTAAGCCAAACACATTGCGAGCGCGTGGGTGTTATGCTGCCGGCCTCGGTCGCCGGCTTGGGAACCTTGCTGGGGAGCCTGTGGGCGGGCAAAGCCATCGTCCCGCTGAATTTCCTTCTTAGACCGGAGGAATTGCAGGCCATTTTGCTGGACGCGGAAATCGATCTTGTAATCACCACTGAACATTTCGCTTCTTTATCCGAATCATTTCCCGTGCGTACCCTCTACCTGGAACGCGCGGGGCTAAAGCATCGTTATCTGTTGTCCCGCGTACGCCGAACGCCCGAACCACCCAAGACCAAACCCGAGGATATCGCCGCGGTGGTCTATACTTCCGGAACCAGCGGACAACCGAAAGGCGTGTGCCTGAGCTACGATAACTTTCTTTCCAACGCCCGGGCCGCCATCGAGCACATGCGGATGGGGCCTGAAAACCACTTTTTGGGGGTTTTGCCATCCTTCCATGTTTTCGGCCTTACCGTCCTGACTTTCATTCCGGTGGTCCTCGGAGCAGCGGTGACGTTTGTGCCGCGATTCTCCCCACAGGCGGCGTACAAGGCCATTCGCGAGACGGATGTGTCTATCATGATGGCCGTCCCTAGTATGTTCGCGGCGATCGCTCGGCTGAAGGAACTGGACCGCAGAGCCTTCAGTCGTATCCGGCTGGCGGTCAGCGGCGGTGAGCCTTTACCCAAGGGTATATACGACCTGTTCGGAGAGCGTACCGGTCTTACCCTTCTGGAAGGGTACGGCATGACCGAGACCTCGCCGATCATTTCCGTGGACGTACCCTGGAATCACCGTGTGGGTACGGTAGGCACCCCCCTGCCGGGAGTGGAGATTCAGATTCGCGACAACAACGGACAGGTTTTGGAAACCGGCCAGGAAGGCGAGCTCTTTATCCGTGGTCCGCTGGTCATGAAGGGTTATCATCGGCGACCGTCCGAGACCGCCGAGATGATCGGTCCCGATGGCTGGCTACGTACGGGGGATATTGTCCGCGTCGAAGAAGATCGTCATATCCGCATCACCGGCCGAGCCAAGGAACTGATTATCGTCGGCGGGGAAAACGTCTATCCGCGCGAGGTGGAAAACGTGCTGGAGCGGCATCCGGCGGTGGCGGCGGTGGCCGTAGTCGGTCAGACCGATAAAAGCCGCGGGGAAGCGGTGATCGCGTATGTAAGCCTGGAGGAAGGCGTTGAGATGACTCCCCAGAGCTTACGCGAGTATTGCCGGGAACATCTGGCCGGGTACAAGGTACCCCGCGAAATATATATCCTCCACGAACTGCCCCGTGGCCCGACGGGAAAAATCCTCAAACGCCAGCTCGGCCATATCACCGGCTGAGGGATGTATCCGAAATTCAGATGCAGGGTGGCATGGGCCGGCCCTTGTCCCGCTACGGCGGGATAAGGGTTTGCCCGTGCTTTCAGGGCCGCGGCGTAGAACACGAATATTCCCAAGCAAGTCGGAATTCCCCGTGCCATCTTTCGTCGGATGCGCCCCCGGTTGAGGTCTGATCGGCATTTCCTGTTGGCGGCCGGCCGGATATAATAGGTTCAGCGAATGGAGGCTGAGCCGGCCGCATGTCCTACTTGTTTCCCAAAGAGGAACTGATCGCCACCCTTCGATGCCATCATGGCGCGCTGCTCCCCTGTAAGTTGGATTGGCCGGTGTGCAAAATCTGTTATTGGAGCGGCGACCCGAGCGATGCGCGGCCGGCGGGGGCGAACGAATGGAAAGACACCTGGGGGGTTACCTGGCGCAAGGAATCGCCGGACCCGGCCATGATGCCGTTTCCAATCGCCCATCCTCTGGACGGCCCGCTGGAATCGCTCAACCGTCACCCGTGGCCCAATCCCGAGGATCCGCACCTGTTCGCCGATCTGGCCAATCTTCGCCACCCGGACCATCAACTGCTGATCGGCGAACATCGTTTCGCCCTGTATGAGCGGGCCTGGCTGTTGATGGGCATGCGGCATCTGGCCGAGGCGGTCAATACGGACCCCGGCGGCGTGGATGAGTTGTTTGATCGGATCGGGGCTTTCGAGGCGGTTATCGCCCGGCGATACATCCAATTGGGCGTGGAGGCGGCCTGGATCGTGGATGATTACGGCCTGAGCGCCATGGCGAATTTCGCGCCTGAAACATGGCGGCGCTACGTCAAGCCGCATCTGCGAAAAATCGTGCAGTGCTATCATGAGGCCGGCGCGTTGGTCTTTCTGCACAGTTGCGGAAACGTCACCCCGCTGATAAATGATTTTCTGGAAGTGGAGATCGACGCCCTCGATCCGCTGCAACCGGACTGCAACCGGTTGGACTACATCCGCCGGCAAACGGTCGGGCGAATGTGTCTATGCGGAGGCGTGGCCTCGTCGGTGATGTTGGCCGACAACGTGGAACGCACCAAGGCGGACACCCTTCGGCGAATTGAGGAACTGGGCGCACAGGGCGGCTATATTGTCGGGCCGGACGATGATTGGGATTATCCGGTATCGGCCCACCAGGCCATGCTGGCGGCCGTCGAGCATTATCGGTATCCGGAATAAGCAAGCCGGCATCAGCCGGTGCGATGAAAACGGGATGCAACCCGCGGGAGAACAGAAATGGAACTGATCACGCAATTTTCGATCATGTTGGTGAACAAGCCTGGCGTGCTGGCCCAGGTGACCCGGACCCTGGCCCAGGCGAGGATCAATATCGTGGCCATGACCATGATGGATTCGAGCGAGCACGGCGTGCTTCGGGTGGTGGCGGAAGAGGACGAACCGGTACGGGCGGCGTTGATTCCGCTGAACCTGCCGACAACGGAGACGGAAGTGCTGCTGGTGGACATGTCCAACCGGGCGGGAGCGTTGGCGGACGTTTGCGGCAGGCTGGCCGAGGCGCATATCAACATCAATTACGCCTATTGCACCACGGGGGCTCGGGGCGGCAAGGCGACGGCCGTGTTCAAGGTATCGGATGTCAAGAAAGCGATGAAGGTGCTCAAGCCGTCGCAGCGTAAACTCAGCGATGAAAAGCAACGGCTGCGGCGGACTCCAGCGAGCCATTAATTTGCATGGAATAAAACGCCGACACGGAAACCGAAGCCGGTTACTCCGACAGTCCGCGGCAGAGTATGACACCATCGGCCGTCGGGGAACCCAACAAGACCCAGGCAACCACGATACGCCAGGATCGCCCGCGACAGGCTTTTCAGGGGGGAACCAGGATACTCGCCACGAAACTTTTTCCGTCGGCGATGAGGCTGAAATAGTAAACACCGCCAGAATTTTCCGAGACCATTGTACCGCATGCATAGGAGTCAAGGATGATCAGCAAGGAACGGGTGCTCACTACCTTCGCTTGTCAGGTGCCGGATCGGGTGCCGATCAATTATCAGGCCGAGGTCGGGATCGATGCGCGGCTCAAGCAGCACTTCGGTCTGGCCGGCGACGACGACGAGGGATTGCGCCTCGCCCTGGGGGTCGATTTCCGCACCGCGCGTCCGCCCTATACCGGCCCTCGCCTGCATGAGGACATTCCCGAACGGGGCGTCCGCGTCGACAACTGGGGAATCCATCGTCGCTGGATCGAACACGCCAGCGGCGGATACTGGGATTTCTGCGATTTTCCTCTGCGCGAGGCCACGCTCGAGGAGGTCACCGCCTGGCCGATGCCGAATCCCGACGACTACGATTATTCCTTCGTGTACGACGCGTGCCACCGCTTTGCGACGTATGCCATCAACGGCTCCGCGGCGTACGGCGATATTATCAACGGCAACAGCATGCTCAGAAGCATGGAACAAACCCTGATCGACCTGGTTACCGACGAACCGGCCGGCCTGCTGCTGGCTGACCGGCGCATGCGGACTCATCTGGAAGTCACGCAGCGTATCCTCGAGGCCGCCAAGGGGGGCGTGGATTTCCTCTGGCTCGGCGAGGACCTGGGAACCCAAGTAGGTCCACTCATCAGTCTGGAAACCTTTCGCAAGCATATCCGGCCGCGGTATCAGTGGTTTTGCGACTTGGCGAAGGCCTACAACGTGTCGGTCATGATCCATACCTGCGGTTCGTCCAGTTGGGCCTACGAGGACTTCATCGAAATGGGCGTGAAAGTGGTCGACACCCTGCAGCCGGAGGCGGTCAACATGGCCCCGGCTTATCTCAAGAAACAATTCGGCGGCCGCCTCGCCTTTCACGGCTGCATCAGCACCGCCGGCCCCGTCGCGTATGGAACGGTTCCGGAGGTAACGGCCTACTGCCGCGACATCCTGGACATCATGATGCCGGGCGGAGGTTATTGTTTCGCTCCGACTCATCTTCTGCAGGACAATTCCCCCACCGAAAACGTCATCGCCATGTACGACGCGGCCAGGAACTATGGGACGTACTGATTTCGTGAAAATACCGACAAACTTGCGGAATCGACACGATGAACGGCGCTGCCCGGCAATGAACTCGAATGAGCATCTCGGCCGATTTCAGCTATGAAAGCTCCTTGATACGCAGATTGCGGAACTCGACGCGATGATCGTGACCGCAGATGGCGATATGGCCGCTCTTGTTGTGCAGGCCGACAAAGTCATAACCGTGCATCTTCACCTGGCCGATGGTGTCCATATCGATGTCGAGGATCTGAGTTCCGTTCAAGGTCACCCGAATGCGCGAGCCTTTCGCCTCTATTTCCATGGCGTTCCACTCGCCCAGGGGCTTCATGTGTCCGCGCTGGGCCGCCGCGGCCCCGTAAACCGAGCCATTAAACTGCTCGGGGACAAGACTCTGGTATTCGGGAAAGCTGTCGTCGAGGATTTGAATCTCCATACCGGTCACGGCCGGCGGCAGCTTGTCGGAGATCGCCGCGCGGATACCGACGCCGTTGTTGCCCCCCGGCTCCAGCCGGTACTCCAGGCGAAGGATGAAATCGCCGTATTCGTGATCAGTGTAAAGGGCGGCGTGCGCGCTCTTTTTGCATACGAGGATCCCGTCGACCGCCTCGTAATCCTCGGCCGGCCCCTGCCAGCCGTTCAGCGTTTTCCCGTCAAACAGGCTGACAAAACCTTCTTCATCGGCTCCCCGCGAGGCCTCCTGGGTGGCGGCGGTCGCGGGTTCCGGCGCGGGAGCGGCCGTCTCTTCTCGGCGCGAACAGGCCGTCCCGATCAATAATAACACGATGGCGGCGATAGCGTGACGGTACATGCTGCGTTTCTCCTGATGCCGATACGAAATGAGAAAATGTTGATCCTCAATTGACGGAAAGAGTAAGTCAACTGCGGTCAAGATTTACCCTTGTCAAAATGATTGACACAAGGGCACCCGCGGGTGGAGCGGAGGAGCCGCCCCACCCGCGGGGAACCCGTCATATCGAAGCAGTATCAAAGACTCTGCAAAGCCAGTTCGGCCGCCTTTTTCTGGGCGGGGTGGTCGCATTTGCAGGCCTTGATTGCCTGGTAGATTTTTTTGGCGTCGGCTTTCTTGCCGGCTTTCGCCAGGGTCTCCGCCAGACGCACGCGAGCCTTGGCCGTCCGAGCCCTGGTCATCGGGCACGGGCATTGGGCCATGGCCACGATGATCGCATCGTTGGCGGGTTCGGGGTCATTGGCCAACATCTCGACGGCCGCCAGGCGAATCTCGGGATCATAGGATTCGTCACCGGCCAGTTTCCGCAGGGCGGTCATGGCGTCCGGGCATCTCCGCTTGCCGAGCGAGCCGACCACACCGATCAGAAACTCGGGGCCGACTTCGCCGAGAGCATCAATCAAGGCCTTGGTGGACGCCGGCGAACAGTTGTAGGCCAATGCGCAACGTGCGGGCTCGCGTACCTCGAGATTTTTCATGGCCTGGACGAGGAAAGGGACTTCCGCGTCACCGGCCACATACTGCAATACACGGGTTATGACCGTCCTTTGCACATTGGCCGGATAGAGCGGCCTTTGTGTCGGTGGCCGGTTTGGTTTGGAGGGGGGAACTTCCACCGTGCGGGAAAGCTCCGCGCACACGGCGGCGGCCAAGGCGGCCCGTTCGTCCTCGGCACCCGGTCGGGTGGCTTTCATCGCCGCCTGAACCTGCTCGAACAGAAGCTTGTACGCCTGCGATTCATCGGCGTCACGTAGCTGGGTTAATAATTGCTCAACGGATTGCATGTTTTATTCCCTCATCTATAGGATCAGTTCATTTTCTGTTTTGCACACGACTCGTTTTCACAGATGCCACGGGGCCCGCATCGGCCGACTCAGCATCCGGTTCGCCTCGGCATCACCGACGAATTCCTCCTTTTGCGGATCCCATTGCAGCGGCCGATGCAGCCGGGCGGAGATATTGCCGATATGGCAGATGGACACCGAGCGATGCCCAATGGCCACGTCGCAGATACATTTTTCACGGCTGCGGATGCTGTCCAGCCAGTTCTGATGATGATCGTCGCTCTTGTAGAGGCGGATGTCGTTGCCACCCAACCCGATCTTGAGTAACTCCGGATCGGAAGCCTGGATTTCACTGCGGCTGACAAAGATCCAGCCGTCGGTGCCGGTGAACTTCACGCCGTTGCCGAACTTCGTGCCGTCCTCGTAGGACTGCGTCTGTGTATGGCAGAACAAGTCGGTACCGTCGGCGTATTTGTAATGAATGTCGAACTCGCCGGCAACGGTGTGCGGCCCCTGGGCGTGGAAGGTCGCATTCGTGGCGTCGACATAAACCGGCCCGCTCTCATCGGTGCCAAGGCCCCACTGAGCAATATCGTTATGATGTGCGCCCCAATCGGTAAGCACGCCGCCGGAGTAATCGTACATCCAGCGGAACTGGTAGTGCACCAAATTCTGGTGGTAATCGACATAAGGCGCCGGCCCGAGCCAGAAATCCCAGTCCAACTCCGGTGGAGGCGTGGTAGCGGGTTTCCATTCGCCGGCGTTCACGCCATGCAAGACGGTATCAATACGTTTGATTTTGCCGATCTTGCCGTTCCGGACGAGTTCGCAAGCCTGCCGAAAGCGAGTATCCGAACGCTGCTGGCTGCCGGTCTGGGTGACTCTGCCGTACCGCCGGGCGGCGGCGACCATGGCCTTGCCTTCCTCGATGGTCAGGGTCAGCGGCTTTTCGCAATACACATCCTTGCCGGACTCCATGGCCGCGATGGCAATTAGCGCATGCCAATGGTCGGGGGTGACGATAAAGACTCCATCAAGGTCCTTGCGATCGAGCAGACGCCGAAAATCCTTGTAGACGGCGACACGCCGGCCGGCTTTGGCCAGGCACAACCGGGCGGCCTCATCCACGTGACTGCTGTCCACGTCGCAGACGGCGGCCACGTCGATCTTGTCCTTCAGACGTTCAAGGCAATTGTTGTCCAGGTGATGCCGACGGCCGAGGTCGCCGGTACCGATGAATCCGACGACGATCTTTTCGCTCGGCGGCATTGGTTTTTTGTCATCCGCCATGACCAGCGCACCGGTGCTTTTCACGGCCCGGGCACAGCCGGACAGGGCGGTAACGGCCGCCAATCCGCCGGCGGAATACTTGAGCAGGTCCCTGCGGGCAATGGGTTTTTGTTCTTTCACGGATATCACTCCTTCTTTTGTTACAGTCCGCCCGGATCAAACCCGGGCATTGTCAGATTTTACAGGTGCCACGGCGCACGCATCGGCCGGCCGACCATCCGGTTGGCCGCCTCGTCGCCGATTATTTGTTCCTTCTCCGGATCCCACTTGATCGACCGCCCAAGCCGAATCGAGATATTCCCCAGATGGCATACGGTAGCCGACCGATGACCAATCTCAACGTCGCAGATGCAACGCTTTCGGCTTCGGATGCAATCGAAAAAATTATTGTGATGATCTTCGCTGAAATAGACGGTTTTGTCTTTTCGGGTGAATTTGGCCCGCAGGACGGCCGGTTCCGACGCTTCGATCCTATTGCGGTTCACGAACAGCCAGCCGTTTTCACATTCGAAATGCACGCCGTCCTGAGGGGCCGTCCGGCAAGTCACTTCCACGCCGTTGGCGTATTTGTAATGGATGACAAAGGTGTGCGGCACGTCGTAGGGTCCGTCGGTGAAGAATTCGCCGCGGCCGTCGATCTCGACCGGCCCCGAACCGTCCATGTCCAGGGCCCATTGAGCGATATCGTTATGATGCGCGCCCCAGTCGGTCAACTTGCCGCCGGAATAATCGTAGAACCAGCGAAACGTGTGATGGGAGCGGACGGGCATGTAATCGACATAAGGCCGCGGTCCGAGCCAGAAATTCCAGTCGAATCCGGCGGGCGGGGTTTGGATCGGTTGCCATTCGCCCGGGCCGACCTGCCCGACACGTGTTTCGATTTTGCGGATGTCGCCGAGTAATCGGTTACGCATGATTTCGACGGCCAGCCGGAAACGAGGATGCGAGCGTTGCTGGCTGCCGGTCTGAAAGACGGTGCCATAGCGTCGAGCGGCGGCGACGAGGGCCTGGCCTTCCTCGATGGTCAGGGTCAGCGGCTTTTCGCAATAAACATCCTTGCCGGCCTCGATGGCCGCCAAGGCGGTCAGGGCGTGCCAGTGATCGGGCGTGGCGATCAGGACGGCGTCGATATCCTTCTGCTCGAGCAGCTTGCGAAAATCGTGGTACATCGGCACCTTGTGGCCTCGCTTGCGCAGGATGCTGCCGGCGGCCAGGGCCCGACGGTTTTCGTCCAAGTCACAGATCGCGCCGAACTCAACGCGGTCGTCACGCATGAGCCGATCTTCCAGGTGCCAGCGACGGCCAAGCTCGCCTGTACCGATGACGGCCATCACCACCCGCTCGCTCGGCGGTAATCCTTTTTTTGTGTCGGTCATAACCAACGGTGCCGCGTTACGCGCCGTCCGTACGCAACCGGTCAAGGTGGACACTGCCGCCAAACCGGCCGTCGCGGCTCGGACGAATGGTCGTCGATTACGTGTTGGACAATCGCTCACTGGGCGGACTCCCATAGGGTTGGAGGTATGGCGGCGTTATCCGCAGTCGGCAATGCCGGGCCGAGCGACAAGCACACTATCCTCAAGCAACACGCCGCCAATTTCTCCCCCTTGGTTCAAGGGTGGGGCATTGTAACCCATCATGGCCCGGCAGGGCAAAACCGATTTTTCCGGACCCGAGGAAGGATATAACCGTTCCGAAGAGACCACATAAAATGTTCATTGAGGCGCAAAAGGGGCAAAATAAGACGAAAAACCCACTGGTTACCGTTCCATAAAATACATTGCGTGGGGGCTTCAAAATCCAGTTGCGTGTTTTACTTCATTATAGTGTTTTCTTATAGCAAAACGATGGGTATAATGAATATATGAAATTACCCGGCGCCGAAATTACCCGGCGCCGATCTGGCTATTGTCGAGGATCGCAAGCTGCGGGAATATGTGCTGAATCCCAACCATCCTGTAGGACGGCATCACGCGGCGTTGTTCTCCATGCTGTTGGGTATTGATTTGAACAATGCACATATTTTGAAGAAAGCGATCCTCGAAGCCGCACAAGTTGCTGATGTGGATAATGAGATAATGACGGGCTACGGGCGCAAGTATGAGATGCGTTTTTCGATGTCCGGGCCAAGTGGGGATAAGACCGTGCTGGCAGTATGGATCATTAGCGAAGGCAGTGACCGGCCTCGATTGGTAACCTGTTATGTGGAGTGAGCGATGTTAAAAGAACATGATGTGGTGACCGTCACAACGGACGTGCCGGAGGAAGGACTCTTGGCGGGCGACGTGGGCGCTGTCGTTCACCGCTATCCGGAAAACGATGCCTACGAAGTCGATTTTGTTGATGAGCACGGCCAAGCCAGAGGCGTGGCAACCCTGAGCGGTTCTCAACTCCTGCGTCTGAACCTGTCATCTCTCCTGACCGTATCCTGATCCGATTCACTTGATCGTGGCAGGTAAACATCAGCGAGGCATTGATCAGTTGCTTTTCATTTTCTCGCAAAAACACGTCAAACACGCGGATCGCAATAAAGCAATCTGTTGGCCCGCAATGACCCATTATTGGGGTTCGTTGGTGCTTTTTCCTTTTTGCAGGACCGCATAAAATATTCAGTGGAATGCAGATGGACCAAGAACAAGACGCAACCCCCGCATATCATCCGATTCCGGCGCGCTTCTGGTGGCTCAAGCGGATACCGCTGGCCATGGTGATACTATTGATCCCCCTGGCAGGCTTGCGCTGGTGGTGGGGTGTCTACGCGGAGCGGGCGTACCAGGCCGAAATTGAACGATACAAGGTCGCCGGCGAGCCGATCACCTCCGAGGATTTTGATCTACCCCCCGTGCCCGACGATCAAAACGCCGCCCTGCTCTACGAAAAGGCCATCGTCGGCCTGTCGTTGACGAAGGACCAGCAAGATTTGATACACAAAGTAGCGAGCCGGGAAAACGCCTTGCCGGGTAACATGCGGGAGGCAGAGGCAATCCTGGAAGCGTCGAAAGATGCCTTGAGCTTGTGCCGCCGGGCCCGTGAACTTGAGGGCGTTAATTGGGGACCAATAAACCGTGGACTCGGCGGTACGCCTCCGTCTTTGATGCCTCACCAGGAATTGGTCGAGCTCCTTGTCGCCTCGACAATATGGCTGGATCAGGACAACCGATGTGACGAGGCCTTGGAAACCTTGTTGGACGCACTCGCGTATGGCCGGAAAATCAGCGCCTTTCGATCTCTTATACCATCTCTTCTTGAACATCATATCTCGGAATTGACCGGCCACATGGTTGAACGGAATTCCGGAACCTGGATGATAGCCGAGGATGGTGCTTCGCCTTCCGATCCAACGCGCCAGGCATCACGCCGACTGGTCCGGCAATTGCTGAATCAACTTTCGGATGAACAATCTTTGCATGATGGATTTGTGTGGGGATTGTATATGGAGCGTTTAATTCATGTACACTCTATGGAGATTATGTTGACGGTAAATGGTATTCCACCAATCAATTTCAGGCTGCTTAGCTGGTTAAAATATAGTATATCTTATATTTTATCCAAGCCGAAGATTCCACTCGATGGAATACGAGTTTTTCGCTGTCATGACAAATGGATCGAAGCGGCCGAGGGAGAAAACTATCCTGAAGTTCAAAAGCTATTGCCCTCGAAAATCAAAATCAAACCACGGAGCATACAATGGTATTCGCGACCATTAAGCCTTTTTAGTAATCCTCAATTTGTGGTTATGTGTGAGCGATTCTTCAGAAATCTCACCCTCCGGCGGATGGCGGCGGTGACTTTGGCCATTAGGCTGTACGAATCCGATCACGGGCGACGGCCGAAAACGCTGGAGGAACTGGTGCCCGCGTACCTGTCGGAAATCCCCCAGGATCCCTTCGCCGACGATGGGCGGACGATCGGCTATCGCCCGGAGGACGACCCGCCCACATTGTTCAGCATCGGCCCGCATCAAGTCCAGTACGGTGACATCTCGTGCATTCGTTTCACTCTGTACGGAGCAACCACAACGCAGCCCGAAACGTCCCCATCCGGCTCATAATCGCATCGTTGCGCCCTACCAGCCCGCAGCGCAAGCAAGGGATCGGTCCCAGAGTTGCCTTGCGTTGGAATCACAATATAGAAACACAGAAAAGGCGCCACGGAGATATCTCGAAGTAGATCGGTGTTTGTGATGATAAAGATCACATTATCGGAGGATTGAAATCCCTCGCTAGCGGCGGTAAACATCCATGATTCGCATGAATAACAAATCACTCGCATTCGCGTATTGCTTCCGTTATCCTCCCTCGCTGGCGCTTCGGGCTGGTCTATCCCTTGCTGGCGCTTCGGGCTGGCAAATTCCCGCACGACATGGTGATTCGTCCTTACGGTTGCAGACTGTGATAAACAAGTCCGAGGAAGATAAACAGAGTATAAACGGCGAGGAAAATCAAAGCGGTCAGGATAATCCAAAGGATGGGCACGGCGACGGCCGTCACCACCGGCCGCCGGGATCCTTCCGGCATGATGCATCTGGATAATTTCACCAAGTACCACCACCACGGAATCACTTGCAACAATAACCCGCCAGCCAAAGCCACCGCCGCACCGGCTTCGACTCTGATCCCACCCAGCAAGAACCCCACCAGAAACAGCCCCGGCGTCCAGGCCAGCGGAGCGCAGCAATAATAGCTCAAGGCCACAGCGCGATTTTGTTGTTCGATGGGCAGGGAGCGGGGATGAAAGAAGTAACTGGGTACACCGGTTATTGCGGCCAGGATAAGGAAAACCGACAGATACAGCGCGGCCGCCAACCAGAGATCGCTCACCCACAGCATATCCGGCCAAAAGATGCTGACCAACACAACCGTCAGATATATATGGAGAACGCTGATCCAGCGGAACCGCTGGGCATCAGAGTAACTGACTGGATACGCCCGTTCCCGGCAAAACCGCTCGGGGCGGAACATGACCATCCCGACAGTCTTCCAATAGGCCCGGAGGCGGCCGATATGCCGACGATATGCCCACGGCAACTGAGAAGCGGTAACCTTGGCACGGTCGAATTCGTTGCCACATTCCGGGCAGCGGTTCTGAACCAACCCGCGCAGGTTGTACCCGCAGGATAAACAATAGGCGTCCTGCTCAATGGCCGACAGCGGACCGGCGTCAACAGGTTGCTCCGGCGTAACGTCCATGACCATCACAACAGGTTCTCATCATTGGGAATCAAAAACCACAATGCCAGGTAGACCAGAATACCCGGGAAAGCGGCCGAGGCCACCGAGATGATGATATAAAGCAGCCGCACGCGGAAGGGAGATATGCCGTAATACTCGGCCAGCCCCCCGCAAACGCCGGCAATCATTCGATCATTCCGCGAACGGCGAAGATACGGTTGGGCCATGACGGCTTCCTCCGAAAAGGTGGTTCGTTCATCGTCATTTTTTCCGCAATCGAAATTCGACCACGCGCTCGTGCGGGTCGCTGCAGTTGCGATGCGCTTTAACGTATTCCCAACGGCCGGCGTCCTCGAAGATTTGCCGGACGGCCGCGTGCTGATCGTAACCGATCTCCGCCAGCAGCAAGCCGCCATCAGCCAGAACGGCCGGGGCCTCGTTTGCCAGACGACGGTACATGCCCAAACCGTCGCCGCCGGGCGGGACCAGGGCGACTCGCGGCTCATGATCGCGCACGTTGGGCGGGAGCGTCGGCCATTGCTGCTCACTGATATACGGCGGGTTGGTGGCCAGCACATTGAAACCGCCGGGCGGGACTGTTTCGACCGGCAAGGCCACACCGTCGGCCTGTACCAGCCGCACACGGTCGGCCACGCCATGCCGCTCAACGTTACCGGCCGCAACGGCCAGAGCGTCCGCGGAAATATCGCTGCCCACCACCCGGGCGTTGGCCGCGTATTTCGCGATGGAAATGCCCACGCACCCGCTGCCCGTACCCAGATCCAGAATGTGCCACTCCCGCAAAGGTTCGGCCCGGCACAACTCAATCACCCGTTGCACAAGGGCCTCCGTCTCCGGCCGGGGAATCAGGACGGCCGGCGTTACGGTAAATTCCAGCGAGTAAAACTCCCGCTGACCCAGCAGATAAGCGACCGGAGTATGCTCGCCGGCCTGGCGGACCAGCTCGCGAAACGCCGTTCGCTGTTCGGCGGTCGGCTCGGTTTCCCAGCGCGTGTACAGATCGATCTTCTTGCAGCCGCAGGCGCGAGCCAGGAGCAGTTCGGCCGTCAACCGCCCGCCCTCGACCTGTCGCTCGTTAAACCATTGGGTCGTCCACTGCAGCAGACGACCGACGGTCCAGGTGGTTTGTTGTTCCGTCGTTTCGGACATGACTGCTACTATACCCACGATCGGAGATATCCGGCAATGAGCAGACGAACTACTCCGATAGGCTGCAGGTAAAATGTGTATGGAGGAGGGGGAGAGGGGGTGACATGGAGAGGGGGAACGTCGGTTACGCGGAGTTCCTTCATGCCCGACAATCCGCGATCATGGCACGGCGGCCTCGGAGCCAGAATGGTCTTCCTCGGCCTCGTCGGCCGGCTTGGTAGCGGAACGCTGGGCAGGCGGCTGGGAACGTGGCGGTGGCATCCGAAGGATCGACTTCCAGGTGTTTACGTAACCCGGGTTGGGTATCCGCTTGCCATCGATAAACAGAGACGGCGTGCTGTTGACTTTCACGTACTCCAGCTCCTTTTCATCGACCTGATCTCGACCGAGGTTGGCCCCGTCTTCGGCATCGCGCTTGATCCGCGCCAACACTTCATCACCGTTCATCGCGGCGACAAAGGCGTCCGCGTCAAGGCCGATCCGCCGGGCGTATTCGACGAACAAGGCCGTATTCCTCACCCAATCCGCGTGATGTTCAAATAACAGGTCGTGCATTTTCCAAAAAGCGTCGTCGCCGCCGAGCATCATCGCCGCCTCGGCGGCCCGGGCGGCTTGACAAGCTTTCGGATGGAGGTTGAAACTCACGTGGGGATTGCAGCCATCGGTGCAGATCGGCCAATGCTTGAAAACAACCCGCAAACCCCCGTTTTTCTCGCCTAACGGAACAACATTGTCGTAGAACCACTTCTCATACCGGCGACAGGACGGACATTGGAAATCGCTGAAGATCACGACGGTATGACGGGCATCGGCCGGCCCGAAGGTCGGACGGCCCTCGATGGGGATATCCACCCGCGGGGCAATCTGCCAGGCGGTCACCATGTGTTGCCAGGAGCCTTCGTAACGCTGCTTGAGTTTTTGGTAACCCTTCTCGGTCCGATCCAGATCGGCCTCGTATTTTTCCAGACGCTTGGCGGCCTGCTTGATGGTTTCCTTATCCATTTTGAGCCGTATTTCCACCATGCGGCTTTCGTAACCGCGCCACAGATAAATATGAGCTACGGCAAGGGTCAGCAGGATCACAATGGGAGCGACCGCCAGCATCCACCAGTGCGGCCAATCGCTCACCAGTTCGGAAACGCGCATCGCCTTGGAGGATTCGGCGGCGACCGGTGCTTCGGGCGATCTTCGCGGCCAGAGGAGCAGAACGCAGACGAACAGCAGTAAACTGATGACATGACTGACAAAACACCATGGGCACCAGTAATCCAGTTGGGTGAACATCATCACGTCAAGGTAAACGCTGACCGCCAGCCCGATGGCGGCGACCAGAACAAGCATCAGATGGGCCCACCAGCGCGAAGGGCTGACCTGTCCGATCAACACCAACCACCAGGCCACGGCGATAAAGTAAAACAGACCCAGTTCGGCGGTCGGAATGGCGGCGGCCTCCGGCTGGCCGCCCAGCTTGATCTCCCCCCATTTGCTGAGGGCTACCTCCTCGCAACTGGATGTCGCGAACGCCTCGCAAACCTGCTCGAGTAATCCCTTTTCCTGGTCGGATTTTTTCGCCTCGTCGGGTGACGCTTTCTCCGCCGCCGGCCGGGTGGCCGAAGCGGTCGCCGGCTGGCTCGCGGCTTTTCGGGCTTCATCCACCGTTTGCTGAAAATGTTTGACCTTAATATCAAAATGCTCGATCGTCAGCGCATAACTGACCCAGACCCCGGCCACGCTCAGCAGAATGGCCAGCATCCACGCAATCCATCGTCCCAATGGTGATCTCACGCAACCGCTCCCATATTCATAGTATCAGTCGATCGCTTCAACTCGATCCTGTCTCGCCACGACAGGCCTCTCCGCCGTGGACTGCGGTGGCTATGACACCGCATTTCTCTGGACGGCAGGGTTCGTTCAGGTCACTTCGGAATTTCCTGTGCCACCTTCCTTCGGATACACCCGCCATAATTGAGGTGGCGGCGCATTTGCAGGCAAGTCGGTTCCCATCTAAACTCTATCGACTATGAGTGCAATCAAAGTCCTTATTCTGCGTACCGCCGGCACCAACTGCGATGAGGAAACCGCTTACGCTTGGGAACTGGTCGGAGCGGACACGGCTCGGGTGCATATCCGCGAGCTGATGGATCGCCCCGCCCTGCTCGGCGATTATGGGATTTTAACCATTCCGGGCGGATTCAGCTATGGTGACGATATTTCCGCGGGCAAGATACTGGCCGTCCAGTTGATCCACTATCTGTCCGACGCCCTGCGCGATTTCGTCGCCGCGGGTAAGTTGATTTTGGGAATCTGCAATGGATTTCAGGTATTAATCAAGGCCGGTCTGCTGCCCCGGGCGGGCGAGCAGAACGGGTCGCGTCCCGCCATGACTCTGACCCTGAACGACTCCGCCCGTTTCGAGGATCGCTGGATTCACCTGCGGTGCGGGGGAAGGCCGAACGCCTTTCTGCCACCGGATCGAATTCTGGCCATGCCCATCGCCCACGGCGAGGGAAAATTGGTCGCGGCCGACCGGGCCACGTTGGATCGTGTTATCGCCGGCGGGCATGCCGCCCTGACCTACTGCGACGCCCAAGGCCGCCCGGGCGGATATCCCATTAATCCCAACGGTAGCGAGGGCGATATCGCCGGGCTTATCGACGATACCGGCCGCATCCTGGGTCTCATGCCCCACCCGGAGCGGCACATCCACGCCACCCAACACCCGCAATGGACCCGGCGAAAGGCCGACTGCGGTGACGGCCGGGTTTTATTCGAGACGGCCATCCAGACCGCCCGATCCATTTGATACCGGATAACCCTTGCAGGAAAAGCACCGAATAGCGCCGGTCTTCCGTTGCGGAATGACTGACCACTGAATACTGAGTACTGAATGCTGATCGCAATAAAAAAACGAACGCCGATACTCCTCGACGTTCGTCTCTTAACCTCTGGACACACCCCGATGTATCACAAGATCCTTCCAGAGGCCCTGTTGGTCCCGGCAAGCGGGGAGAGAGCTTGCGGGAAAGGAATCCTGTCACCGCTTCCGGCTGTCGTCGCGTCCCCTGCAGCGGAACAGGTGTTTATCTCCCGACAGCCGGAAAAATGGCGCTTCCGGGCCGAGCATCGGCTCACATTGAGCCGGCATCCTCCTCCAGCATCTTACGCAAACGCGCGTTCTCGCGGCGCGTGGCTTCCAGATCGAATAACAGATACTTGATGGACAAACGCAGGAAATCGATACTTTCGTGCAAGGTGTTGACCGTCTTTTTCAGCTCGCGATGACGCTGCTTGGTCTCCTCGGCCAGCATGGTCAGCCGCTGACGTTCCTCTTCGGGTAACGTGTCGATTTCCGCGACCAGTTCGCTGAGTTTCTTTTGGAATGTGGTTTCGTCCATGAGCTTCTCCCCCATAAAAAAGTTGTTGATTATGCCCCCTCAAACTCGTACCTGGGTCTGATGAGGCCACAACTGTCGATCCCGGACGAAGCTGTATCTTGCAACGGGGATGCCAGTGGTAAAATCAGAATCCCGACAACCCGACGCGATTATAAATGATTAGCTCAAAAGGTCTTACGCCTGGAAACAGAAAACATCCCCGGGGGTGGCCATCATGTTGGCCTGCGACGGGATGTTGCTTTATTTCAACATCCGACACTCCCGCCAGCGTAATGATGTACGTAACTACTTATTTCGTATTAAATTACGTCGCTGTTCGGAATTCAACTCCGATAAACTTGCCGGGGCGATCAGGCAGAGGTCCAGCCGATCAGGGCCGGGGCCAGTTTCTTCTTCTGTTCGAGAATCCAGCGGTAATAGTCGGCCCGTTTCAGTTTTGAGCCGGCCTCCTCGTCCAGAATGACCAGAACATCGCGATGCAACTGCAGTGCGCTGGCCGTCACTTGGGAGGTGATCGGGCCTTCGATAAACTCGGCCACGATATCGGCCTTCTTCTTTCCGTTGGCCACCAGGATGATCTTCCGAGCCTCAAGGATCGTGCCCACGCCCATGGTGATGGCGAAACGCGGAACCTCGTGCGCGCTGTCGAAGAAGCGAGCGTTATCCTTGATGGTCTGCTCGGTCAGGGTTTTGAGGCGGGTGCGCGAGCCAAGCGAGGAACCGGGTTCATTGAAGGCGATGTGCCCGTCGGCCCCGATGCCTAATAGCTGAATGTCGATACCACCAGCCTGGCGAATCTGCTCCTCGTACCATTCGCAGAATTCCAGTACGGACTCGGCCGCATGTCCGTAAGGCACATGGATATTGCGTTTGGCCACGTTGATATGGTTGAACAGGTGCTGATCCATGAAATAGCGGTAACTCTGTGGGTGCGAGGGCGGCAGGCCGAGATATTCGTCCAAATTAAAGGTCATCGCCTTGGAGAAATCCAAGCCCTGTTCCTTGTGCAGGCAAACCAGTTCATCATACGTACTGACGGGGGTCGAACCGGTGGCCAACCCGAGAACGGAGTTGGGCTTGCGCATCAACTGCTGGGCGATGATACTGGCGGCCAGCTTGCCCATTTCCTCGTACGATTTGGTGATAATGACTTCCATGCGTTTCTCCTATTGTCTGAAATAATTCGTTCATTCCGGTTTTAGTCAGGAGCATCCAACGGAACCTTAGAGTCTACGTACCTCGGCGCTACCAGACCCTTTTTCCGGGGGCTCCTAAAAAGCGGTTTGATCCGCGTTCTTGCGGCGAGCCATGATAGCCGCCAATGATCGGGGATGTAAAGCGGAGGCCAGCATTGGGGAAATGAGACGGGGGTGAAAAGTTGCGAGCCGCTGCGCGGGCGGGTATAAGTACGGGCCGCAAAACATAGGGTCGCGCAGGGCCGCGCCCCGAGGCCAATCAAATGTTTCCGCATGGATGCTTTCGGACCGGCCGACGATCGTCGGCATGGTCGCCCATGCCCGGCGGGGCCATCGTGAAAGTCCCGGCTCGGTGTCTCTACTTGTCCATGCGACCGACGAACTGTCTGGTGGGAGATTGTTCATGAAACTGGTGATCTTCGAGGACGATCAATCCGATCGTTTCTTTCCGATTTGTTTTGTCCGCGGCGTGTTTGAATTGAAATGCGGAGCGGCCAGCCTGGCCGACAAACTGGCCCGCGCCGCCGGCGGGAAAGTGGATGCCCTGCTGGTACGGGACTATCTCCAGCCGACCGTGGCTCGGCGTTATCCATCGGCCGCGGTTAACGACCTGGGCGGCTGCAAGGGACAGGAGGTTCTGCTGCTCAACGCTCGGATTGGCGGAACCGGGTTCAGGCCCCCCAAGGACGCCGTCGCCCTCTGGAAAGGCGAGCAATTGGCCGCCTGGCGAACGACCGCCGACCTCGGCGGGGTTAAGGATTACGCGGCCTTGGTCGCGGCGGCCGCCAAAGCGCCCCGAGCCGAATTCGAGGGTACCTGGTTCAACTACATCTGGGATGTCATGCTGGCCAGTCCGCACGAAATCACCGCCGACTTCCAGGCGGCCGGTAAAAAAGGCATCGAAGGCAAGATGCACGAGTCGTCGGTCGTCTTCGGTTCGCGCGACCAGCTCTTTGTGGGTAAGGACGCGGATATTCACCCGTTTGTTTGTCTGGATACGCGCAACGGTCCGATCACCATCGAGGCCGGTTGCGAAATCCATCCTTACACCCGCGTCGAGGGGCCCTGTTATCTCGGAGCCAAGAGTATCCTCCTTGGGGCCAAGGTCCGCGAGGGGTGCAGCATCGGACCGATGTGCCGGGTCGGCGGCGAGGTGGAGGAGAGCGTCATCCACGGCTACTCCAACAAGTACCACGATGGTTTTCTCGGTCACGCCTATGTCGGCGAGTGGGTCAACCTCGGGGCCTTGACCACTAACAGCGACCTGAAAAACGATTACACCACGGTCAGCGTCAAGATGGGCAACGACACCATCGATACCGGCTCGACCAAGGTGGGCAGTTTCATTGGCGATCATGTCAAAACGAGTATCGGCACGCTGCTCAATACCGGTACGGTGGTAGGCACCATGGCCGTCCTGGTCGCCACCGGAGCCCCCCTGCCCAAGACGATTCCGCCGTTCGGCTGGTTTCTCAACGGCGTAGTCAGCAAGGGCTTTGGATTGGGCGCGCTGCTCAATACCGCCCGGATGGCCATGTCCCGGCGCAAGGTGCAAATGACCGAAGACGACGAAACTCTTTACCGCTACCTGTTCAAACTGACCTCGGAGGATCGTATGGATTACGTCCGTCGAGGGCGGCGCATGCTGGTCCGTTCGTCGGAATCGTCCGGCGGCTGAGCTCGGCGGCGGCGTACCATCAGACATTACATGACGATGCAGGAGATTGATGATGGCCAAGGAATACCCCCTTCGGGATATCGCGGAACCGAATCTGGTCGAGGAGCATTTTCCCCATGTGCTGCCTCCGCTGATCAAGTTCACCGGCAAGTGGACGGAGAACATCGACGGCAAGACCGTCGAGTTCGATCCGGCCGCCCGGGTGAAAGAGGACATTCACATCACGGATACCACCTTCCGCGACGGGCAACAGGCCCGGCCGCCGTACACCGTCGAGCAGCAGGTGAAAATCTATGAAATGCTGGCCAAGCTCGGCGGCCCCAAGGGCGTCATCCGTCAGACCGAGTTTTTCCTCTACACCAAGAACGACCGCGAGGCCCTCGACCAATGCCGCGAGCTGGGTTTCAAGTTCCCGGAGATCACCGGCTGGATCCGCGCGGTCAAGGGCGATTTCCGGCTGGTCAAGGAAGCCGGCCTCAAGGAATCGGGCATGCTCACCTCCAGCAGCGACTATCACATTTTCTATAAACAGAAGCAGACCCGGCAACAGGCCTTCGACCAGTATATCGAGGTCGTCGAGGCCGCCCTGGAAACCGGCGTGCGCCCGCGCTGCCATCTGGAGGACGTGACCCGGGCCGACTGGAAAGGGTTTGTGTTCCCCTTCGTGCAGAAGCTGGCTCGACTCAGCGAACAGGTGCCGGACCATCTGAAGGTCAAGGTCCGGCTGTGCGACACGATGGGCTTCGGTATCGGCTATCCGAATTCGGCGGAGCCGCGCTCGATCGCCAAGCTGTGCTGGTACATGAATAACGAGTGCGGAATCCCGCCACAGCGGTTGGAGTGGCACGGACACAACGATTTCCACAAAGTGCACATCAACGGGACTACCGCCTGGCTGTACGGCTGTAACGCCCTGAATGCGACCATGTTCGGTTACGGCGAACGCACCGGCAACCCGCCGCTGGAAGGCGCGATCATGGAGTACGTCGCCCTGAAAGGCGATTTGTGCGGAATCGAGACCCGGATGATCACCGAAATCGCCCGGTACATGCAGAGCATCGGTTTCGAGATTCCGGAAAATTATCCGTTCGCTGGCAAGCACTTCAACACCACGCGGGCGGGCATCCACGCCGGCGGCCTGCGCCGCGAGGAGCGGATTTACAACATCTTCGACACCACTACCCTGCTGGACCGCCCGCCGCAGGTGGCCATCACCGACAAGACAGGTACCGACGGCATCGCCTACTGGGTCAACGATTTCCTCGGCACCAAAGGTACCCCCGACGAGGTCAAGCTCACCCATATCTTCAAGATTCAGAAATGGGTGATGGACCAGTACAACGTCCACGGCCGCATGTCGGCCATCACCGATAACGAGCTGGCCGAGCAGGTTAAAACGCACCTGCCGGAGCTGTACGCGAAGTGCAAAAAGTAGAAAGAAGGAAGGAGGCGAATGCCGGGTCGGGGTCGGAAGTCGGGTGGGGGTTGGAAGACCCGGCAT
>CAZXSA010000062.1:0-22064 GCA_964642815.1 uncultured Planctomycetales bacterium | reverse complement strand
ATTCTGCAGGGTGATGGTCCAGGTATCGCCTTTGCGCATGGGGGCATAGACGGCCTCACCCTGGGCGACGCGGACGCCTTCCTGTTTGGCCAGTGCGGGGTTCGTGGCGTAATCCCAGAAACGCGACCAGAGTTTTTTCTCCAGATCGCTGGGCATGGGATTGACCCGATAAACGTCGGGGATTTGACCGGCCGGGTCGATCGCATAGCCGTCCACGGGTTTCTGGTGTTCGCCGTAAACCCGCCGAAACAAAGCCAGGCTCTTGCCCCGCAGAGCGTCACCGGCGGCCACCTGTTCCTGATCGAATTGAATCACCAGGGCATCGAAAAAGATCAGGCCGTCATGAATCAGGAACCGCTTGCCCGGTAGCGTGTTCCCCTGCCGGTCGACTTCGATAAACTCGATGGTAGTGGCCACGGAGACGGCCGGGACGCCGTTGACCAGCTCGCCCGGCTGCACCTGGTCGATGACGTGTATTTCCGCGATGCGCTGCTCGCCGGTGAGCCGCTCGACCATGCCCTCCAACTCACGGCGTTGGCGAAGCAGTTCCTGGTTTTCCTGGCGCAGCAGACGGGCCTCCGGGGACCAGAACAGGTACACCGCACCCACTCCAGATGCCGCAAGAACAATCAAGCCGGCCATCAGTCGCATAAAACGCATGTCTCACCGTTTGCCGGGCATGTCGTGAACAATGGGTCCAGGTCGCGAAGAACGCGCCACAGCCCGGCCGTGATCAATACCCCTCATCTATTATACGACCAAATCGGTCGATTCGGTGCAATCATCTTTGCCGGATACCGCCGTACCCCATGAAAAAGCCCGGAGCTCGAAGGCCCCGGGCTTTCGCGGGTTATAACTTGAATTGCCGATTTGCTGGTCCGTCGCTCATTCGTCAAACAGAAATTCCAGCCCGCACATGAACTCGTTGCGGACCTCCTGGCAATAGCGCACTACGGCTTTCCCGTAGAAACTGGCGTCCGGCATGTGAAAGGAAATATCCACAAGCGTTTCGGGTTTCAGGTAACGCTCGCAGCTCATGCCCAACCCGCTTGCGCTGACATTCCGCAGCGTTCCCAACCAAATTACGCTGCCATTGGCGCTACTCGGGCATACTTCCACTGCTCCAGGAAAAGGCCAACGCGGCTCCCGACGTTTTTGTGGACCGTCATAAGGCTCGACCGGTCCGGCGTTTTCGGCCAGAAAATCCGCGATGTTATTCCTTGTCAACTTGACGATTTCGTCGGTTTTCATTCCGGAACCCTCTGCAAATGGTTCTCGCTTACACTTCCGAGCAAAGTGTCCGCGAGCAAACCAGCCGCCTTTCCGTGGTAAAATATACGATTCAGATCGCTCTTCGACGCCGACTTATCGAGAAATATTTTGCCTTGGGGGCGATAAACAGCATGGTGGCCATCATCAATAGTTCCGCGGCCCCCGCCGCCCCACATGCTCCCATGGCCGTTGACGGCGTTGAGGAGAGAACATCGCCATCCCCCGAAGGATTATCGGACGTGCCCGTCTGGTCGGTAATGTTGACGAGAATAGTGACCGTAGCTGAATTTTCCTTCCCGTCCGTGGCCAACCAGGTGAAGGAATCCTGCTTGCTCATGGTTTGACCGTTCCCGTTTTCCGTATCGCTATCGCGATCGGTGCCTGCATTAGCAGTCGAGGATTCCTCGCTGCTCGCGTCGCTCCCCTCGACATCCGTGGTTTCCGGCGCGTCGGGGGTATAGGCGACAACCAGGCCCGTGGCGGGCACATCGTAGAATGTGTCGGTCCTTGATACGGAGCGGCCGCCGATGCTCAGCTCGCCTTTTTCCGGCAGTTGGGGAAACTGCACACTCAGAGCATCGCCGTCATCATCGGTCGGCAATAAAACAGCTTCTACCGTCCCGGTGGGAGCTACGGAGAGGGTCGTACCGCTGGCTTTCGGAGGGGTATTGACCACGATCTTTACCGTTACCCGGTTCGAGGTGGAGATATAGTCTCGCACTCTGTACTGAAACCCATCCGTTCCACGGTAGCCTACGTCCACGGTATATTGAACCTCACTCACCCCTTCGGCCAACTCCTTGGGCAGACTGTTTTCCGTGATCGGCGCACCCTGGTCGCTTAAAAAACCATGCGCCGGCAAGCTCACGATCACGTAACGTACGGGGTCACGGTCGGTATCGACACTCGAAAATCCGATATCCACTCGTCCATCGGGTAATACCGTTACGCTTACCGGATCGGGTACCGGCGTCGTATTCACCTCGATCTCAACCGTCAGCGTATCCGTCCGTGCCAGACCGTCGGAAGCGAAAAACGTGAATGCATCATGTCCGTGATAATCCTCGTCCGGGGTGTACAGAACATCGGCCTTGTCCGTCAAATATGGCAAATCGGCATCGGTTAACGCGGTTTTTCCGATCTTAATCTGACCATGACCCGGCAAAGAGGTAATCGTATAACAGAGAGTATCCGTAGCCGCGTCCGTTACCGGCCATTCAATCTTCAGGTCTGTATTCGGCTCCGTGGTGAAAAGCTTATCCACCGGTTGCGGGGCAAGATTAACGGTCAGCGTGATCGTGCCGACGTTCGAATCGCCGGTACCGTCATTGGCCTTGAACTTGAGGGTAAAAGCTCCGGACGCGCCCGCCGCCGCCGTGTAAGTCAAATCCCGTCCGTTGTTCGGAATGGTGTAAGGCAAAACGGAGCTGCTCAGCCCAACCGCCCCAACGAACACCGTTCCGCTGGTCGGCAGCACGGTAACGATAAAACTCAGGGCATCGCCATCCGCATCGGTAGCGGATAGGCTGATCTGCGCCGACGTGCCCGGCTCAAGGAGATACGACGAATTGGCCGCGACAGGAAGCTTGTTTTCGACCTGTCCTTTGGCCGAGCCGGACAAGACCGCCAGACCGGTCAGCATCGCCACGGTCAGATAAGGCCATCGTCGGCGACGACCGCTTGTGGCCGTTTTCATGATGGTCGATAACCCATTGGCCGCGCAGGCGAGCATCTTTATCATGCAAGTCCCCGTATCAGGTCGGGCTGATCGGTCTTCCCGACGGGCACCCGCGAAGCGCATACCTCCAAACTGATTATTCGTGGACATTGTTCAAGATATCGGTCCATCAGCCAGGAAACTTGAAATAGCCCGCATGTAGGATGGAATTATTCCACGTCCGCTTTGCTTGCCCGTTCCCCCAATCGAGCAAGAAAGTCCTGGTATTCGTTCCAGAGAATCGCTTTTTCAGGCCCGCTATGGATATGCTCCCAAGGCAATATCTCTTGCTCGGTACGGGTGCGTTGGGCATGGAAGGCCGGGTCGATACCGGTCTGCTCGAAAGCCCGCAACCAGAGATCGTAATTGAAGCATTCGTCCCATCCATCCATCCGGGCCCCGAGTTGGTAAGCGGTCTCGATGGCTCTTGACAGTCGCCGGTCTCCTCGGGCAAACACCGCCTCCAATACCGAGCGGCGCGGATCGTGAAGGTGAAGCTTAACCGCTGAACGCTGTTGCCGTGCGGTCTTTTTAAGTAGATCACCGGCCTCGTAAAATTCATCGAGTGTTTTCTGCCCCGCCCATTGCAACGGCGTATGCGCTTTTGGGACCAGCCAACTGACGCTGGCGGTCACCGCCGCCGGGGCACGACCGAGTTCCCGGCGGGCCAGGCTCACCTGCCGGGCCAATTCGAACACCCCTCGGATATCCGCTTCCGTTTCACCCGGCAGGCCGCAGATGAAATACAATTTGACCGTTCTCCACCCGGCGGCGTAGGCCTGTTTGACCCCCTCCAACAGATCGACATCCATAACTTTTTTGCGTAACGCCGCCCGCATCGCCTCGTTCGCCGCCTCCACCGCGATGGTCAACCCACTTTTGCGAACGCCGCTGACCAGCCCGGGGATCTCGCTCAACATCTTGTCCACCCGTAATGAAGGGATGGATAAATTCACATGTCGTGGGTGAAACCGTTCGTTCAACCGCTCGGCGAGTTCCTTGAGGTTTGGGTAGTCGGCGGTCGAAAGGCTCAGCAGGCCGATTTCCTCGTCTCCCGTCGCCCGCCAGGATTGTTCGGCGATGTCGATAATCTTATCGACGCTCCGCCAATAGATCGGTTTTTTGGTATAGCCCGCGTGGCAAAACCGGCAGCGCCGCGGACAGCCGCGCATGACCTCGATCCCAATACGATCATGCACGATCGGTACATGGGCGACGAGCGGCCGCAAGGGGACGACCGCATCCTCGAAATCGGGCGTTTCGCAACGAATGATCGGAATATGCGGCAAAAAACCTTCGGGACAGGCCGCGCTCGGCCGCATGGCCTTGATCGTGCCGTCCGCGTGATAGTCGAAGTCGTATAACCCCGGGGCGTACAACCACTCGAACCGACGGGACAGTTCGAGAATCATATCCCTTCGCCTGGCCCCCTCCCGCTTCATCCGCTGACAGGCCTCGATGATGGCGGCCATGCTATGTTCACCGTCGCCGATCACCACCAAATCCACGAAGTCGGCCACCGGTTCGGGATTATCCGCCTGCGGCCCACCGACCAGAACCAACGGATGGCTGTCGTCCCGTTCCTCCCGTCGCAAGGGGATACCCGCCAGATCGAGCATTAATAACAAATTGGTGTAGGTCATCTCGTATTGCAGGGACAGGGCCAGGATATCCGCCTCGCGGACTGGTTGGCGCGTGTCCCAGGTGAACAGTTCGATCCCCCGCTCGCGCATTACCTGCTCGGCATCGAGCCACGGTGCATACACCCGCTCCGCGCAGACGCCCGGCGTGTGATTACAGAGCCAATAAAGAATCTGGCCGCCAAGATGGCTCATTCCGATCGCGTAGGTGTCCGGAAAACCAATGGCCACCCGAAGCGTGGCCCGGTTCCAGTCTCCCGGTCGCACAAGCTGGTTCCATTCCCCACCGATGTACTGCCCCGGCCGCTGGACCCGCGGCAGAAGCTCCTCACGAATTCGTTCGCCAAGTTCCATAGCCGCGGCATTATACATTACCTTGGTTTCCGCGTGACTCTGGAAATTCGGGAATTTTCCTGACGAGATTTCCATATCCGTTTCGCAAGGTATAATGTTCGCGTGAAACGAAAGTGGACCAGGCATATACCAGGGGTCGCGCTGTGGTCGGTTTCGGCCGTGACCATGATTCTGCACGGCTGTACCCCGGCCGTCTCCGAGATTCGCCTGCTTCAGCCGCACATGGATCGTTGGCAGCGCGACCTGCAACTGCGTACCGAGCAAACTTTCTGGTCCCCGGACAAGCAATCCGAGCGCATTCTGGCCGAGTTTCCCCTGCCTGGAGCCACCAGCGGCAACCCGATGTACCTGCTTTACCTGCTGATCGAGGCCGGCGAGCCGTCTCAGGAACTCACCGCCTCCCCCTCCTCGGCCGCCAAGGGTTTTTTTATCCAGATTCGCGGCGATCATGCCGGGCTGGCCTTGATTACGGCCGGTAAAATACAAATCGAAAAAAGTTCCTTATCGTCGGAAGCCGTCCGCCGTTTGCGTATCGATTTGCGTTGCGAGGACGGCACCCGCCTGACCGGCTGGTTGGCCGCCCAACGCGATGATTGGCAACTGATCGACTTTGAAAAACATCGTCGGCCGGCGGACGTGATGATCCTGACCGGGGTCACTCCTCCAGTTTCATCACCCAACCCATCGTCCCCCGTTGAATCTCGACCCAGTCCCTGACGCCATGCCGCGAAGGTCACAAAAAATGCTTGCAAAGTCCTATCCTGTAAATACTTTCACTTGACATCCGCCCTGGTTCCAGAAATACTCTATTAGAGAGAGCGGCCGGCGATTTTCTGGCCCGCCAGAAAAACCGCCAGAATCGAGGCCATGCCGAATTCAGCCCCGATCCGTGTGTGACGTAATCGGAATGACCGGCTGAAAGGAATCCCCGAACCTTGGGGTCAAACCGCTTGAATATTCCTTCCATGAAACGATCGGTAAAGCGGCTTGCGGGGTAAGAGCCCCTTATCGATAATCCGTTAATACCGGACGGAACGGTGGAAGACGACAGGAGAACATGATGGCGGCGAATAAACCGGTTTGGGGCATCGATCTTGGGCAATGTGCCTTGAAGGCCATTCGTATTCGGGCCGCCGGCGACAAGGTCGAGGTTCTCGATCACGCGTATATCGAGCATAAAAAAATCCTGTCCGCCCCCGACGTGGATCGTAAAGCCCTCGTCGACGAGACGATGAGCAAGTTTCTCGAGAACCACGAACTGGCCGGCGAAACCATCGTGGTTGCCGTTCCCGGCCAGAATACCCTGGCCCGCTTCACCAAGCTCCCTCCCGTTGATCGCAAGAAAATCCCCGAAATCGTCAAGTATGAGGCCCAACAGCAGATTCCCTTCGACATGGACGAGGTTATCTGGGATTATCAGGTGTTCGCCGAGGAGGGATCCCTGGAGACCGAGGTCGGCATCTTCGCCATGCGCCGCGAACTGATGTATGAGCAGCTTCGCTTTCTTTCCGAGCGCAACCTCGAGCCGGCCGCTGTTCAGGCCAATCCTCTGGCTTTATACAACGCCCTGAAATACGACGGCCTGTGCGGGGACAAGCCCATCGTCATTATCGACATCGGGGCCCGCAACACCGATTTGATCGTTTCGGAGGGGAACAGTCTCTGGACCCGTAACATCCCCATCGGTGGGAACCATTTCACCGAGGTGTTGCTCAAGACTTTCAAGCTTTCTTTCCGCAAGGCCGAGAACTTGAAACGCGAGGCCGCCAAGAGCAAGTACGCCCGTCAGATATTCCAGGCCATGCGTCCGGTCTTCGCCGATCTGGTCGCGGAGGTGCAAAGATCCATCGGATTTTACTCTTCCTCGCGCCGCGGGGTGAAGCTTAATCGCATTATCGCGATGGGTAACGCCTTCAAGATGCCCGGCATGAGCAAATTCCTCCAGCAAAACCTGGGCATGGAGGTTATTCGCCCCAGTGCCTTTAACAAGCTATCGACCAGCGAAGCGCCCAATATGCCGCAACTGCTCGATCAGCTTCTCAACTTCACCGTGGCTTACGGCCTGGCTCTGCAGGGGCTTGATCTGGGGCCGATGACCAGCAATCTGCTGCCCACGGAAATCGCCCGGCAGGTCGTATGGCGTAAGAAAACGCCGTGGTTCTACGGGGCGGCGGCTTGTCTGGCTCTGGCCGCGGGCGTGGTCCAGGTTCGTAACATCATGGATAAGGGCGTCGTCAAGGCCGCGAAGGCGGACATGGGCCGGCCAAGTTTCACCCCACCGGACAAGGACGAAAACAATCGGTTCCTCCGCGAGCCCGACGGCCGTCTCCGAATTGATCCGCGGGTTCGGACCATTTTGGAACAGGGCCCCAAGACCGGCAAGGCCACCAGCGATGCCGAAGCCCTCATGGCCGTCAATCAATATTTTCAGCAGATCCTCTCCGACATTAAATCCATCAACGAACCCCTGATTGCCAAAACCCAGGAATTGGCCAAGCTTCAGGCCGAAAAAACCGTCTGGCCTCTGATCCTCAACATGATACTGGAATCCTTGCCGAAACCGGTTACCCCGGATGATCGAAACCTGTTCGAGGCGATTTCCCAGGGACCACAAGCTTACAAGCAATTGATTGAGTCCGATCGAGAGAGATACCAACGGGGCAAACGCCGGCTAATTTTTCTTGATAATATCACCGTAACCTACGCCCCGGATGTCCAGGCCGAATATCAACGGCAGATCGCCTCGTCCGGAACATCAAGGACCGATAATTTTTCCCAGTTTAGACCATCTTCTCCTTCCGCCTCCACGGATAGCACCGGGCCTACGCGCCCCGGATTCGTGCTGCGGATCGAGGGGCAGACCCCCAATGCCGGCGCGGCCACCTTCATCAATACGACCTTTATAGCCGCTCTCCTCCAACAATCCCGCAAGGGCGTCTACATTGATCCGCAATTGGCCGTGTTGCGCCACTTTGAAACAATCCGGGCGGAGGAAGTGGCGCGTCCCGCGAGGACCGTGGGGGTAATGACCGACGAGAAGAGAACGGACAAGATAGATCCCGTTACCGATGAACCAACGGTGGGCGACCATTCTTTTGTGATTCTCGTGGGCGTGGTACTCGGCGACAAACCCACCGAGGGGACCATGACGCCACCCCCCGGCGGTTCCGATTCCTCGAATGGTGAAGAGGGCTAGGCATGAGTTCGATCAGGAAGCATTATCGAAATCTGGTTCCGCCAACGTGGAACAGCCTCGGTCGGGATAATGGGAGACCAAGGGCAGCACAGCGCAAGGCGATCGGACTTGGCCACGATCGCATCGGCGTTATTGAAGGGAATCGGCGAGCATGAAGAAAGTCATCGACTGGATCAAGAGTAACCTGGCCATCGTCATCTCCGGCGCGGTCACGGCCATCGCCCTGGTCTTTCTTGTGTTGGGCATGATGGACGATCAGGTTCCCCAGGCCTTGCAGACTGACAACACCCTGGCCGGGAGCTTGACCAGTCTCCGGCCGATCAACGAAAGCGTCATTACCGCCGCGCTGGCCGAACAGGAAAGACAGCAACGGCAGTTAACGGACATGCTCACCCGAATCGAAAGCGAGAAAACCTATAAACCCCTCATCGATACGGTTTTCCCCGCCATGTCCGACAATGACAAGTTTTCCGCGCCGTACGATTTCAGAAAGGCTTTCCGGGCCAAGCAGGCGTCTTTCATGAACGATCTGAACGCCAAGGATCGGGTATCGAGCGGCGGCAGGGAATATGGTTCGCCCTCGCGGCGTTCGGGGCGGACGGGTGGCGAGCATTTCCTGACTGATTTGGAGGATACCCGCGGCGGGCTACCCATGTTCCGCCCCGGACGTACCGATACGATTAGCCCCTCGCCTTCCGGCGAAAAACCGCAGGCCTCCCGGGATGATCTGATTCTGGCCCAGGGGATTTATCTCTACGCCAGCGTTGACAACCTGGATTCCCAGAATGCCGCGGTCAAGGCGGTCAACGAGGGTACCGGTCTGCTCACCCTTGAACAAATGTGGATGGCTCAGATTTCGCTCTGGATTCAGGAAGACATCGTAGCCGTGCTCAAAAACCTGAACGAAGAGGCTCTCCAGGGTCTTGACCAGGAGAAACGCTGGGTGGGCTATCTTCCCATCAAGCACCTGAAGTTATTCAGTTTGGATGATTTCTACCATACTTCCGCCTCGGGCGGCACCGTGGGACGCAAGCAAGGCCGGTCCCAGGAAGCCTTCGTGTCTCCAAGGCCGGCCACCGTGGATGCGATCCGGTTTAATCTCACCCTGGTCGTTGACGCCAATAGCCTGTTGCGGGTCATCGAGAGAATCTCTCAAAGCGGTTTTTATACTTTACTGGAACCTTCCAAAATAACCGCCGTTCAAATCGTGACCGCCTCTTCCGGTTATGTATACGGCTCGGCGCCGGCCGTAGAGGTTGAAATGCTCTGGGAAGCCTGTTTCCTGCGTAGTGCTTACGATCCAATAATGCCCACCGTGGTCAAGGATATGTTTACCTCGGGTGCCACGGAAACATCGATACCTACTCGGACGCCGGCAGGAAACCATCCTTTTTCTGAGATAGAAAGGTAAAACGGTTTCATGAAAATACGCGCGACGCGGTGCGTCAAGCCAAACGGTGGTGGCCCCGGATGACGGAAATGAACTCGGGACAATGAATATGGCAGCATGGATCAACGAATGGAGTATCGGTCCCGCGTGGGCGGCTGTGATCGAAAATGGGCCGCCTCCAGGAGTCCTTACCGCGAATTTGCTGGGAAGCATCGCTTCAACAAGGAAAGCCGACAATGGCCAAACAGAATGTTAATTTCATTCAGAGACACGTGGAGAAATTCGTCGTTGGACTCACCGGCCTGGTGCTGCTGGCGGCCCTCGTTTTTTACGGGATTCAGACACCTAACACGACCTCGGTCGGCGGCGAGGATTTGCCGCCTGGCGCCTTTTATCAACAGATCGAGCAAAAGGCCGCTACCGCCCTGGATCGAATGAAATCCGCCCGCCCGGATGGCGCCCTGCTCGATCCCTTGCCCGAAGGCATTACCGCGGGCAAACTGGATATTCCCGCACCGGTGGCCACCGTCTGGGTGCCCCCCACGCCCGGTCTTACCCAGGTAAGTTTGCCCGGGGGCGGAAGGGTCGAAAAAATACGCATGGCCGGCATCCTTCCCCCCAGCCGCCCCGTGCTCACCACCGGCCGGGGGCGGGCCGCTCTTCCGGACACGACCAAGCTTTTCCTGACATCAGCGGGTCGGGCGGATAATCGGGGAGACGGGGGGGGCGCTCCTCGGGGGATTGGACCAAGTCCCGCCATGTCTGGAGTCGATCTGCCTATCCGCGAATGTTATTGGGTTACGGTAACCTCCGCCTTATTCAACAAAGAGCAGATCGCTATGTTTAAGGCCGCCAAATACCATGACAACCGAATGGAATTTACCGTGGCCGGTTTCGATGTTGCCCGCCAGGAATTGCTTCCTGACGGCCAATGGGGCCCCGCCACCCGCGTTACGCCCTATCGACCGAGAAACCTTTTGCCGGACGACGTTCCCATGCGCCGCATGGATGACGACAGTTACGCCGTTGATCCACCCGCCGCGGAGCTTCTCGACCAATATCGCGCCGAAATTCAATCCAAAACCCGCCAAAACGAGACCCTGCGTCCCAGCTTTTCCGCTTATCTGACGGATGCCTATAAAACGGAATGGAAGCTGCCGGATCTGCTGCCTGGAGTAAATGTCGATCTAACGCTCTTTACTGTTCAGGAGACCCAACGGACCGTCCTCATGGAGGAAACCCGTGAAACACGCCCGGGGCGTCGAACGGAACGAAACCGCGATATCGGGCACGGTCCCGGGGATACCGACGCTTCGGATCGGGAACGAAAACGATTGCTAGCCCAGAAACTGGAAGAGGCTAAAAAAGCCCTCGATGAAAAACGTTTCCTGGAAGCCGTTGTTCTGTTGGACGAAATCGAAAAAAACGCCGACGACCAGCTTAGACTCGAAGCCCGCAGGTTACGAATAAGAAACGAGAACGAGATCAAGACCGCTCAAGCCGCCGATCGGCGACCATCCATGGAGGTCCAGACCTTGGATATCGAACCGGCCTGGATCAACGATACAACCGTCCTGCCCGGACGAACCTATCGGTACCGTCTGCGGGTATTGGCGGTGAACAACTACTTCGGATACGACACCCCGTTATCCAATCCCGACGATGCCAAGAAACTCCTGCTGGCCGGGGCTTGGTCCGAATGGTCCTCGCCCATCACGGTCCGAGACGATACGTATCTCATTTTGGATCGTCTGGCCGTTCAACCCGCGGGTCAGCCGCCGCTGGCCAGCGTCGAGGTCTACCACTGGTCTAACGGAATATGGTCCTCCGGAAAGACCGACGTTGGCATCGGCCAGCGCATCGCCGTTGCCGATGCGGATTTCAACTTCGAATATGACGGAGTGATCGTGGATATCCAGCCCAACCGCCCCTTCCTTCAACGCAATGAAAATCCCAAGGATGGTACGCTCAGCGTTCGGCCGCGTAGCTCGCCCGGCATTACGGTTGTCAATGCCCGCGGCGAGGTTCGCGAGCATATTGCCACGGAGGATCGAGTCGTCAGAGAGACGATCAAGGCCGAAATCAAGGCCGTACTCGAGGCCGGACCTTCACGAGGCGGCCCCACTCCAGGCCTCCGTGCGCCGGAGCGGGGTATGTTCAGGGGCGAGGAGGATCGTGGTGGAGGACGGCGCGAACTGGAATTTTAATTAGAGATACCCAAGCCGGCCGCTTACCCGGCTTTCGGTGAGATGTCCGTGCCGATTTTTGCCAAACGGCCCGGCAGCCGCATCGTGATGCGACGAGAAAATCGTTGCCATCGACACTCCGTATACCCGCTTGTTTCCTCAGGAGCGATTGGCCATGAGTAAAAGATCTTCTTCGCGAGATTCGTCGCTTTCCTTACCGGTGATTGTTTTTATGTTGGTGGCGGCTGTTCTCCTGTCCGGCATGGCCTCCACCACGCCCCAAACCCCGTCAACTCCATCGCCCAGTTCAACGCAACTCGACCAAGCCACTCGTGAACGGCCATATTTGGAAAAGGAAAACGAGTTGATACGAGCCATCCAGACCGAGCGTTATGCCGATGCTCGAAGGTTATTGATCGATGCCCGGCGAATCATGGAGGTTGAGCCGGCCGAGCCCGGAGCGGGCGAGGCACGGGATTCTTATCGCGACCGCCTTAACGCCCTGGAGCAATACCTTGCCCAACGCGAGCGACAACATCAGCGGGATCAGGCCAACCGCCGGCGAATCGACGCCCTTTCGGATCAACAGCAACGGCGACAGGAGCAACGCCAGGCTGTTCAGAACCAAACGCGCTCGTTACTGGAGCAGGCCAACGACCTCTGGAAACGACGATATTACCCCGAGGCCGCCCGACTTGTGCGGCGAATACGTACCCTCGATCCGGCCTGCCGGGAAGCCCAGCATCTCGAAAACATCCTTGCCGGGTACGTTGCCGCGGATCGATCCAACTCGGAATCCTCGCTTGCTGCGAAAGCCTCGGATCGCAACCGCGTGTCGGCCTCGCCCAGCCGTGGCGAATCCTTTGTCGGTTACCCTGACGCTCGAAAATGGTCCTTGATCTCCCGTCGTACCCCCCTGTCGCCCCCTGGCGAGGATGAGGCCGAACGAAAAACCCTCGGGCGAGAAAACCAGGTGATCTCCCAGTTGGCTCGGACCATCGCGAAAGTCCATTTCGCCGAGGGCACAACCCTTGCTCAAATGGTGAACTGGTTTCAAAACCAGGGACAGCTCGATGTCGTTCCTCATTGGCGTGTCTTGGAGGATTGGCGTATTACCCCCGATACCGAACTATCCGCCCCCCTCTCTCTGCATGATGTTACTCTCGAAACGGTGTTAAACATGGTCTTGAGCGTGCTTAGCCCCAGAGATCCCGATGGCCGTCTGGATTGGGATTTTCCCGCCGGTGTCGTAGTGATCTCAACCCGTCAGGATCTTCATGACGCCGACAACCGCTACGCCACCCGGACGAAGGTCTATGACGTAAGTGACCTGCTTCATGAGCCCCCCAGGGGTAGTCTGCCGGGACTTGGCGGCGATAACTGGGGCGGCATGGGCATGATGGGGTCGCCCTTCGGGTCGAGTATGATGAATCAGCAGCCTGGAGGCGGGGGCATTGGAACCGGCATGAATACCGGCTATTTCCCGAACGCCGGCGGAACGGGGATGGTTGTCGGCCGGATGGCCTACTGACTTGAAATCGCCCTACCGGAAACCCACCCTCCCCGTGATCCGGAAAAATGTGACAACTGGCATAAATTATGTCGAAAACGGCGTTTACAGGACTGGCAAGATCGCTTAATTTGCATTAACCTTATGGGCCGAATCGGCGAATGTACCCCAAGATGCCGGTTCGGCCGGGATGGTCGGTGCGCGGTTTACAGGCGGCAAGATGAGCGTTACCCGGTTGGTGTTGACGCGAGCCGGGGAATACGGCCATTAGCAGAAGCGGATTCATCCCCTGATATGGGTCGGCCGCGATCCTTCCCGTGGTCGGCCGATTCCTGACCCGCTCGCTCCCGCGAGCTGTACGTGAAGGAGGATAGTTCCATGAAAGTACTCCACCGGTTTTGGATCATGACGCTGAGCGTTTTACTGGCGAGCCCCGCTTACCTCGCGATGGCCGCTACTCCCGACGAACAGATCAAGCAGGTGGTCGACCTCTTTCAACAGGGCCACTATGAACAATGCCGGACCCTGTTGGCTGATATCAACCGCGACGAACTGAGCGACGAGCAGAAACAACGCCGCGACGAGTTAGCCGAGGAAGTGGCCACCGCCATCCAGGCCCAGTCCTCGATCAGGCAAAACCTGGAACAAGCCTCCAAGTTGATTGGAAAAGATGACGCCGCCGCCGAAAAAATGTTTCTTCTCGTGCGCGACGATGCGTACGCTTCCGCCGAGCAGAAAGGCAAGGCCGCCGAGGGTCTGCAACGCATTGCCCGGCAGCGCGAGCAAGTCAGCGAGTCGCCCGTGCAACCCGCCGCCGTCAACCCCGCCCAGCCTGAAGTCGAGACCCCGGCCACCCGTCCCGCGACCGACTTGAGCAAGGCCCGGGAAGAACGCAACCGTCTCCAGGTCATCAAGTTCGTGGAGAGCGGCCAGGAAGCCTTAAGCAACGGCGAATTTGATCGCGCTGAAGCCAACTTTACCCAAGCGTTGCGCCTTGCTCCTCGCCACCCCGAGGCCGAGCAGGGCCTGCTCCAGGTTCAGGAACAGCGTCAGGCCGAGGGCCGACCGAACCTTCTCGATGAGGCTGCTCGCCAGAAGCAAATGCGCTGGGTACGCGCCAAACGTCAGTTGCTCCAGAATGAAAACGAAATCCGCCAGTTAGTACGCGATAACGAATTCGAGACGGCCGCGCAGAAACTGCTTATCGCCCGTCAGACTCTCGATGCCGGACGCCCCGACGCCGATCCGGTGGAACAATACGCCTTTTACGCCCAGCGCATCCAGAACCTCGATCAATTCATCACGACTCAGCAAGATGACTACCGCCAGGAACAAGCGCGGCAGCAACGTATAACTGTCATCGATGAGGAGCAAAAACGCTGGACCAGTGTTCAGCAGGCCAAGGAAGAAAAAATCAATCAATTATTCGACCAGGCCATGAAGCTCCGGGTGGATCGGGAATTCGAAAAAGCCGCCGATGTTCTCAAGGAGGTTCTGACCATCGACCCGACCTACGAACGGGCCAAATGGCTCATGGAAATCATGAACGACAAGGCTTTTACCGAAAACGTGAAAAACAACGCGCAGCGGTTTCGTCAGAATATGGACGTGGCGTTGCAGCAGGCCGATTTGGCCCGTGATCCCAGCGTCACCGGCGAAAACGGTCAAATCGTGGCTTATCCCGACGAGGATCGGTGGCGCATCATGAGCCAGCGCGACCCTTTCGGCCTCAAGGAACAAAAAGAAACCAGCGAGGACAAGGCCGTTAAAAAAGAACAGGAAACCATCGACAAGCTGGCGATGACCTTTCCACTGGTGGAGTTCCGCGAAGGGCAGACCCTTGGTGAAATCGCCGACTGGATCAGGGAAAAAGGCCAGTTGGACATCAGCTTCAACACCGCCATCCTCGAGGAATGGGATGTTAACCGTGATACCGAATTGACCACCGATATTCGTTTGCGCGATGTTACTCTGGAAACCGTCATCGAAACGGTCTTGAAGAGAATCAGCCCTATTGAGCCGGAAGGCCGTCTGGATTGGGATTTTCCCGCGGGTGTTATCATCATTTCCACGCGAGAAGATCTTTACAGCACGATTGCCTCGGCATCCAATGCTCGACTGGAAATTTATGATGTGACCGACATCCTGTTGGAGATTCCGCAAGGCGGCGGGATGGGCGGCATGATGGGCGGCTATGGCGGCGGCATGATGGGCGGCATGGGCGGCATGATGGGCGGCATGGGTGGTATGATGGGCGGCTACGGCGGCGGCATGATGGGCGGCATGGGCGGCATGATGGGCGGCATGGGTGGTATGATGGGCGGCATGGGTGGTATGATGGGCGGCATGGGCGGCTACGGCGGCGGCATGATGGGGGGCATGGGCGGGGGTTATGGCTACAACCAGCTCAGTCTTGCGCCGCAAATCAGAAAAATGCTCGGCGTTAATGAGTTCGGTCAATATCGATCTTCAGGTACAAGCGGCGGCCGTTCTTCGCGAGGTGGGGGATATGGTGGTGGGGGCTATGGCGGTGGAGGTGGTTACGGCGAGAACTCGATGGATATCGAGGCCCAGTTTGACGAGCTCATGGATCTGATTATCCAGCAAGTCATGCCCGGAAGCTGGGAGGAAGTTGGTGGCGATCGTGATGGTGGCGGTCGGGGCGAAACCACCATTGATGAGGAGTCGCGGGTGGGTACGATCGGCACCTGGAAGGATCGCCTCATTGTTACCCATACACCCAAGGCCCATCTGTTGATCAGCCGGCTATTCCGCAAACTCCGCGAATCGGAAGACCACCTTCAGGTCGCCGTCGAGGCCCAGTTCATAACCTTGACCTCCAACTTCCTGGAGGAGATCGGTATCGATCTGGACGTTATACTCAACAGTGGGAATGCCGGGATTGATAATATGTATCGACCGGATTTGTTAAACCCGGTCGTTGACCCGGTAACGGGTGGGCAATATCTGCTCCAGCGAGAATTCACCAAGCTGGGATTTACACCCGGCACCGCAATCCCCGCTGGGGCGGTGGCCATTCCGGCCGGATCCTCCGGTACCACGGGGACGACGACCGGTGGAATCATTCAACCCTATGGCGATGTGGCCCTGGTACCACAGGGGGCGCCATCTAATTACCTGAGCCGACACTCCACCCCCGTGCCCATTCTCAATAACACAGCCCAAAAGGCCGTCGCCCAGAACACCGGCATTCCCGGTTCTCTCGGCGGATCAGGGGTGGCTCCCTCCATGCAGATGTTCGGCAGCTTCCTGGACAATATCCAGGTTGACTTCCTCTTGCGGGCAACGCAGATGGACGTGCATAGCTCTCTGGTCGATGCTCCGCGGTTGGTCGTTCATAACAATCGCATGTCCACGATATCGGTCAACACGACGGCGATGATTGTTGGCTCCCCCGGCTGGGCCGCTCAAGGAGGCTCCGGGGTAGGTGGTTCCGCGTCAGCCGGTGCGCAGCCGCAGTTACTGCCCGCCCCTACCGGACGATCCCTTTCTGTCCTGCCCACGGTCTCCGCGGATCGCAAGTATGTCACGATTACCGTCTATCCGATGTTCATGCAGTCCAGCTATCGGCCGATCTCCACGGGATCAGGCGCGCTGGTCAGCGTCATGGAACTGCCCACCTATAGCTCGTTTAACATCCAGACCACCGTCACCGTGCCCGACGGCGGAACCATCCTGCTCGGCGGGCTCAAGCTGGCCGGCGAAACCGAGGTGGAAGCCGGGGTACCCATCCTCAGCAAAATCCCCGTGCTTAAGCGGCTTTATAACAACCGCTCGCAAGTTCGCGACGAGCAGATTCAAATGATCCTGGTAAAACCCAGCATCTTCCTGAAAGAAGAAATGGAGGAAAACGCTTTCCCGGGCATGGCCGCCACGGAAAGCAAGGCCGGCAATTGACCGGGTAATAATTTCTCCGGCAATAGACGAAAGATACAACCGCCGGCCGACCGAGCGAACGCGGAACAAAGATTCCATGCCGCCGGCCGCGTACCGTCTGGCGACCACCTGATACAAGGCCGGTGGGCGGATCAGGAAAATCGGTCATGAATCCGCCCCGTACGCTTCATTTGCCCGTCTTTCAGCGTTTTGACTGTCAAGGATGCGGTCATTGCTGTCGTTATCCCGTCGCGAACGTAAGCGAATCGGAGCGAAATAAAATCCTTCTGGCCGGCTGGGCCGACCGCCTATCCGGCATTCCTTTGTTTGTCAGCTATCGCTTGGGTGGGCGAAGATTCCATCGTCTGGCCAAACAACCCGATGGTCGATGCATTTTTCTGGGAGATGACGGTCGTTGCCGACTCCACGCGGATACCGGGATCGAAACCAAGCCACTCGTATGTCGTCTTTTCCCTTTCAATCCCCTGCCGTCGGTTAACGGTCTTCACCTTGATCTGCGTTTCGACTGCCCTTCCGTCGCCGCGAACCACGGCCGCCCGATCACCGAACACCGCCGGGACATCATCCACTTGGCCGACAACCTGAAAATACCCACCACGATCGAACCGCCGGTCTGGCCGGGCCAACGCAGGCTTCGCCCCGCCGAATTTGTTGCCCTCGTCGATCGTATCGAAAAACTGTTGACGGACGGCGATCGGCCCGTCCGTGTCCGCTGGCGGACCATCGGATACCTACTCGACTTGTTATATAACATCCGAATCAAAAAACTCGACGAACGCCGGTTCATTGAACTGCTCGATCTGCTGGCCGTTGCCGCCCGCGAGGAGGGACCGCATGAGCCGGCCAGGACGCGACCGCCGAAGCGAGCCCATCGTTTATTCCGGCAGTGGCTGTTCCTGCATTGCCTTCACGATGAATCTGAAGTCCTCGATCTTCCCCGCTGGGCGAGATTTCGCTGCTCGTGGAAACGCTACTTTCTGGCTCGACAATTTGCTCGGGCCACCGATGCGGTCCCCAAGCTTTTGCATGACTGGCCGAATACCGATTTCTCCACCTTATCCCAAATTCAATCCGCCCCGGAAGCAGCCCTGGAACCCCTTGTCCGGGCCATGCGGGTCAAGCTGGTGGCTCATGCGTTTACCGGGCCCGCGTATTTCAATTATGACCTGCTGGCCGGGCTGACTGCTTGGAGTCTGTTGCCCGCCCTCGTCGGCTTTGCGGCTCGCCTTTCCGCGGTCGTCGCCGGACGAAATCTGCTGACCCACGAGGATATCCTTGACGGCACCCGTAAGATTCACTTGACCTTCGGGGTCTCTCCGGTTTTTGCGCACCTCAGTGAACGACTGCGGTTGCGAGCCTTGATGCATCCGGGAATTTCCAGCGAAACCAGGGGGGAATATGCTCTGTAACCATTTGTCACAACAGTGTTTATGGATGCATTTGCCAGCCGGATGAGACTCCGTTATCATTTCGCCAGCGACATCGGCGGCTTCGTCGGAGCCCAGGCAAACGGTTGCTACACCCTTTCGCATGGGCACGAAACCCTTCGCCGATGACAACGATCGCGGAGCATCTACCGCTACCCGCGCGTTGGCTTATTCGAGTCCCTTTAGTTGACGAAAGGATGATCTCTCATGGCACGACCGGTCACACTCTTTACCGGACAATGGGCGGATTTGAAATTCGAGCAGGTCTGCAAGAAAGCTAAAAAATTCGGATACGACGGTATCGAGCTGCCCTGCTGGGGGGACCACTTCGAGGTCAGCAAGGCCTTGGAGGATCGCAGCTATTGCAAACGTAAATGGGAACTGCTTCAGAAGTACGGCCTGAAATCATTTGCCATCAGCAGTCACTTGGTCGGCCAGGCCATTTGCGACCTTATCGATGAACGGCACAAAGCCATCCTTCCCCCCCACGTGTGGGGCGATGGCCAAGCCGAGGGCGTCCGCCGTCGGGCCGCCGCGGAAATGATGGACACGGCCCGCGCCGCCCGTAAATTCTTCGACGCCGCCCCGACGACCGTTAAGAAACAGATTAAACGTGTCGTGGTCAACGGATTCACCGGGAGCAGCATCTGGCACCTGCTTTATTCGTTCCCCCCCGTCCTCCCCGGCCAGATCGAGAACGGCTACAAGGATTTCGCCAAGCGGTTCAAGCCCATCCTCGACGTTTTTGAGCAAGAGGATGTTTACTTTGCCCTTGAAATTCACCCCACCGAAATCGCCTTCGACATCTCTTCCGCCGCTCGGGCCGTCGAGGCGGTCAAAGGCCACAAGCGTTTCGGCTTCAACTACGATCCCAGCCACCTCGGTTACCAGGGTGTCGATTATGTGCGCCTGATCCGCGAGCTTCGCGACCGTATTTATCATGTTCACATGAAAGACGTGTTCTGGTCTTCACAACCCACGCGGGCCGGCGTCTTTGGCGGGCATATGGATTTTGGCCATCCCGATCGTTATTGGGAATTCCGCTCCCTCGGACGCGGATGCATCGATTTCGAGGCCATCATGCGGGCCCTGAACGAAATCCGCTATGACGGGCCACTCTCCGTGGAATGGGAAGACGGCGGCATGGATCGTGAGCACGGGGCCGCCGAGGCCTGTAGATTTGTTCGAGCCGTCGATTTCCCCCCGTCGGCCATTGTGTTCGACGCCCAGTTCGCCGAGAAGTGACGACCTGCGCCGGTCCGGATTAAGCAACAAAAAAGCCCAGGGCAAACCGCCCCGGGCTTTTTTAACCTCATATCGAGGCCGAGATCACTTGGAAACTACATCCAGAGGAATTCGGTACATCTTGTAGCAGTCATCCACGTGGGCGTCCCGCGTATCTCCTTTATGGATTAACACGCGGTAGTTGAATTCCAGCCGCTCGCCCTGCTTGCATACCAGTGAGCCGTTCAAATCCTTGTTTCTCGTAAAATCCTTGACCCCGAATGGATTGGCGGTATACAAACCGTAATCCCTGATATGCCAGTATGTCGGGTGACGCGGATTGCTCGGCGAATCCATGATCGCGATCCCGACCATCGCGCCGCTCAGCGTCGGCCCGTAATAGTCGCACCATTCCGCCTGCTTGCCCCAGCATTGTCCCGCTCCGACCCCGCCCCTGCTGTTGGTCATCCGCCCTTGCAGCTTCCGCGGAGTATCGATCCCCTTCTCGTCCATGCTGGCCGCCAGTCGAATAGAAACGACGCCCCCTTCCTTGGTATCCGCGAACATCACATCGCCTTCGGGGAAAGTGAAAACACTTTTCGCGTCGATCACCCGCAGGTCATCGTTTTCAATGAAAAATGTGTATGTTCGCATCTCCGCCAGTTGACGTTGCCCGTCCGGTCCCAGCCAGTCAATCTCCGCCTCGATCAGCCCGAACACCGGACCGCTCGCCGTTCGCGCGATCCGTCGGACCACCTGACGGCCCTGCTGCGGCCTTTTCATCTGCGACCAGTAATCCGTACCGACTTCCTCGAAATTCTTGGTTCGCACGTCCCCATGCGCGCACCAGAGCGAGCGGTGATGCGGATGGTCCTGCCGCTTGTTTTCCTTCTCGATCGGGTTGTCCCGCATCGGATAATCGCGGGTCACCGGCTCGTCCGTCGGCCCGATCACCGGATACAAGAAAGGCTTGAATTCGTCCTCGCCCTCGGGATACTGGAAGGCCGTGAACAACTGGCCTTTGATGCGCACTTCGACCTTGTCCGGGCCGACAGGTATGACTTCAACGCCGCGATCTGTCGTCGAAGGCTTCGTCTGGTCGAGCAGATACTGAACGACCTCCCCCTCCTTGCCCGCCTCTTGCCAGAACCAAAGGCGACCCTGCTCGTCGAATTGGGCGGGCGTAGTTTTCCCGTCTCGCTTCCGCAACGAATAGCTTGCCTGCCTGCAAAGCGGATGTCGAATAGGAACGCAATTCGGCACCGCCGGGCAATCGAAAGGATACGTATAATTGATTTGCATCGGCAGGTCGGGAGCATTCGTCGGTTTACTCGTCCCGGTTTCAGCGCAGCCGACCAGCGGAACAACGGCCAACACGATGAGAGGCCAATGGCATCGGGTCATGAATACACCTCTTTTGTATCGAAGGATTATGGATTCAGGCCAAGGCGGCTTTCAGGGCCCTAAAGCCTACCTCGGCCACGGTGGTCGGGTCGGGTTCATACTTAAAGGGTTCAACCGAAATCCAATGGGCATATCCGCTCTCGCGTAAGGCCCTTAGGATCGGAGCCAACTCGGGCGACTTGCCCTCCAGCGGCGGCATACCCACTCCCACCCCGGATGGATCGTTGGCGTGGAAATGGCCCGCCCGGGCTCCATGCTTTCGTATGGTACCGATGATCCCATCCGGCATGGCTGACATCGCTTTCATGTCCAGCATATAGCCGATATTCGGATGACCAACTTCCGCGGCCAGTTTGTCCGCCTCGTCCACGGTGTTAAGGAAATTCGTCTCCTTGGGGGTCAGCCCTTCCAGACAAATCCGTACGCCCCGCTGCGCACAATCCTCGGCCACAGAGGCAAGGACTTCGACCGCGTTCTTCCAACCCTGTTCGCGGGTATTAGGCGGCTCGATGCTCCGCTGCGCCGGCGAGCCGAAGGTCATCACCGTCCCACCCAGATCGCCGCAGAAATGCACCAGCTTGCGCAAGTACTCGGCGGACTTATTACGTACGGCCGCGTCCGGCGTAGTCAAATGCAGACCCTTGGGCGAGACAAAAAGCCAGTGCAGGCCAATGATTTCCACGCCGGCGTCGCCGGCCGCTCGTACAATCTGGCGACGGCGCTCCATGCCGATCTCGTCCACGTGCTCGGCGATGGTGAACGGAGCGATTTCCACTCCGTCATAACCGATCTTCCGAGCGATACGAAAGACTTCCTCCACCGATTG
>CAZXSA010000061.1:20184-22212 GCA_964642815.1 uncultured Planctomycetales bacterium | reverse complement strand
CAGCCGGAGGATGTTCGCCCGGTCCATACCCAGGTTAAACCCCGTACCAAGATGCGGGAAATGGCCGCCGTTCAAAAGACCTCGGCCAAGGAGGAGGATACCGCCGACAAGGAGGATATTTTCGAGGGCAGCGGCGATCCGATCAGCGCCTTGGAAGCGTTGGCGAGTACCGGCGATACGGCGGCCTTCGAGATGGATCTCGACCTGAGCGATTCTTTCCCCGCCGCGGAAGAGGAAAAGAAAGACTAGGGCCACCTTTCCGAACTCCGTCTCAATACTCGCAAGCCGATCTTTCTCGTTTGGAAATGCGTAACAGAGTCGATCCGTGGGATTGTTCTTCAGCCTGGTGACCGCGCCTGGCCATCGTATTCAGTCAACGACGGTCGAGCAGCGCGCCGAGTTGTCCAGCGGCTAACCCCGTTAATTCACCACGGAGGTTCCGGAGCCCACGGAGAAAAGATATACAGGAGCGAAGGCAAGGGACGCCTGATTCGGAATACATACAGCTTGTCGGAACTTTCACTCACCTTGTTCTCAAACTTCTTTATTCTCCGTGACCTTCGTGGACTCCGTGGTAAAAACAACGAATCATCCGGGCTAATCGCGGTGATCCGATTCGATAATATGGAGGTTGGGCAGCTTGGCTTCCTTTGGTCTAGCCGCCGGTTTCCGGTTACCCCTGGCCGCCGCCCGTCGATCGTCGATCTGCTCGCGAAAGGCCTTCCATCGCCGGGCGGCCAGATGCTTGTACTCGCCCTTTTCGGCCAGGACGAAATCGCTATCGACGGCCATGACCTCGGTGTAGCGGATGGAATAGTGCTTCAGTCGGCGCATCGCGGCGGAATCGCCGGCCGGCACCTGTTGAAGATAGGCGTTGGATATCTCGCGATCGCGGGCCAGTATGCCGTCGCTGGTTTCGTGCCAGGCGTCGGGACTCATAGCCTCGATTTCGTCCACCATCTTGCGGTAGGCATCGGCCAGCGGCCAATCGGTGCGGGCGTTGACGTACCAGTGAAAAGTCCGCTGCAGCTTGCGGATGAACAGATCGGTGGCCGGGTCGAATTTCAGGCAGGACGCGCAGAAGAAATTATCCATCGCGTCCATCTTGCGGTAATCGATCAGGTTGCCCAACCGGCAGATGGTGTAACTTTTCGTGCCCGGGAACGGGTAGAAGATGGCCCAGCGCATGCGCCCCGGTTTTACGCGGGCGCACAGGTCGATGGTCTCCTCGATCATGGCCCGGGTTTCATAGGGCAGGCCGAACATGATAAATGCCGAGGTATGCAGGCCGTGTTGATGGCATAGGTCGAAGGCCTCGACGATGGCGGCGTTGCTCATGTGCCGTTCGAGCACTTTTTTACGCAATTCCTCGCTGCCGCTTTCCAGTCCAAACTTGACGATCATGCAGGGCGAATCGGCCAGGGCCCGGGCGATTGGTTCGGTCATGGTCTGCACGTGGGCGTTGAGCACGAAGGGGACGGCGATTCCGGCGTCGGAATAGGCTTTGACAAAATCGATGCAATACGACTTATCCAGGGTAAACAGGTCGTCGTCGAAAATGAAGGTCTCGATGTTCGGATGCCGTTCCTTAAGCTGTTTAAGCTCGTCGATCATCCGGCTGATCGAGTAATGCCGTAAATAGCTCTTGCGGGCGTGCCCGCCGTCCTCGAAATAGCGATCGCTAACCTCGTGATTGAAGCAATAGGTGCAGCGATAGGGACAGCCGCGGGAGGTCAACATGCTCTGCCAGCCGTTCTTGCGCCCGATCATGTGCGGCAGGTCGAAGATTTCGTAATCCTTGGGTGGCAGGGCGTCAAGAATCGGGTAAGGCCGCAACGAGTTCTGTTGGTAGGTTCCATCCGAGCGGCGAACGCAGAAATTCAACACGTCGGCGGCTTGGGGGTCGCCAGCCTGAAGCCGGTCGATTAACTCCGGCAGAGCCTCGTCGCATTCACCGACCCCGATATAATCCCAGAATTGGTCGTTCTTAAGTTCCTCGGTACACATAATGGCGTGAACGCCGCCGAT
>CAZXSA010000061.1:0-20084 GCA_964642815.1 uncultured Planctomycetales bacterium | reverse complement strand
TGCACATTATGATTGGTGTGTAGCGCAGCCGTCAAGAATGGAAACATTTATAAGGCATGGTGCTGGTTTTATGCCCTCATTTCTTCCGATAAAGACGAGATGGGTATTATGATCGTCATGATGGCCGTCCGTCGGCCCTTGCTTGGCGAGATGCCCGACCTGTTCCGGAAAGATTCACCAGTTCGCAGGGTATAGACATGCGTATCGTGCTGATCAACCCGTGCAGCGACGTTGAACTCCAGACCCACCGTTACGGAGCCGGGCACCTGGGTCTGGGATATGTCGGGGCCTGCCTGCAACGCGAGGGGCACGAGGTCATCGGCATCGATGCCAAGTATGAACAACTTGGGTTGAATGATGTCGTGGAGCGTGTGGCGACCCTTGGGCCGCGGATGGTCGGGGTTACGTCCATGACTCATGAGATTTGCCACGTCGGGGAGCTGTGTGCGGAATTGAAGCGTCGCTGTCCGGAAGTCGTGACCGTTGTCGGCGGACCGCACCCGACGGCCTTGCCGGAACGCACCTTGCATGAATTTTCGGGCATCGACGTGGTCGTGCATGGCGAAGGCGAAAAGAGTGCCTGTGAACTGGCGGGGTTGATCGAAAAAGGGCGGCCTTGTTCTAACTGGCGGAGTATTCAGGGAATCGCCTATCGCTTCGACAATGCCGTGCAGTTCAATGGTCCGCGTCCCTTGATCGATGACTTGGATGCGTTGCCTCGACCGGCATGGGATATTTTCCCCAAGGGCCTGCATTGGCCGATCTATGCGGGACGTGGGTGCCCGTTTCGTTGCGTGTTTTGCCAGCGGGTTCTCGGCGACAAGATTCGCATGCGCAGCGTGGACAACGTGTTGGCGGAAATCGACGATATGGAACGCGAACTGGGCGTACGTTCCTCGTGGTTTCAGGATGAGACCTTTGGCGTGAATCGACGCTGGACGGTGGAATTTCTGGAGAAGCACACGGCCCGTAATCGCCAGCGCGGTTACGTTTTTACATGGAAGGCGAACTCGCGGGCCAATCTGGCCGATGCGGAGCTGTATCGCCGCATGGCCGAGGCCGGTTGTTACCGGCTGGACTTTGGGGTTGAGTCGGGTAGCGAGGAAATACTCAAGCGGATTCATAAAGCGATCACGCGTAAGCAGGCACGCGCGGCCGTCCGCGCCGCGGCGAGCGCCGGTATCCGCACCAGTGCGTTTTTCATCATCGGACACCCCGGCGAGACCTGGAAAACTGCACTGGCGACGGTGCTTTTCGCGCCGCGACTTCGGGCGGATGACATTGCCGTCGGGGTCATGGTTCCCTATCCTGGGACCGAAGTATGGGAATTTGCCCGGCGCGGGGAATGGGGTTATAAGCTGCTCAGCGAGGATTGGCGCGTCTACGACAAGTACTTCGGCAATGCCCTGGCCCTGGAGACCTTATCCCATCGGCAAATGGAGTTGCTGCAGGTATTGACCTATATCGCATTTTATCTGGGTACTTTTCGGCCGGTGAAACTCACTCGGTTTCTCTGGAAATATCGACTAGCGGCGTGGCACATGGCCCTGCGATTGCTACCGGTGCGCCGGCGAGACACGCTATCGGTAAATCCTGCCGCCCGATCCCCAATCACCTCTCCCTGATTGCTCGACAAGGTTGAAAAAGATATAAATAGAGACTATCAGGAATGGTATGCAAGAGGTAGACCATGATACTTCCTGAGGCATGGCAGACATTAATATCATCTTCTTTCTGAGTGGGATAGTCTATGACATTCATATGCAAGTGCATGATTGTTCTATTACTCATACTTCCGGTCATCAGCGTCCAGGCGGATGCGCCGACAAGCCGAGAGGTCCGCAAGCCGAACATCATTTGCATTTTTGTTGATGACCTGGGATATGCCGATTTGAGCTGTCAGGGCTCGAAAGAGGTGCATACGCCGCACATAGACTCACTGGCCGTAAACGGTATTCGCTGTACGGCCGGTTATGTTTCCTGCCCGCAATGCGGTCCATCGCGGGCGGGCCTGATCACCGGCCGATATCAGAATCGATTCGGCTTCGAGTATAACTTTGGCAGCGTGGACCGGGAAGTCGGTTTGCCCACCAGTGAACGGACCATCGCGGACTACATGAAGGAGGCCGGTTACGTTACCGGCATTGTCGGCAAATGGCATCTCGGCCAGCTCGAGCGGTTCCGGCCTTACAACTGCGGTTTCCAGGAATCGTTCTGGCATCCCAACGGCGGCGTCTATTTTCCCAACAAGCGTACCGGCATTATCGACAATCTGTACCGGGGGGCCGAGCCGGTGAAGGTATCGGAGTATTCCACGGATGCGTTTGCACGGGAGGCGGCCGAGTTCATCGATCGTCACCAACGTGAGCCGTTCTTTCTCTATCTGGCCTTCATTACTCCCCACTGGCCGATGGAGGCCAAACCGGAGCATCTTACGCGTTTTGAACACGTCGAAGATCTGCAGCGTCGTGTATTTCTGGCCATGATGGCCGCGTTAGACGAAGGCGTCGGTAAAGTGCTGGACAAGCTGCGGGAAACGAAGCTTGAAGAAAATACACTTATCATCTTCCTCAGCGATAACGGCGGCCCTACGGGCTCGCCGCGGCCGGCTCCCGACGCGCCCTTTCAGTATGGACAGAATACCTCCCTCAATACGCCCTTGCGCGGGGTGAAGGGTGACTTGCTGGAAGGCGGTATCCGCATACCCTTCCTTGTACAGTGGAAGGGGCGCCTTCCGGCCGGCAAAGTCTACGATCAGCCGATCATCAGCCTGGATATACTGCCGACCACTCTGGCGGTCGCCGGTCAGGCGGTTCGTGACGAATGGAAATTGGATGGTGCGAATCTTCTGCCGTACCTTGCGGGGGAGAAAACCGGATCACCTCACGAGACTCTTTTCTGGCGATTCAACTTCCCCCCACAACAACCGGCCCGGTATCGCTGGGCAATCCGACAGGGTGACTGGAAACTCGTGAAAAATGATCGGGAACCTCTTGGCCTTTACAATCTGGCCAACGATATTGGCGAGACGCACAATCTGGCCGACGAGCATCCCGACCGGGTGACGAGCATGGAAGCGGTGTGGAAACAATGGAACGCCGAGCTAGCCCCACCGGCATGGTCGGGCATTAATCCGCCCGCGAAACAGCCGGCCAGTCGACCGAGTGGCCAGGTTACCAAGAAGGTCGGGTAAAGAGCATGGCTTCACTTATGCTGGACCGAGATTCCCATCTCGGTCCTCTCGCCGGGGATTCCTCTCCTCATCATGTCTGCGAAAGGATTTCCTACGGCCATGACGCGAAAAGGGATTCTGTCAACTGCCGTAGTTGCAGAGGAATTGCACATCGCTACGATTATGTTTTCGCCGCGCTCAACGGGCAAGAGTGCCTCACTCCGATCAGGCCGTCGATGGAAAGATCCTCGTCGATATCGGGCCAGTGGATTCCGTAGCCGGTAGGCGATACTTCAAAGTTGGCCCGCTGTTCCGGGGTGGCATTGGCCAGTCGCTCGGACTGTTGGGTAAGGTCGATTTCATAATCCGTACCGTCAACGCACAGACGCATGACCGTCCCCGTTGTTATAATCCTGCTGACCTCATGAGCCATGTCCATCCTGGCACTCCTGAAATTTGTTCCACTCGGCCACGATATAATCGAAGTGCTCAAAAATCAGTTTCCGAACCGTTCGCTTGTCCTTTGGAGTCATATTATATCCGTGCGCTTCGATGATCGCAAAACCATCTACGTCCAGCCAATACTTTGCCTCCGCGTCACCTTTACGGCAGTGGACATGAATCGGTTCGTTACGCTCGTTTGCGTAGAAGTAAAATCGCCACCCCAAGATCAACAAAATAGTCGGCATGATACCTCGCGTTTTCTACACCGATATTTCCGATACCGATCATTATATCAAATCTTGTTTCGAGATGAGAAACCCTTGCTCAGCGAATCTTCTCCCTAATCCTCGCGAACCGCGCGTACAGATCGGGGGCCTGTTTCTGAAATTCCTCGATGGAGGGATACATCATGGTCAATTCCGCGTCCGGTTCGCGGACGGTTACGGTTACGCGGCCTTGCGGGTCTATGTCGAAACGCACGTCGGCGGGGGGTTCGCCCTCTTCGGCTGGCGCGGTAGCGGTGGGGGACGGCCGCACGAAGTATCGAAAACGTTGCATGGGGCCTTGGAAAAAGTGCTTCTCCCATTCGCGCCATTTTTCCGGCACGTGACGCAAGCCTTCCTGTTGCTCGTACCAACGGCGAAGGCCGGGAACGTATTCGCGCAGCTCTTCCACGTATTGTTTGACCTCTTCACGCAGGTCGGTAGGTTGCAGCAATTGGCCGGCGGTCGGATCCTTTTCACGAAGTTCACGCAGATTTTGGTAGGTTTTCACCTCGGCTCGCTCCTGTCCCTCGCTTTGCCGGTAACGCTTCACCGTGATGGTCCCGTCGGGCAAACGGCGAACATGCATGACCCGGCCGTCATTGTCCACATGATACGCCTCGTTGATCTCCGACCTATCCTGTTCCGCGTTGTCGTCCGCGGGGTGTCGTGAAATCTCCTCGCGCAGACGTCGAGCCCATTCCTCGGCGTGTGCTTCGGCCCACGGCATGGTGCCGAGATCCTCCAGCTCCCACCGGCCGTCCGGTCCGCGATAGAGAATCCTGCCACGCAAACCACCGGACGGGGCCGAGATATCCGCGGGGTATTTCAAGACCAATTCACTCCAGGGGCGCGTCCTTTGCTCAAGAGCGACCGTTACGTTCATTGGTTTTCCGCCGCGAATCAGATTAAGGTGCAATGAGTCGCCGGTTTTTTTATCCCGGACATGCCGGGTGAAAACACCCACGTCACCGCTGACCTTTTCACCGTCGGCTTCCACGATCACGTCGTAGCGTTCCAGACCCGCGCGATCGGCGGGGCTGTCTCGGAACAGATTAACGATCAATAACCCTCTGCTTCGCGGGATGGCCGGGGTTGCGGTATCCGTCGCGGAGGGATCGATTTGCAGTTTCAGATGGACGGCCAGCAAGTCCGGAACCGGCCCCAGTTCCACGCCCAGCCATGCCGTTTCGCCGGCGGATTGAACCGCGGAGGAATCTTGCTCACCCTGTGGTTGCTGGGCAACGACCCATTCGACCGCGCCGAGCCAACCTAACCCGCATAAAACAATCCACTTAGTGATCTTCATGGCATGTCTTCCTCTTGTCGTGGGTATCGCCCAAGCTTTCCTTTCCGAGCGTGCCCATACCCTGCTTGCCATACAAATGATGTGGATATAACTGTAGGCGCTTAATAACGCATGCTGACCGGCATGCCGTTCGTTTGCGGCCGATCCATTTCCAGCAGGTAGATATTCTGCGCCTGCTCGTCCATCACCGCGACAAAATCGCGCGGCATATATTCGTGTAGTTCACGCGGCGTGAGTACTTTTACCGGGGTTAAAGGCTTGGGCGCGGATTTCAAATCCGCCATCGCCGGTGGTTCAAGAGGAGTGGGCTTGGCTGAAATCGCCCGCGGACGTTGGACCTGCGCGGGATCATCGCTTGTCGACCACGGGATACCGCGAATCATAACCGCCAGGGCAATCGCCGCGGCGACCAGGATAACCGATCGAGCCATCGACCAACCCCGCCACCTATTCCGCGCGAAAACATCCGGGGCGGGGGTCGTGGATGAGGGCGCGATGGGCCTATCAAAAGTTTTCCGCAGGGTGTCGGCGGCCAGCGCGTCGTTGGCCTGATATTCATCGAAAAGTCGATGCGCTTCCGGTGAACGAATCAGGGCCTTGTTCAGTTCCAGTTGTTCGGCCTCGCTGATCCGCCCGTCCAGTTGCCGGGTCATCAGGTATTCAAGATGTTCGTCGATCATGGTTCAAACCTTGCCCGCCAGACGTTCACGGAGCAGTCGGCGAGCTCGCACCAGGCGGGTCTCCACCGTATCCACCGGTAAATCCAGCGCCTGACCGATCTGCTTATAACTCCAATCCTCCAGATGCTTGAGCACAAACGGCTCGCGATACAAGGCGGGCAAGGCCGCAATGGCCTCAAACACGGCTCGTTGTCGTTCATCAGCCAGAAGGCTTTGCTCCGCCGCGGGGGCTGCTCGTCGCCCTTGCCCGCGGTTGTCGAAAAACCGCGCCAGCAGCCGGCGGCGACGTTGGCGGCCGCGGATGGCATCGGTGGCCGTGTTGCGGGCCACACGGTAGAGCCAACTTCGCCATCGGGTTACATCTCCTAAATCGCCGGCCTGGTTCCACACCCGCATCCAGACTTTCTGGGCGATATCGTCCACCTCGTCGGCACGGCCGATAACCCCGAAAATGACTCCTCGCACCCATCGGCCGTGCCGTTGGATCAACTCCGTCATGGCATGGGTGTCCCGCTGCTGAATGGCTTCCATCAGCGGGGCATCCGTATCAAATTCAACCTCAACCGCATGCATCATGGCCATCTCAAATATGGACGCCTACCGGTCAAGAAACCTGTCACCCTGCCGTTGGGGGGGCAGGCGTGGTAATGTATAGGCATATTGTACCTTCTACGACGCCGACAGGTCACGGGATCGGGGTTAAGGCGGCTTTATCCGCTTCTGGAAAGCGGCGTCGTTGCCGCCGCACTCCAAAAGGTAGCGGCTACGCAAGCCGTGATAAGGATCAAACACTTATCAACGGCCCTTAAACCTCGTCAAACTCGAAGGGTGGGGTGGCGAGGGTTCGCGGGCGACGCTGGGCCACGCTGATAAGCAGGCCGACGCTGATAAAGCTGGCCATCAGACTGCTCCCGCCGGCACTAACAAAGGGCAAGGTCATCCCGGTAATCGGGCCGTACCCGACCGTCATGGCCAGGTTCACTAAGGCTTGAAAAACGATCATCGCAGACAGGCCGACGGCCACCAACCGCCCGAAGGGATCGACGGTGAAGGAAGCGACGACCATCCCGACCAGAAAAATCAGGGCAAACCCAAGCAGCACGCCCAGCGAGCCCCAAAGCCCCCACTGGTGGGCAATCAGGGCGAAAATAAAATCGTTATGTCCTTCGGGCAGGAAATCATACTCAAAGAAAATCCCCCGACCCCAGCCTTGGCCGCGTAGACCGCCGCTGCCGATGGCGTTCTTGCTGGCCACCAACTGATAGCCGGACCGGTTCTCCCATTCCACCAGTTCCTGTCGCCAGAGCCCCAGGACCATTGTCTCCGGGCAAAGCCAATCCCAGCGCATGGGCCGTTTTCGCGCAAGACCGCGCCCGGTCTCCGTATCATCGTTTGCCGGCCGGGTTGACGGTGACGAAGCGAACAGGTTTCGTATCCTGGCCCAATGCGAGGAGTCTTCGGGAAGTACGGGCGGCTCCTCGGCCAGATAGCCGCGTAAGGTCGAGCTTTGGAGAAGTACGCCGGTAATTCGTAAACGCTGATAGTCGGCGATTTTGAGCCAGAAGAAAGGCAGACAGCAAACGCCCAGAAAAATAATCAGCAGCAGATGCCTCACCTTCGCCCCGGCCGCGAACAGCATCGCGAACAGCACCGGCAGAAACAGCAGCACCGTGCCCAGGTCGGGCTGAAGCAGAATCAAGCCCATCGGCACGAGGGTGATGGCGAACGGTACGAACAAGCCAATAAACGTGCGGTAATTGCGGCGATAGCGCAGGTACCAGGCTAACGACAGAACATATACGATTTTCGCCAGTTCGGAGGGTTGAAGCCGGACCGGCCCGAGTAACAGCCAGCGCCGAGAACCACGAATGGCCTCGACCAGCGGCAACTGTTTCACCCAGCGATCCAGAATAAGATACAGAAGCAACAGCAGACATAGAGCAAATAGCAGATAGGCCCATCGACCCAGCCGATCATATCCCACCATCATGACGATCAACATGCCGATCATGCCGACGAACATGTATAGCAATTGACGCAGAGCTCGATCCCCGAGGAGGCCGGCTTGTACTGGCATTTCGGTGGCCTGCAGGGTCAACACGCCCACCGCGCAAAGCAGTAAAACCGGAAGCAGCAACAGCCATCCGTGACGGGTTGGCAAGGGAAGGATCAAAACGCTCCCTCCTTGTCTGTCGGCGAGGCCGATAGCGATTCGGGCCAATAACGTTGCAGGTACGCACGGAGCATTTCGCTGGCGACCGGGACGGCAATCTCGCCGCCGTGCCCGGCCAGTTCGATCACCACCGCGATGGCCACGCTCGCTTCGCAATTTGCGGCCGAGGAGAGTTGCCGACCACGGTTGTTCAGGTAACCGACAAACCATGCGTGGGTGGGCAACGGACGGCCGGTCTCGGCACTGCCGGTTTTGCCGAGTAGGACATAATCGGATACATCATTCAGGTTGACATGTCGAAACGCGGTACCGCCCTGCACATTCACCACGTCGTATAATCCCTCGCGTACGATCCGCAAATTGGCCTCGGATACGGGTAACCGTTCGGTAGGGGGGCGCGGTCGCGGATCGTTGGACCAGAGAACCACCGGCCGGTATTCGCCCGTGGCAATGGTGGCCATCATGTTCGCCACTTGTAGCGGGGTCGTGGTCAAAGGGTACTGGCCGATGGCCGTGTGTCGGGCCGCGCCGACGGTTGACGGTGGTCGATACGGACGTGACCTTTCCTCGGGTAAACCCGTTCCATTAAGCCGGCTGAACCCAAAACGCGGCAGCCATGTGGCCATAGTGTTCGTCCCCAAGCTTTCCCCCGTGTGATAAAAATAGACGTTGCAGCTTTTCTGCAGGGCCGATATGGGATTCATTTCGCCGTGGGCCGCGGTGCACCCCCACCTGTCGGTGAGTTCGGGGAACAATCGCCCCGCGCAATAATGCGTGGTGGAAGAGTTTACTTTTCCCGTTTCCAGGGCGGCGGCAAGAATCATCGGCTTGACCGAGGAGCCGGGCGGATAATCCCCGCCGATCGCCCGGCAGACGTGCGGCTTGCCCCAAGGGTTCTTTTCCGCCAGGGACAGCAATTCCGCGTAGGAAATGTTGGGGTCATACGAAGGGTAATCGACCATCGCCAGTACTTCCCGGGTGCGCACGTGTAGCAGGACCACTGCCCCGCCGCTGCTGAACGGGTTGGACAGGACGGCTACGCGCAGTTGTTCGTAAAGCTTCCGCTGCAATTCGGCGTCGATAGTCAATTTCAGGCTCTGACCGTTGACCGCCTCGACGGGTGGGCTGATCGGGCGTTTTTTACGGTCCTCGTGAATGCGCCCGCGCCGGCCGCGCAGCCAACGCTGCCCCACGGTTTGGATATAACTCTCTCCTAGTGTTTCCGCGCCGGCCACGCCGCGAACATCGTCCAACCCATACCGGGCGAGAGGATCGTCGGCGCAGGGATCGTTCCGCAGATCATCGAGGCTCACCGGCGCCAACCGACCCAGAACGTGACCGAAAGCCGGACCGCCCTCGTATTGGCGGGTCTGGGCGGCCTGCACCTTGAGCCAGGGGTAAACGGCCAGCTTTTCACGGGCGGTTAGTTGCTGCTGGCGATCCAGTCCGCTGATCAGCGTATGGACCCACCTCTCTTCCTCGATCTCTATCTCGTAACCGTACCGGGTAGCAACGTCTTCCCTGATCCGCTCGACGTTGCGGCGAATCCGGGCGATCTGTTCCCGAATCTCCGGCAACGGCCGGCCGCCAACCTCGGCCAGAACCCGCAGCGATTCCTCGATCGTCGCGGGAGTCACGGTTTCGGGAGGCAAAGCGAGAAGTTTCGCCAGACGCCGCAGGTAGCGATCGTTTTCGGAAATAGCCTCGTAATGAATGCCGATATCCCAAGCCGGCGCGTCGTAGGCCAGACGCACGCCGTGGCGGTCGGTGATATCCCCGCGCAGGCAGGGGAAAAACACCGGTTTGAGATAAAGCATGTTCTCCGTCGCGTCGCGATACAGGGCGGCGCGGCGGACTTGCAGGTCCACCAGCCGGTAGGCCACGGCGGCGGCCGGCAGGGCCAGGATCAGCAACAGAATCCTTAGACGACGTTCAAACATGGCGGCTCATCATAGGCAGGATAAAACCCCGGCCCCGACAGGCATGAATCACCCACGCGTTTATCGCCTCATGGGGTCGAGCGTCCCCCGCAAACCCGTCCAGCGTTCCAGGCGGATCAGCGGCCAGTGCAGATAGGGGGCCCAAGCGGCGGTATACAACGCCGTGAACAGGGCCGACCAACCAATATCCCTCCACGGGATCGCGACCGAGGCGTCCCAACAGTAATATAGCCCGGTGATCCCCTGCATGATCAGCATGAACAGCAGGGTCACCAGAATCTGGGTCATCGGGTGATCGCGGAACATAACCTGTCGCAAACGCACGATCGCCCAGGCCGCCCCTCCGAAACAGAATGCGTTCAGGCCGATGCGCCCTCCACTGAACAAATCCACGATCAGGCCGAGCGTCCAGGCGGCGATGGCGGCGTCCGGCCAGGGCCCCCACAGCGCGTAATGCACCGCCAGGATGAACATCCAGTTCGGCCAGACCGAATGAATGGCCATCGCCTGCACCACCGTCGTCTGAAACACGATGGTCAGCACGGCCAGGATGGCGAACGAAAACCACTTCATGGCCTATATCATGTCAAAAAGTAACCCAAACGCCAAGCCCCCGCGTTTTTTGAGGAATTCCGAGGTTTCACGTTTCGGATGTCGGGATGCGAGAGGGGGGTGGGTGCGGGGTGTGTCGTGCATGGTGCTTGGTGTATGGTGCGTGGTGTGGCACCGGCGTCCAGCCAGTGCAAGCCGGTAGGACGTATCATTGCCCGCCAGGTGCTGGAGCGAATATCCTTTCTCGCGACCCCGGATATGCGAATCCTTTCTCATCCATGCATCTGCGGGATGGGAATCCCGCAAGTCGTGGTATCGAGATAGTATCGAGATGGGAATCTCGATACAGCGAAGAGATGGGAATCTCGATACAGCGAAGAGATGGGAATCTCGATACAGCGAAGGGATGGGAATCTCGATACAGCGAAGAGATGGGAATTTCGATACAGCGAAGCCACCCGCCTTGCTGCCTTGCTTACTTGTTACCTCACTTACTTGCTCTCATGCCTTGGCAGGGTGGTACACTCTCGCCGCGCAGCGGTACGTGGTCAGATTCGCAGGCTGATTTGGCCGGCGAGGTTGGACAGATTGTCGCCCGATGCGGGCAGGCAGCGGATGATGCGGCCGGCATTGGCCGCGATCCAGGGATCGGTCTGCTCGGTGGTGACGGGCTCGACGCCAAGTCCGAGCAGGCGGCGCCATTCTTTTTGCCAGAGTTGCTCATGGGCTTGCAGGAGTTCGGACGAACCTTTTTCCCGCAGGATGTCCCGCAGGCGGGTGGCCAGGGAGGCGGCCTCGCGCAGGCCGACGTTCATGCTCTGCATCCCCACCGGCGAGGTCACGTGGGCGGCGTCGCCGGCAAGCCAGCAGATACCTCGGCCGAAATGTTCCGCCAGACGGGTTTCAAACGGAACCGCCATTGACCAGGTCATGGTCCCCACCCCGGCATCGAACCAGGGGGCCCGCTCCTCGAGCAGAGAATCCAATTTCATGCTGTTGACCAGCGGGTAGCTCTGCCCGCCGATCTGGACGGTACGATTTTTAACCCGGGCGGTCAGAGGGATTTGCATATCCGGAATCTGAAAACTCCACCGGCAGTAATGGCCGGGCAGCGGCCAAAGAACGCTGATGTTTCGCTCGTCAAGGATGATGCGTACCTCATCGCCGGGGTCGCGGAGAGTGGCGAACTCGAAGACGGCGAAATAGTCGGCCGGCCGAATCCGCTGATAGGAAATCTGCAGGTTGTTGCGCACCGGCGATTGATGACCGTCGGCCCCCACGACAAAAGCCGCCCGGACGAGGTGTTTCTTCTGTATGATGGTCGATGTACGCTGTGCCGTTCGGGGATCGGCGGGGTTTGGCGAACTCTTATCCAGACGCTCGATGGTTGCCGAGGCATGATCCGCCTCGCAGCGCAAATCGGCCAGCCGGTGGTTCCAGTGCATTTTCGCTCCGGTCTCGCGGAGCAGGTGTTCCAGAAGCGTTTCCAGGGCGCTTTGACGCAGGACAAGAATATAAGGGTATTTGCCCGGGAGACGATCCAGCCGGATTTCCGCTTTTCGCGCGTGACCCTGATAAAGGGCGATGGTTTGAATCCGCCGGCCGAGGGCAAGCATGTCATCGGCCAAACCGATACGATCGAGTAAATCGAGGGTATGGCTATGCAAGGCCAGGGCGTAGCTGTGTTCGGCGGTCCGCCACTGTTCATCGACGATGATGACCTTGACGCCGAACCGGCGCAGAAGCAGGGCGGAAAGCAAGCCAACGGGACCGGCCCCGACCACAAGAACATCCGTTTTGTATTGACGCGGTGGCATGGAATCTCCTGGATTATCGAGATATTTAACATCTTATACCCTGTGGAGGAGGAAAACCAATCGGGGATATTCTAAGACCGGCACGCCGATGTCGCACGGAAAGTGGGGCTTTGGTGGTTTCCAGATCGTGAGTACCCCCTTGGCAGATCTACCCTCGCATAACACGGGCAAACCCTTGCCCCGCCGAGGCGTGACAAGGGCCTGCCCATGCCACCCAGCGATGAGATATCGTGTTTGCTTATTTGATCTTGACCACCACCATGGTCAGGTCGTCGGTGCGGTCGGCCAGGCCGCGGAACCGGCGGATGTCCCAGAGGATGTTGTTGGCGATCAATTGCGGCGGGTTTTGCGCGTGGCGGATAAGCGAATCGGCCAAGCGGTCACGGCCGAACGCTTCGCTGTTGAAGTTCATGGCCTCCACCGTGCCGTCGGTATAGAGCAGGAGCACGTCGCCGGCCCGCAGTTCCATCAGCCCGCGGTCGTATTTTGACTGTAAGGTCACGCCGAGGGCCATGCCTCCGGTTTCGAGGTATTGAATTTTCCCCTCGCGCAGCAGCATGGGCGGATCGTGCCCGGCATTGCAATAGGTCAACCGGCGGCCGTCGGGAGTGAGTACGCCGTAGAATGCCGTAGCAAACTCGCCGGGGCTGGTGTCCCGGCACATGTGCTCGTTGACCTCGGCGATGATCTTGTCGAGGTGGTATGTGTGATACGCGTGTCCGCGGAACGCCGAACGCAGGGAAGCCATCAGCAGCGAGGCGGGCACTCCCTTGCCGGAAACGTCGGCGATCACGATGCCGAGATTGCCCTCGGAAAAGGGCAGAAAGTCGTAGTAGTCGCCGCCGACCTCGAAGATGGGGCGGTAGACGGAGGCGATTTCGGCTTTGTCGAATGCCGGCGGTGCCTGCGGGATCATGCGGCGTTGCACGGCCCCGGCGTAGGCGAGCTGGTGAGCGTAACGCTGGGCTTCGAGAGCCTCCTTGAGTAGCCGGGCGTTGATGACCAGAGCGGCCGCCTGGGAGGCCACCGCCCGTAAAAGCGATTCCTCGAAGGGGGTGAAGACGTGCGGCTCTCCGGTGTAGGCCCGAAGCACGCCGACGGCTTTCCCGCGGAAGATCAGGCCGCAAACCAACCCGCTGACGATACCCTCCATTCGGGCCTGTTCGGGATACCGGGTGCGCGGGTCGCCCGGAGCATCGGCGATGTGGACCATTTCGCCGGCCATGGCGGCCGCGTCGATCGAGTTTTCCGAAACCTTGACCGGCCCCTTGTTCAGGTATTCGTTCGACAGGTTATGTACCGCCTTGATGGTCAGTTCGCCGGTGGTTTCATCGAGCATACGAATACTGCAGGCCTTGACTCGCATGACCGCGCAGACCATGCGCGCGGTTTTGTTCAGGATTTCCTGCGGATCGAGCGTGCCGGCCAGCAGCCCCACGATGTTGTAGACGGTGGTCAGTTCCTCGATGCGATGGCCCAATGCCACGTGCTGGTTATCGACGGTGGCCAGTAGTTCGGCGATCAAGGCCAGCAGATCGCGGGCGGCGGAGACCTGCTCCGCGGTCCAGGGTGTTATCTGTTCGGCGGCTGCGCGGAGCTCGGTCATGTCCAAGCCGAGACCGGCGGCTATTTGCTGGACCGCCTCATTGGCGAGCGGTTTACGCGGTCGATCGCCAAGAGTTAATGCTCCCAAACGCCGGCCGCCATGAATGATCGAAGCGGCGAAATGGTCGAGCAAGACCATCAAGGGATTTTCCCAACCCGGCTCCGCGACGGTGGGGGAGGCGGCCATGTCGCCTTGATCCGATTCCGTGGTGGATGCGTCCTGCGGGATAGCCGCGCGGTGGGCGTCGATGACCGCGCCCCGGCCTTTTTCGACGGCCAGGATGGCCCGCATCAAGGCCGTTCCCGCGATGGGGCCGGCGATAACCTGCTTGTGCTCATCGAAGAGTGTCGCCGTGCACTGGGTTTGGGCCGCGAGGATTTCAAGCACCCGCTCAAGCGGCATCCCTGCCAGCGCGTCGTGAAGATGAAGAATCGAAAAATCGCTTATGGACATCCAGTCCGTTCCTTTTGGCGGTTACCTTTTACGTATTGGCGGCATTATAAAGGTGGCCAGGGTGTTCGGCAATCGGCGACCGTTACGGAAGGTTCTTGGGGGGTGATTAGTAACGGTAAGGCTGAAAAATCCCTATGTACGCCGGAAGGCAAACGGGGTGGCCAATCTTTCTTTAGCATGAATCCTCGGGTATAATGCATTCATCAATTAAACCTGAAACCTTTCACGGCCTCCGCGTTAAATAACCGGCAAGCTCTTCACCTCCCCGAAGAAAAAAACCGGTTATCTCGCGAAGAAGAGTTGGGCGATACGGGCGTGTCCCGAATAGTGAATCGAGTCGGTTCTTTGCGACATGTTGGCTGCCGAACTAACAAGCATGATATGAGGGCAAATCCGATGCTTTCGGTAAATTTCTCTAAAAGCTTTCGACTGGGGATTTCGCGACTGGTCGTGATCTGCGCGATGCTGACACTTTTTTTGGTCGGCTGTCCCTCGGGAGGGGGCGGTGGGAACCAGGACGGCGAGTTTACACTCGCGGTAACGGTCAGTCCGAGCCAGGCCGGGACGGTGACTGTCCAACCGCAAAAACAGTTATATGCGGCCGGCGAGCAAGTTACGCTTACCGCGACGGCCGCCGCCGGTTATCAGTTTGATCGATGGGAGGGGGCGGCCACGGGCACAAGCAACCCGTTGACCTTCACCGTCAACGGCAACGCGGCGATCCAGGCGATCTTTGTTTTCGGCGAGGACGTGGAGCCGGAGGTGTCCAGCCTGGCCAAGGTGTTGCCGGACGATGTCGTGATCGAGACCGACGCGGACGGAAAACTGCGATTGTCCAGCACCGATGCGACCGATTTATTTCCCGGCCAGGTGATCATACAGGCCGGCAGCGGACTGATTGCGCGAATCCGGTCAGTGGCAACCGATGGGGGTAAAACCGTTCTCGAAACCAATCCGGCCGCCCTGACGGATGTCATTAAACGGGCGCATATCGCGATCAATACCACCGGGCAGCCGCTCGCGGCGAATAGTATTCTCCGTACCAGTAAAGGTCTGGCCGGCAAATTCGATTTTGGGGTCGAGGATGGGGCATTTTATCTCAGCCTCACCGATGCGGAGCTTGAGTTGGAGGAGGCGTGTACAATCAAGTTGACCGATGGTAGTTTCCGCTTCGATCCTGGTTTTGATTTCGTGATGGATATCGACGATTTCGCGATTCAGCGTTTCAAGCTGGTTGCCTCGGGGACCGCGCAGCTCAATCTTGACGTGGCCGTCGAATCCACCAAGATCAGCGATGCGTTGAAGAAAGAGATCACCCTGGCCGAGGTCGATTTCGGACGTGGCGTGTTTGTCGTTGGGGTCATCCCCATCGAGTATGTGTTTTTCGTCTCGTTGAAGATCGGGGCCGAGGCGTCGATTGGCGAACTGGGCACGGTCACCGCCGGTTTCGACCTGACCACCGGTCTGGCCGCGGGCGCCGAGTATAACGGCCGAAACTGGGCCTTGACCAAGGATTTCACTTTCGACCTCAACCCGCACCTTCCGAACGTGCCGATCAGTCCGGTCGAGGCCAAGGTTTACGTCAAACCGGAGTTCGGCATCAAGTTTTTCGAGGTGGCCGGCCCCTCGATTTCGGTGGAGGATTATGTCAAGCTGGTCAGCGACATACGCAAGGAGCAACTGGGCGTCGAGCTGCGCAAGGGTACGACCGTTGACCTGAATTTTGAATTCAAGGTTCCGAAAATCGACGCGGCCAAGCTCACCTATTCCACGACGCTGTGGGATAATGAATACGTGATGCTGGCCCGCCTGGCGTTCGATGCGGAGCCGTTCCAGGCGGGGGATATCGAATATAGCCCCGACGGCCTGTGGGGTACCGATTTCTTTACCTACGTCGATCCGATCACGGTGACGGCGGTGCCGAACACCGGGCGGGCGGCCGCCGGCTTTTACATCGATTACCTGTGCCAGGATAAATCGCTGACCGTGCCCGGGCCTATTATCGAGGATGAACCGGTGAACGCCTCCAAGCTGTTCACCGCCGTTTTCGTGCCCATCGAGGAAGGCAGCGACTGGGAAGGCTCGGGTAATTCCACCGAAACGGGGCCTTATATCATCACCACCGAAGTCTATCCGCCGGAGGCCGGCCGCGTGGTGCTCTATCCGCAGAAAACGGGCTACAAATCCGGAGATCATTTGTTCGTACAGGCCAAGGCCGACTACGGTTTCATCTTTCATCACTGGGAAGGCGCTTTGGAAGGCAACTCGGTGGCCGAACAATACACGGTATATAAAAACGCTACCATCCGGGCCGTGTTTGCCTCGCATCCCGACATGCCTCGCCTGTTGAAAGTCCCGCAGGATTATCTCACCATCCAGGAAGCCCTGGACCACGCCACCTATAACGACCAGGTGCTCATCGATTTCGGCACGTTCACCGGCGACGGCAATCGCGATCTGGATTTTCACGGACGGAATGTGATTCTCAACGGGCGCGGCTGCGAAAACACCATCATCGATCTGGGTGGCAGCGAGGCCGAGCCGCATCGTCTGGCGGAACTCTGGGACGTGGAGGGCACGGTCAAGCTTCTTGACCTGGCTATTATCAACGGCTATGCGGGCAATTCCGCCCACGTCGGCAATCCCAATTTCTGCGGCGGGGCCGTCATGGTCAGTGAACGCTCGATTCTCTACGTTTACGGTTGCTGCTTCACCAACTGTTATGCTTCCAATGAAGGTGGGGCGATCTGGTACGACCAGCAATACGCCGGCGCGGACCTGAATCTCGCTATTACGGAAAGCCGGTTCGCGAACTGCGCGGCGCATCAAGGCGGCGGGGTTTACGTCCGAAATGACAGCAAGTGGTTTTCCGTGACCGTCCAGATCGATAATTGCACGTTCGAGGACAATACCGGCGCCGACGGCACGGCCTCCGGCAGCGCGTTTTACTGCCGGACCCTCTATGGGAATCTCACCCTGGCCAATAATGAATTCAACTCGAATGATTATACGGCCGCCGTCGTGTTCAGGGTTTCAGAAACGGCGGAGATCACCGATTGTCAATTCGATGCGAACACCGGCGCGGCCGTTGCCAGCGCTCTTTCCCTCGAAGGATCTCTGGAAGAAACGAGTTATCTGCTGGTGCGTGGCTGCACGTTCACAAACAACGGCGCGGACAACTATGCCGGCGCCGTGACCACGAATCTTTTCTATCCCGATAAAGGCACGCTTCTTCTGGATCAATGCACATTTACCGGCAACATATCGCATAGCGAAGGGGCGTTGTATCTGGCCGAGGGGGCCACGATGCGGAATTGCACGTTCGAGGGCAACAGCGTCACCGAAAACGGTAACGGTGGGGCGGCCGGCATCGCCGGCGCTGCTGAAAATTGCATTTTCACGAACAACCATACCACGGGGGGTGACGGCGGCGCAGTCCATCTGTATCCCGGCGGTGTGGTGGAAAGTTGTACCTTTACCGGTAACACCGCCGGCCTATGGGGCGGGGCCATCTGGATTTCCATGCCCATGTCCTGGGAACAACCGGGCACCGTTTCCGCCTGTTCTTTCGAGAATAACCAGGCCAAAGGCGGCGGGGCGATTAAATCGGACGGCGGCGTGATCCGCAACTGTCCGATTATCAACAACAACGTGGCCACTGAATACGGCGGGGGAGCGATCACCGGCCGGAATACGGAAATCTCCAATTGCACGATCACCAACAATACCGCGGTCAGCAACATTCCCGGCAATATCACCGTCGGCTACAGCGGTGGCGGGTTGGACACGAAGGATTGTCTGATCACCGGCTGCATCATCTATGGCAACACCGCCGAGCAGAAAGGCGGCGGCATTTACGACATGGACTCGATCATCTCCGGCTGCACGATTACCGACAACACGGCCGCCGACGGCGGGGGCGTCTGGTGCCGGCGCAGCGAGCTGTGGAGTAACGCCATCGACGGTAACAGCGTCGATAACTGCGCCTGCGAGGAAAACCAGACCTGCTGCGAGGGGTATTGATGAATGATCGAACCAGAGTAAAAAGCCACCTCCTTCCGTGGTCGCCGGTTCCGCCGCGCCGGCGCGGAATTGGACTCCTATCCACCTTGGGGAAGAAAGAGGATGTTCTCTAACGGCCTTGTATCGAGTTCGATGAGTTGGCCATGCATCGTGGTTATGCCTTGGTCACGCTGTACTTTTACCGGTCCCGGCCAGGGATTGATAAGTTTCAGGGGACCGCCGACTTCCGCATGAACCCGGACATAATCGACTTGCCCCTTAGCGCATTCCGCGCTGACTAAAAACGCACCGACCGCTCGGAACTGGTGAAACTCCGCCGCTTTGTCCATGGGCCAATTGGGAAACAGACGCAGGTGGCCGGTATAACTCTGCAACAGGCATTCGTTGATCACGACCGGTAGAGCAAAGTTCTCGAACCAGATACCCAGCCGGGCGATATAATTGAAATCATGGTCATGGCGGTATCGCCATCCGGACTGCATGTTTTTATCCGTACACGTACCGTTCGGCATCAGGCAGTAGTTGATTTGGCGTTTGAAGCGTTCCAGGTCCAATCGGCCCAGACGGGCTCCCTGAAGATTGAGCATAACCAAGTCGTTACAACCGCGATTCTGGTGGTTTTCCCACGTGTTGATCGCGATCCGTAATGTCTCGGGCGGGGAATGCAGGCCGATGTCCTCGCCAGGAAAGACCGGGGCCAGGGGGACCGGTATGTTGTATACGATCGTGTCCGGATTTTCGCCGGGTACGGATACATAAACGGTGCCTCGTTGACTTTGGGCCGTGCTGTAGTTCGGGAAATGATCGAGTATTTCCCGGACCTCCCGCATAAGTTGTGTTTCCTGCTTTTCCAGGTTGAGCAATTGGCATGATTTCAGATAAGCCTGAAAAACGAATTTGGTCAAAACCAAATCGATCGTGCAATCGGAATTGAATCGAGGATCCGCCCCGAGGCCGTATTCCTCCGGGACTACCGTGGGATAAATGTGGAATCTGTCGTCCTTCCATTGCGGGCCGCGCCCTTCCGGTCGGCGCATGTAGGCGTTCAGTAGGATAACCGCCTCGCGAATCGGCTCGAAGGCTTTTTCGCGGAGGAACGCCATGTCCATGGAATAGAGGTAATGCCACCAGAGACTCTGGACTGTCCAAGGGGTTTCACTGACTTGGACGGCATAGATCGGCACCGGGTAGGGGGTCATCGTCATCTCCACCGGATAAGCGGCGTGTGGAAAAAATGCTCCGGGAAGCTGGTAGCATTCGCGTGCCCAAGACCGGCTAACGGGGAGTATGAAATGCACCATTTCCACGTAAGGTAGATGTTTTTCGAGATGATTACTCGAAAAGGTACCCCAGAACGGCTGCTGAACGTTGTAATTGTAAACGTAACCACCGTGCCAGGCGGTGCCTATATTCTTGTGACTCCAGTTGGCAAATAGGCCGGGGCAAGTTGTATCGGGGCGAACCGAACAATTCAGGAAGTACATATTATGATACCAGGCGCGTTCCAGCGGTTGATCGTCAAGTTTGACGCCGGCTCGCCCCCAGAATGTCGCCCAGCTTTTCCGGCCGGCGTTCATGGCGGCTTGGTAATTCTGCTGGGAAGGTTCCGGAACGTCGGCAACTTGATCCGGAATCTGGGTGGCTCGACCATG
>CAZXSA010000060.1:20275-22292 GCA_964642815.1 uncultured Planctomycetales bacterium | reverse complement strand
AGCTGAGCGTCGCCGAGCGGATCCAGGTCGTCGAGGATATCTGGGATAGCATCGCAGCAGTCCCGGAGGCTGTTCCGTTGAATGAAGAGCAAAAAAACGAACTTGATAGCCGGCTGGAGGCCTACCACCAGAACCCGGATGTCGGGTCGCCCTGGGCGGATGTTCGGAAGCGTTTATCTGACCGGTCCTGATTATGAATAAGCCCCTGAGCATTAGACCGGAAGCCTAAGCCGATCTAGACGAGGCCTACCAATGGTACGAGGAGCAGGCCCCCGGTTTGGGCGCAGATTTTCTTCTGTGCGTGGATGCCATCATGGCATCAATTGAAAGGAACCCTCAACTATATCCGGTTCTTCACGAGGATATCGTCCGGCGCGCTCTTCTCCGGCGTTTTCCCTATGGAGTATTCTTTGTCGAGGGTAAGCGGAACATTTCCGTTATCGGAGTACTCCATGCAAAGCGGAGCCCGAAGGTCTGGCAAGATCGAGTTTGTTAGCAAGTGGAACCGCACCACGCCTATTCATGGGTGCATGCGAGATGTGTTCGATAGAGGAAATAGAATCCCGCTTTGCTGCCGATAGTGATCTTGATCTACTGGCTGGATGGAATTATAACGGCTTATGAACCTAAACCGCCCAAGTGGATTACTCCGTTTCAGAGAGGAACGGCCCAATGAAATGCAGTATTCAGGGATGTCCCGGGGAATATGAGCATCGGGTTATTGTCCATACCGTCAAGCACGGTGGCGATGTACTCGTTTTTGAGGATGTTCCCGCCGAAGTATGTGACGTATGCTCGGATACGCTTCTGGCCCCGCATACCATCCGGCATATTGAAGAACTCATGGCCCGTCAGGCAAAACCCGATAAGCATGCTCCCGTTTATACGTACGTATGATCGGGTACGAAATACGGCTTTGATAACAGATCACAAAATTGATCGCTCACCCGAGTTAATCATCCCTCATATAGCCAATCTTGAATCCCATGCAACATAAAACCGGCGGCGGATGACGGTCCCGTCACCCGCGGCCGGTTGTTTCGATGGAAAAGAACAGCTTACAGGTGTTTGGCGATGAAGTCGGCCGCCGCCCCGACCGTGCTGACCGACAGGGCCGCGTCCTCGTCCATCTCGATATCGAACTCCTCCTCGAAGGCGGCCACCAGTTCGACGCTCTGGACCGACTCGGCCCCGAGGTCGAACACGAAATTGGCCTCCGGCTTGATCGTCGCCGGGTCCAGGTTCAGAACCCGGGCGGTCACCTTGATCACTCTCGCTAGGACATCTTTGTCTGCCATGAACTTGGCCTCCTGAAAACGGGTTCCGATTCCTACGCTCGGAATCGCGGGCATAGTGTACCCGTTTTCCAGCCGAATGCGAAGAGCGTGGATTATGCACTGATTTTTCCAATGCCGGACGTATGGCACGCGGTTTCAGCTTTGTTTGCACGGTGACGGCATGATTCATCTTGCCGTTAATGCCTGCGCGGCAAGGTAATTGGAGCAAGATTGAGTTGACACCCGAGCGGATCGATGGTAAACACTATGGCGTGGTTATGAACCAATCAGGCCAGCGGCGGCCGGCAGGGAACGCACCTCCCCCCCTCCCATGCAGGTCGGCGTACGTGGATGGGTTTTGTTATTGAGAATCTCGACACGGACAATCGAACACAAGGAGAATGGGACATGAAAACACTAAGTTTCATTTGCTGTCTGCTATTGGGGTTGATGGTTCTGCTGGCGCCCTACTCGGGTTGCACGCCCACGGACGGCGGCGGCGGGGACACGGATAATGGGGGTGGCGGCGGTGGCGATGTGGACAATGGCGACGACGACAACGGCGATGATGACAATGGCGATGACGACGATGATGACGTAATTGCCGATGCCCTGATCAAGACCAAGATTGCGTTTGAAAACTCGGCCTACCAGACCAGCGGCAAACTGGCGGTAGGCGAGGATTTGATCGTCTGGGGCGTGCCGGATAACAGCGTGTACTATCTGGTTCCGTCGACGGC
>CAZXSA010000060.1:0-20175 GCA_964642815.1 uncultured Planctomycetales bacterium | reverse complement strand
TGATCGTCTGGGGCGTGCCGGATAACAGCGTGTACTATCTGGTTCCGTCGACGGCCGATGCGGACACGACCGCCGGCACCATGATTCCACACAGCGATCTGCTCTTCGGATTCCGGGATTTCGCGGTGGCGGGCAAGAAGGTGGTTCTGGTCCGTAGCACGAACGAAGTGGCCGTCTTCAACACCGTCACCGGAGGCGAGCCGGTGGACATTCCGGGTGGTGACATCACCCTGCATTCTCTGCCCTCCGACGCCAATGCGCCGGGCCACATGATGGCCGACGGTCGTCTTGTGGCCACGATCAACGATGTCTCCGCGGTCACCGATGGCAACGCCATCAAGGTCATCGATCTGAGTGGTTCGACCCCCGCGATCATTAGTTGCGCTCAGCCAACCAATTTCGAGGCTACTTTCATGCAGGTGGCGGTCGATGCGACCGCGCGACGGGTAGTGGCCTACGCGAAAAATCCGGACGAAACCATTTATGTGTGGGACCTCAACAACCCCGCGACCCAGCCGACCGCATGGGAACTATCCGAGGCTGACGGCGTCCGAAGCGGCGTTCAAATCCAATTGGACGGCAACTACGTTCTTTACCGGACAGGCGCCTTGAATGGTACCACCGGTCTGCTCAACATTACCAACGGAAACGTCACCACCTTTACGAAGAAGAGTGAATACGCGGTCAATTCGCCGGTCGCCCTGAACGGCGGGAAATTCGCGTTCTTCGTGGCCCAGGAAACCGCGGACAGCATCTTTGGGGCGGCCGTGATTCATCGCAGCGCAATTGGCGCCGTCGGCGACGCGCCGGGGGCGACTCTGGCCAGCCAGACCACGGAGATCCCCGTGCAGAGTAACTGCATACAGCAAGCCGTCCCGTACGGCTATGCCAATACTATGACCATCACCCCTGACGGTACCCGGTGGTTCCTTTCCGGAACCAGTTACATTGATTTTGACATCGAGTACCTGCAGATGAACGAGGGTGACGGTTGGGAACTGTTCCCGGACGAGGAAACCTTGAGCGGGTGGCTGATGGCCTCCGATGTGGCCTGCTCCAATGACACGGTGGCCTTCCGGGCCTTGCGGCAAAAAGTCAGCTCCGGTTGCCTGACCACCGACCAGTGGGTTCTGGGTTTCATTGTTCTGGACCGGCTGGATTAATCGAGCGAACCCGCTGAATATGCATAACCTTCGAGCGGCGCCGGGTGCTTATCCACCCGGCGCCGCTCGCCTTGTTATGGGGCGATGATCCTTGGTCCGGAAATGACCCGGCCTGTCGGGCGATCTTCCCCGCCGGCCAACCTCTCAATTTATCATGCCCGTTAGTCGATACCTCGATAAAGAAACGTCGCCGTATCTGTCAGGGAAACCGACATGAAAAAGTACATGGGCTTGATTCTGTTGATCGTTGGTGGTCTGTCCGCCATGACATTCGGGGCCGACCTGCACTTTATCGTGCTGGCCGACACCCTGGCCGAAGGCATTGGCACCGAGGACGACTTGGACAACGCCCAATCCTGGGCCCAGGACATTGCCGATAACACCGGCCTGCGACTCGTTTTTCGACAACTTTCCGGCAATAACCTGACCATCGATCAGACCCGAAACCTGCTCAGCAATCTCCAGGTTGCTTCCGACGACGTGGTTTATTTCTATTACAGTGGACACGGCGGAAACCCTGGCGATTCCATTTGGCCCACCCTGTATTTCACGAGCTCGACGAGCTGGGGTGACGAAGTTTCCTTTGACGAGGTGGTGGAGACGTTGCGGCCTAAGAATCCCCGCCTGCTGATCGTCATGACCGATTGCTGCAATAGTTACATGGATTCGGGATATCCGGCCTTTCGCCCGCTTCCTTTCGGGTCGGCCGATCAGCAGAGCTTTCGCCATCTGTTCCTGGATTTCCAAGGCACGGTCTTGGTCACCGGCTGCGCCCCCGGCGAATACAGCCTTGGCGGCCCTGGGCAAGGTGGCGTCTTCAGCTACAACTTCATGGAGAGCTTTTATGACCTCGCCCGATCGGGACAGATGGTGACGTGGGAAACATTATTGGCCCGGACGGCGGAGGAGACGGCCAAGGAATCCGCCCTTGACGATAATGCGCAGCATCCACAGTACGACATCGAGGGCGGCCTGGTGGCGGCCGGCACCCCGGACGATGATACCGACGACGACATCGACGATGATGATGATGGGTGGGACGACGATGGTTGGGATGATGACGACATGGAATCGTCAACCGGTGGTTGCGGAGCGGCGGGCATGGCTCCCATGGCACTGACCCTACTGGCCCTCGGCTGGCCGATGTATTACCGCCGACATCGTCGCGAGCGAGTTCGGTAATCACCCGCTAGGGCAAGAAAGTATAGGGATGGATCACCCAGGGGTTCGCCCGGTCCCGCGGAGTTGGTTTCTTCCGTGGGAGCGGGCGAATTCTTTTTCGGACCCGCCCTCGGCAGACAACCTTTACAGCCGCCGGCGCCGGGCCGGCCTATGTTTGCCGCCGAGACCTTTCGGTCGAGCCGGGGGCGTGGCCACGGGTGACGCCACGGGTTCGACGGCCACCGGTGCCGGACTGGGCCGGGAACCGTGCCCGCCCGGCCGCCAGTCCTCATCTGGACCGTGGGGTGGGGGACTACTTTGAAAGCCTTCGATACATTCCTGGGGGATTTCCTTGTTGATTAACTGCTCGATCTCGGTCAGTTCCTTGCCCTGCTCGCGGGTGACAAAGGTGATGGCCTTGCCGAAGCTCCCCATGCGCGCGGTGCGGCCGATGCGATGCACGTATATGTTGGGATCTTCCGGAATATCGTAGTTGATGATATGGCTGATGCCCTGTACGTCGATACCGCGGGCGGCCAGATCGGTGGCCACCAACACATTCAACCGGTGCTTGCGGAAGCGGTCCATGATGCGTTCGCGTTTTTCCTGGACCAGATCGCCGTGAATCTCCTTGGCGTCCACCCCGCGGCCGTGCAGGTTCTTGGCCAGACGACGAACGCCGTGCTTGGTCTTGCAGAACACGATGGCCATCTGGGGTTTTTCCTGCTGGAGCAGCATTTCAAGGGCCCGGGGCTTGTCCCACGGATCGACCGTCAGATAGGTCTGCCGTACCTCATCGACGGTGAGCACGTCGCGGGAGACGTTCACTTCAACCGGCTTGTCCATGTAACGCTGGGCCAAACGCTTGATTTCGTCGGTGAACGTGGCGGACACGAGGACCGTTTGATGCTCATGCTGGATCCGTGAAAGAATGTTGCGAATATCGTCGCGAAAACCGATGTCGAGCATCCGGTCCACCTCGTCGAGTACGGCAAAGCGGATGGCCTCGAACCGCAAGGCGTGACGGTCGAGCAGGTCGATCACCCGGCCGGGCGTGCCGACCACCAAATGCGGTTTTCGCCCGAGTTGGTGAAGCTGCTGGCGAATTTTCTGCCCGCCGTAGACCGGGACGATGTGCAATTGCTCGGTCGGACGCAGGCGGCGCAACTCGGCGGCGACCTGGACGGCCAGTTCGCGGGTGGGCACCAGAATCAAGGCCTGCAACCCCTGATCGAGCTGGATCATTTGCATGACGGGCAGACCGAACGCCGCCGTCTTACCCGTTCCCGTGCGGGCCTGGCCGAGCACGTCCTTGCCCTCCAGAACGAGCGGGATGAGTTGCCGCTGAATATCCGTGGGTTCATGGAAGCCGGCCTGACCGAGGGCGTGAAGTATCGCGGCGGAAAGACCAAGTTCGGCAAAGGGGGTGGGCAGGTGTGCGTGTTTGTGCATGGCTATTTCGGCAGTAAATGCAAAATGGCGGGCTTGCGATCCGCGTGGTTCCTGTTGATGCTCGACAAATGTACCTGAAAAAGCCGCGCAAGCACCTTATTTCGGCTCCGAGGTCGGCGCGTCATCCTTGCCGCGCCGGTCGATATTATAGCTTAATGGATGCCTGCCTCACAATACCGTTTTCGCGAGGCCCCGGAACCGGGCGATTTCCACCCGTTGGTTATGTTGATCTGCGTCCGAAAACAGAAGCAAGGGCATGGTCCCGGCGAAGAGTCTCTTGGAACGCTTCCAACGGCGCCAGGGCTTCAAAAGTGCCCTCCGCGTAGCACCCCACCTGATAAGAAGCGAAATAGAACGTCAAGCCGCGGGCATCGGCGGTGAAGATTTTGAGATCCTCGGGGCCGAATTCGGTGATCGAGTCCCCGGTGACGCTGGAAGCACCTTGCCGGCGCAAATCTTTAACACAAGCCGCCGAAAGACGCGAAAGCCAATTGGAATTCGGATCGAATAGATCCGCCAGATGCAGGTTGACGAGTTTTCCGTTTACCCAGGCAAAATTGTAACTTTGGTAGCCGGTCACGCCATGCGCCCCGCCGGTGTACTCTTCGCGTTGCGCGACCATGCTGATGAATTCCGGAGCGAGGAAAACCAGCTTGTAGTTGACATCGCATTGCCAGACGTTCATGCATGACGGATACTGCAAGCTGTCCAGAATGTCGGCCGGGGTCAGATCTGCCCACGAAACCGATTGGCTTCGATGATCCATGCGCATCCGCTCGTTGATGGCCCCGAGGAATCGCGACGTCTCCTCGAAAACGGGAAAACTTGCCTGGTAGCGAAGTTGGCGACCGGACCAGCCGATCCGTATGCCGACGTTGCGACGAATCATTCCGAGCGGAGTGATCCGAGGTAAGCGCATGGTGCGCGAGGTGGCGGGAATCGCGGGATCCGATAAGGATATCTCCGCAATACCGCCGTCCTCGACTACTTGGGCTTGCAGCAGCCAAGGAGGTTTTTCGGAAAAAGGCTCGAAGGCAAATCCGTCACCATCGAGAAAAGCATAGTAGTTTAATCTGTTTAACCCACGACTCCGGTCCACGAGCCAGGCCGTGCAAGCCATGGAATCGTCCGCCCAGGAGAGGCCGATTTCAAAGTCGTCGATCTTTCCATGATAGTAGCCGCCGCGAATCACGACGTGTCCCTGGTCTTGCCAGATATGGAACGCCATCGTGGCCATGAGGAGGAGGCAAGCCGTCCCCGCGACGCATATGCCGAGGATGGTGGTATATCGCAAGTTGCTATTTCCCCCAGCCGCCACGAGAGGCATCTCCTTGCCCTTGGTTTGTCGGGTTGCCTTCGAATATCTTCGGCTCCTCCGATACAGGATTCGAAACCTGTCGGTCCATGTTCATCGGCCGAATGTGGTGCGGTATATGAGGGCCGCGTGTCGATCCGATTAGCGAATACCGACCGCCGTAAAAAAATAGCCGCCGAGGCCTCGCCAAACCCGCAGGGTATTAAGTCGTCGGGCCAACGCTTGCAGGTACGGCCGCCGTACTCGGACGTGATGAAACCCCAGCCAGGCCCGGATGGCCGGGGCCGCCGGACCCCAGGCGTCGAAATCGCCGAAGTCCAGGACCACCAGCCGTCCGCCGGGGGCCAGATGCTCGACCGCCCGCGCGATGGCCGCCTCCCAGTCGTCGATCATGCTCAGGCTGTAAGCGAACAGCACCGCGTCGAAGGAACGGTCAAGTTTCAGACTTGAAGCATCCCCCTGGATCAACTCAAAATTACCGAAGCCCTTAGCGGTCAATCGCTTACGGGCCTTGGCCAGCATCGGTTCTGAAAAATCCAGGCCCACGACGTGGCCTCGTTGGCTGTCCAGTTGCTCGGCAATCAGTGGGAAATTCCAACCCGTCCCGCAGCCTATTTCGAGTACCGTGCTATGAGGCCGCAGACCAAGGGCCGTTACCGCCGCTGCCCGGCCGGGCAAGATCAACCAGCGCGTGGCGTCATACACGTGGGCATGATAGCGGTAAAAACGCTGGACGGCCGAGGCGGTCAAGGCTGATTCTCCTTGCAATTGCCGGATTATCCTGCCGTAAATACCGGCGGCCGACAAGCCCATACGCACGGGGTCAATGCAATCTTGATTTGCCTCACCCCGGCCGGTATAAGACGTGTCCTGGCCCGAGCCAATGCCGCCCGGATCCGATCCCCGTCGAGACGGACGCGGATTTCCAAATTGTTCAGCAAGGGAGTATAACTCATGGCCACTAGCAGATTTAGCGACGACATGCTCGTGACGGAGAAAATCGGGGCGACCATCAAAGGGCATGAGGTGGTCGCCGAGATTCAACCCCGTTGCGGGGGAAACCTTGTTTCGCTCAAGGTCGATGGCCGCGAGTACCTTTACTACGACCCGGCTCGGCTACGCAGCGAGGAGGAGGCGTACACTGGCTGTTTCGTGATGTTCCCGACCCCCTGCCGCGTACCCGACGGCGAGTATGAGTTCCGCGGGCGCAAGATTGTGCAGAAAAAGCACGGCAAGGTGGTGGCTATCCACGGACTCGTCCGCGACGAAACCTTTGGCTTTACCCGGACCGATGCCAGCATCACCCTGAACATCGACATTACCCCCAAGCACCCTGTCCACGAGGGTTATCCGTTCCCCTGCTGGTTGATCCTGAACATTTCGGTGATCGAGCGGGGTATCGCCTACAACTTCCAGTATTACAACACCGGCCCGACCGAAGCTCCGGTGGGTTTCGGGTTGCATCCGTTCTGGCGAATTCAGGGCAAGCGGGAGAATACGTACCTCAAAGTTCCCTGCGATAAAATCCTTGTGCTGGAAAACCTGATTCCGAACGGAAAGACCGAGCCGGTGGCGGGTACCAAGTATGACTTGCGCGAACTGCGCTGCCTCGGTGGACTCGATGTTGACAACGTCTGGCTGGGCCGAAGCAAGGAACCGGCGGTGCTCGAGTTTCGCGACGTGGGGACGCGGTTGACCCTGACGGCCGACGACGTGTTCGCCCAGCAAATCGTCTACGCCCCGGCTGGCGCGCCGTTCGTCTGTTTGGAAAATCTGACTTGTGCCCCTAACGCGGTCAATCTGCAGCATGTGCCCGTCGAGGTTTCCGGCCTGCGGATCGTGCCGCCCGGCGGCATGTTGGCCGGCACCACCCGGTTCGTGGTCGAGCAAATGTAATTTATTGAATGCAGGAGCTTTAGCAAGATGAAAATCACCAGTGCGATTCTTCTCGAAGCGGCCCATCGGGCCATGACCTGGTTGGCCTGTCAGCAGACGGCCATGGGCAACTACCGCGGTATACAACCGGTACAGCCGGACGGCATCTATCCCGACACCGACGATGTCGGTTGCTATTACAAGAGCGTTTACTCCCTGCGCGTCGGCGGGCAGGATGGAACCGCCGGACGCATGATGCGGCATATCGTGAACCGCTACATGCGGCCCAACGGCGACATCTACACCAACGAAAAGAGCCGCAGTAGCGGTAGTTACGGCCCGGTCTTCTGCCAGCTTTATCAGAACGCCTGGCTGGCCCGGGCGGCGGCCGCCATGCGCTGGTACGAACTGGGCCGCAAGATCACCGATTTCATGGTGTCCATTCGCGACCCGGAGACCGGCGGGTTTTACGCCCACGTGCAACCGCGCAGCGAGATCATCGACAGTTGCGCGACCGCGGTTGGCGCGCTGGCCTGCCTGCAACATCAGCGCCCGCAACTGGCCGTCGAAAGCACCGATTTCCTGATCGAATGGTTCAAGGCCCAGAAGGATCCGGACAAGTTGTATACCCGCTGGACGAAGAAAACCGGCGTGCTGACCGATTTGACCGGTATCGAGCCGAAGAACCATCTCTACTGTTTCATTGATCGCAAGCAGGGTAAACAGGCGTATTGGATCTGGGCTTGGCCGATGAACGTGATGATCGCCGTTTACGAATACACCGGCGATAAAAAGTATCTTGATGCGGCCATACGAATTTGGGATTGGTTGGCTAGCGCCCACGAGGACGCTTTCCACTTCACCACCGCGGGAAAGGGCGGCTGGGGGTCGGCTATGCTGTATCGGATCACCGGCGAGAAACGCTATCTGGAAAAATGCCTCTCGCAAATGGATTTCATTCTGACCGCCCAACAGCCCTCCGGCTGGATGCTCGGGCCGGGCACCGAGAGTTTCGATAAACAGGCGTTGCGGACGACGTACGATTTCACCGCCGATTTCACCAGTTGGCTGGTCGATTCGGCGATGGAACTGGCTTACATGGGGATGTGACGATGGCGCGAGTTGTGTTGGGCATGGACATCGGCGGAACCAAGAGCCACGCCATTTTGGCCGACGATACCGGCCGCGTTCTCGGCGAGGGCGTCGGCGGCTCGGGTAACATTAACTTTATCCCTCTCGATCTGGCCGAGCAGTCCTTCGCGGAGGCCATCACCACCGCCCAGAAACAGGCGGGGATCAAAACACTCGAAACCGAGATCGCGGTCATCGGTATCGAGCCGCAGCCCGACCCGCTTTTTCCGTGCATCACTCGGCTGGCCCGGCCAAAAAAAATCCTCCGTAAGGAAGAGGGCGAGTGCAGCCTCGTCGGTGGATTGGTGGAGAAAGTGGGCCTGGCCTTGATTGCCGGCACCGGGTCGGTCGGCTGGGGCCGCAACGCCGCGGGTCGAACGCATGTCACCAGTTGCTGGGGTCCGATCGGCGACGAGGGCAGCGCGTACTGGCTGGCCGAGCATGGCATCAACGCCGCTTTTCGGGCGGATGACGGCCGGGGGCCGGCGACGAAAATGGTGGACAAGATCATCGCCAAGATCGGCGGGCCGACCCTTCGGGCCTGCGTAACGCCGTTGTATACCAGCCAGGATTTTCGGCGTGAGGTTTCGCAGTACGCGAAAATCGTCATGGATCTGGCGACGGCCAACCCGCCGGACGAAGTCTGCAAGCAGATCGTGCATGAAGGCGCGGCGGAAATCGCCCACCTGCTGGCCGCCTGCGCCGAAGTTCTCGGCCTGCACACCGGCGGTTACAAAGTGGCGGCCACCGGCAGCCTGGTCACCAAGGTGCCCTACTATTTCAATCTGGTCCAAGCCCTGCTGCGTGAAAAACATCCCAACGCCACCTTGGTCTTGCCTCGCTTCAGCCCCGGCGTCGGCGCGGCCTTGATCGCTCTCGATCTCATCGGCGTGCCTTGGAACGAATCCGTGGTTGCCAATATCGAAGCCTCGGCACCGAAGGAAGCATAGGTCGAAGCAATCGGCAACCACCGACGGCGGGCATTACTTATCAATTATGCCTGTTACGATTCCGGATCGGTCCTTGGCGTTTGGCGACCCAGGACATACCACCTCAGGAGTTGATCGACAAGTTGTGCTTGGAGGCGAGGATCGCCCGTGCGGCCGGAGGCCAGTTCCGAAAAACGCATCTGGGCCTTGTCGAGTCTGACGTTGATACGGTCCAATAGTTTAAGGCAGGAATCTAAATCCGACGGGAGTCTGATTGTTCCGCATATCCCCAAGTTGGCTACCCTAACGATGAGTTCGGCCTGGCCGCGCGATGAGCAGTCGATATGCGCCTGCCGTTGTTTGCCGAAATAGACCGCGTCGGGATCGAACATCGGTGACGGCGAAAGTTGGGCGGGTTTATCTTCGGGGATATGGACCGCCGTATTACACTGGGGGTTATTGGCCAACCATTCGACGAGGGGGGTTGTGTCCTCCAACTCTGCGGCGTCCCAGGCATCGGCGGCCAACTCCTGCACGCTGAATTTTCGATTGGCGCTGCGCGAGCGCTGCTCCTGTTTTTCAATCTCGACTACCCGGATTTCGCGGAAATAACCGGCGGTTTGCGCGTGCAATTCCTCCACCAGGCGACGACGTTCGGTCGCGTTGGTTACGCCGAGCAATTCAAAAACCGCGTCGTCCAAGTCCCGCCGATCACTCTGCCGGAGTTCGTCGGACAGGACCAGGGGGCCGGCCGCGATCCGTTTCGCCCTGGTCGGCAAATGACAGTCCATCAACTGCTCTTCCACCAAACGCCCGACCGGTCGTCGGCACATTTGCCTGACGGCCTGCATCAGTTTCTTGGCTACGTCGCCGCGCACCCCGCGCGGGTCCGGCACTTCCAGCAAGTTGACATCGATGACCTCCGTCTTGAGGTTGCCTTCCGTGCCCGCGAATCTTCCGTAAAACGTCTTAAACAAGCCGATCATTGTCGAGTTTAAGATTGCCCACAGAATTTGCTTCTCCCGAATTGTGATCTGATCCGACTGCAAGTCAAAGAGGTTATGATTGCATATTATTTTTTCAGGGTTACCGGCAATGATATGTCGATATTGCTGGGCCATCGGCCAAAAAGCGAAGCCCGGTTTAACAAGTTTGGTCAAATCGTACCAGGGGTTGCGAGCGGCACAGGTCGAACGTTGCGGGACCGGAACGGCCTTGGATTTTTTCGAGGGAAAGGTGGCCTGCGCGCCATACCGCAGATACTTGTGGACCCAGGTTCCGCGTAAATCCTTCATGGGCGAATCGACCAACAATACGACCCGATCGAGGTCTTTCGAGCGTACCAGAGGCCGATCGATCTTCATGAGACTGTGAACCTCGGGGGCGAGGAATTCGGCCTCGATGGGATGAACGCTTCCATCGCCGGCCTCGATGATCTTCAATTTCCCGGATTCAACATCCTTGCGCGGTGCGCCGCCGGCCCGCCGTCGAAACTCCCGATCATTGTCGATTTCGCGCAAGAGCTGCGCGGTAATGTCCTTGGGCATGAAGAAGGCATCGCAACCGCTTTTTACGCCGAAGCGCACGTCCACGATCTCTCCGAGCGGTACGAAACGTTGCCCGAAACGACGCATGATTTCAAAATAGAAATCAGGAGCGCGAACATAACGGCCCCATTTGCCGGCGGCATATTCACCGGGGCCGACTTGGATCAATGGGCCGGATTCCAAATCCTCCTGATGATTCCCATTGTTTAGCGATTCACCGTTATTCAGGATATCGTCATCCTCGTCACCGTTTTCCTCGGCCTCCACGTCATGCAAAACGGACCCGGCGCGGACGCCGTCGGTCCAAAGGTCTTGCTGCCGCTTAACGATGATCCGCAGTTGCTCGTCCCGGGTGTCGGTTTCGGCGGCAAGAATACGCTCGCGGAGTTCCTCCACGGCTTTTTGCCGGAGCGACTCGTTATCCCCGGCGGGCACGCCGATAATGTCCTTGAGCGGTTTGTTGAATCGAACAAAACGAACCAGATTGGCCATCCGCCGGGATTCGTCATCGCAACGTTGGAGAATGGTTATAGCGGTTTTGACCCTGGCGTCAGGGAACCAGGGCTCCGCGGCGCTTTCCATCACCGCCAAGAGTTTGAAATGACGCAGCACCCAGCCCTGGAGCGCAAAACCATATTCGACATCCAGCCAAGACGAGCTGGTCAGGAAACCGAAGTAGCCGTCAGGGGCGAGGAACCTGGAAGCGACCGGCCAGAAGTAGCAGTGCAGATCGCTTCGTCCGCTTAAACGCAGGCGGCTCCATTCGCGAGCGACGCGCTCGCCGTAATTCTGCTTGTTGGTTTTTTCGATCTTTTCCTGCCTGACATAAGGAGGATTACCCACTACCGCTTTCAAGGTCGGCATGACGACGGCTTGCGTCCCGCCGGCGTTGTCCGGAATGGTGCAAAACGACTTACCCCGCTCGGTCTCGAAAAAATCCCGTCGAACGATTCGTGGATAATTGGCTTCGTCGTTGATCTCCCGGGCCGCCAGATTCAGAGTGGCCAGGTGAGCAGGATAAAGGGCGATATCACAACCAAACAGTTCCGCGAGAACCTGGATATGTTGCCGCCGGGGATCGAGATGGCGTTTCCGATAATAGGCCCGTACCAGAAAACTCCCCGACCCACAGGCCGGATCAAGGACGGTGTCGTCCGCCTGACGTATGCAAAACGCATTGATGAGATCCACCACGTCGTCGCCGGTGAAATGTTGTCCATAACGATGGCGTTCCTCGGGACCGATCAGCTTCTGGAAAATACGGCCGACAATATCCGAGGGGACATCCTGGAAATCGATGGACTCGATGCCGCGCAGCATACCCCGCCAGGCATCGAGCGCGTGCGGGGCCTCGAAAATCAGGCAACTGGCCCAATCGTCGGCGTTGGGAAACAACAGCGGTTCATAATCGCCGCTGCGCTCGATGGCTTTTTCAAAGAATCGATCGAAGGCGCGGGCGGTGTCCGTCGCGGTTTTTATGGAACGCTTCAATTCGAGGTGAGGCAAATCGCTGAACCGCGCCCGCAGGGCCTTGTAAAATATCAGGCGGTTAGCCCAAACGTAAGCGAGGGTTTTTGCCATGTTGAACAAGGCATCGTGCCATTCCTCGGGGACGTTCCGAACAAAAACCCAGTCCTGATCGACCAGCCATTGCTGAACGCGGGCGTCGAAAGCCCTGTTTTGTCCGGTCTGTTGAACAAGATAGGCCGTAAGAAGCTGGACCGGCCAATCCAAGTGGCTTTCCAGGGAGCGGATGAACAGATCGTCGGGCGGCATGAACCAATCGCGTCGGCGACCGGAATAGATGTCGGCCACGTCGCGCAGTAGATCGGGGAGAAATCGCGTCTTGATAAATTCGAGATTTTCCGCTCGGGCAACCGCCTCCGCGCTGTCAAGATTCAGTCCCAGCCGCCATTCCCGCACGCGGCGTTCAAGAATCGGCTTGTCCCATTGGCTGCGGTCCCAGAGGACGAAAACGTTCACGTTCCAAGTGAAGAAGTATTTGACGGCCGCATCATTTGCTTTCTGCTCGGCGTCGCGGACCATTTTCTCGTCGTAGGGCGAACGACCTTCCGCGGTGCCGGGCATTTTAACTTCGCCGCACAGGGCCAATCGTCCGTTCGGCTCGAAAAAACGCAGGTCTTTTCTTTTACCTCGGGCAGGTCCGGTACCAAAACCCTCGAGGCGCGCTTCCACGAAGGGAAAAACTTCCGGGTTTTGCCGAAACAAAATGGTAGCCTCTGCCGCGACAATGCCGCAGAAATCCACCTCGTGAATACTCGGATGAGACGCCGCCGTCATATGCCGTATTGCCCGCCTGGTTCAAATCGGTTCGTCTTTTGAACACCTAACGGCCATAGGATACCCGCAAACGGGTCGTGCTTCAAAACCTGGTTGTGCGAAACCGGAAACGGGCGACATTTTATTCCCAGTCCGGATCGTACAACACCTGCAGTTCGGCGCAACTGGCGAAGTTCTGGTTGGGGTCATTGCCGCAGGCCGGCGTGCCGATGATACGGACGCCGAAGGCATCCTGCATCTTGTCTTTGGGGATGATCAACCGGAAAGCCTGGCCGTCGAGAAGCGTGCCCGGATCCTCGGCCGTCGTGGCCGGGTAGTCGTCGAGCGTGCCAACCTCGATGCTTTTACCGGTTTGCATGCGCAGCAGGACGCGAGGTTTGCCTTTGCTCGTATCAAACCACCCGCCGTTGGGGAAGGTCTTACCGTGTCGGAAGACGATCACGTTGAAGCGGCTGAACCAGCCGACATGAGTTTCAAACCAATCCTCGTCCAGCTTGCGGCCGTCGTCCGTCGTACTGAAAGTGGCCGGGTCATTGTCGGCGAATGAGCCTTTGATTTTGCCCGGTCGCGATAAATATTCATGGTCGCCGGTGAATAGGGAGAACTCCATACCCGGCCGCCACGTCCGGTCGCGCAGCCAGACGCTGAAATAACCCTTTTCGCCGGCATCCGCGAACGGTCGCAGGGTGATTCGCTTGGCCTCATCCGTACCCGGCGAAAAACCGGTGATCGTAGCGATCCACTGTCCGTCTTTTTGTTCGAGCCGAGGCGAAAGTTGCCTCAGATTCATATCGTAGCCATAGGCGGCCGAGTGCGGGATATGCTGGTTTAATTCATGATCGTAGGCAAAGATCACCGGGCCGTAGCGCAGGGCGAACAACCCTTCGTTCATCCCGGTTCCCTTGATGATATCCCAACGAAGATCGAGGTCCATTTCGATGGTCTTGCCCGCGGAGTCGATGGGCAGACAGAGCGACCAGCCGCTGCCGAGGGTCGAGCCGAACGGTCGGCCATCGATTTTGATGACCGGCGAACCGGCGGCCGGCGGAATACGCACGGCCAGCGTATAGCCGATCCCCTTGGGTGCCTCGGCCCGGATGGTCACTTTGCCGTCGAAGGGATATTGCGTGGTCTGCATTACGCGCGGCTTTTCGCCGTTGGGCAGGGTCGTTTCCAGTCGGGATTCGCCCACCATGTTGACCATGACCCGGTCATAACCGCGCAGGTAATACATGGAAGGCAGCATGGCCACCACCCGGGCTCCGCTGGAGATACAACAATCGAGCGAGGTCATGTAGAATTTGCAGTCCCATAGGGGTGTGTAATAACAGATGGATTGGCCGTTGGGATTCTGGCCGGCCAGAATGTGGTTGAGGACCAGATGTTCCATCGCGTCGCCGTACTTCGTATCACCGGTCAGCAAAAGAAGCTCGCGAGCCAGTTGGAACTGGCTCATCATGACGCACATCTCGGCCACATGTCCGGCGTTGGGCAGATGGCCTTCGGGCCAGAAGGCCTCCCCGGTGGTCGTGCCGCCGGTGATGTAAGCGCGACGCTTGACGATATCGGCGAACGCGATTTCCGCTGCTTGAAGATACTCGGGTTTTCCTTCCAACCGATAGAGGCTCAAGAGGCCGAGAATGTTGGAAATCATTTCATAAGCCTTGGCGTTGGCCACCTTGTTTACCGCCCGCTCCCTCAGCAGTGAACTGACGATATGTGGCCCGCCTTCACGTTCGAGCGAGTCGGCAATGTACAAGCCGTAATCGAGGTAGCGCTTGTCGCCGGTATGTCTATAGAGGTCGAGGATCGGTTCGAGGATGCTAGTGGCGGCCATCCCCTGATGGGTGATCACGCCGTCATGCGTGCCGGCCACCAGAATATCCTTCTTACCCGGTCCGATGTGGGTCATAATCAAATCGGCCATTTTCCGACAGGATTCCAAGGCCCGCGTATCTCCGGTGACATCATAATAAGATTGCAGGCCGAGCAGGTTGTACTTGTGGACCCACACGTCCCAACGGTCCATGCGTTCAGGTTCGCCGTAGGTACCGAGGTAGCCGTCGTCAAGCTGCGTTTTCATCAGCTCGTCGGCCACCCGTTTCATCTTGTCTCTTAATTCATTGTCATCCGAATAGGTATAGGCCATGGCGGCCGTGTCGAGCCACTTGCCCACATGTTCGCCGATCCAAGGATGCCCGCCGACCGTGCGGTGGCGGAACCCGTCGAGCATACCCTGCTCGTCACGATGCAGGACGATGCCCCGCGTGTTCGCATCGACCCGCCGGCCGACGAAACCGCCGATTCGCACCTCGCGCCAAGCAGGTATTTCAAACAGACCCTCGTGGGCTACGGGAACCTGTGCCGCTAGCGGTACGGTCGCCAACAATAAGTAAATTGAGAAAAAAGGCAGCATCGCCACACCTCGAAAATTTAAAATACTTTTTATTAAAGGCCGATGAGGCCAATGCCCCATAACAAAGCCTTTATAAATACTATCCCGCGGTTAAGTTAACAGATTTTTCCGGTTGGAGAAACATTAAGAATTGGTTAAGATATGATAAAGTCAAAGGAGGGTAATCAAGTGAAACCAACTGCTTGGCCGCTCGCCGGATTGTTGATGCTATTGAGTAGTTTATCCGTCTGTCTGAGCGGCTCCGTTCTGGCGGCGGATTTCAGTTTTACCCTCACCAGCGACGTGCAAGGGGCGACGGCAACCAGCCAATATCCGGCCGTGCTCAATGACATCGCGGCCACCGGCGGGCCGGGGGTATTCATGATTTTTCCCGGCGATGCCTGGCCGCCTAACAATGGCGGTGTTGATGGCTGTTTGCGCGCGAAGTTCGGCCAGAATTTCGTATGGTATCCGGTTGTCGGCAATCATGAATTGGATAACGCCGACTACATGCAATGGACGCGTAACCAGTATTACAGCCTGCCCTACATCGTCAACCCGGGGCCGCCGAACTGCACCACGACCACCTACTCCTTCGATTATGGCAATGCCCACTTCGTCGTCCTGAATGAATACTATAACGGCACCAGCGACGTGGGAACCGACGGCAACATTGTTCCCGCCTTGTACAACTGGCTGGCCGCCGATTTGGCCGCCACCACGAAAAAATGGATTTTCGTCACCGGCCACGAGCCGGCGTATCCACAGTGTGATACCGACTATCCGGACCAATGCCGGCACATTGGCGACAGTCTCGATCAGTACCCAACCAATCGCAACGCCTTCTGGGCTCTTCTCGATACGTATGATGTCGTGGCCTATTTCTGCGGACATACGCATACGTATTATCGTTATCTCAAGAATGGGGTATGGGAAGTGAACAACGCGTACGCCCGGGGAACCGGTACGTATGACACCTATATTCGAGTAACCGTCGGCGAGGATACCGTAACCTTCGACGCCCATCGTTCCCTGGGTCGAGGATATTTCACCAAACACGACACTTGGTCGGTCTATCGGCCCTCGACACCCCTGCCGCCGATTATCGCCGAGGTGGCGCCCGATCCAGATATCATTAAGGTGGGAAAGGAGTACACCAGGCAACTGACCCTCTTGCAGGGCTATCCGGCCCCGACTTGGTCGGTTATTACCGGCCCAAGCGGGGTACAGGTCAGCGGCACGGGTTTTGTCTCCGGCTGGACACCAGCGGCGGGACAGGTGAACCAGACCTTCGCCATCACCATCCGGGCCACCAATACGCAGGGCAACGACAATGAAAGCTGGCAGGTCAGGGTTGTCTCCCGAGCGGACTTCGATCTTGACGACGATGTCGATCTGGAGGACTTCGGTTTCCTGCAGAAGTGTTATTCCGGTTCCACTATACCCTACGCCCCCGGTTGCGGTCCAGCCGATATAGACGGCGATGGCGATGTGGACCAAGCCGATTACAATCTGTTCAAATCCTGCCTGACCGGCCCGACCCGGCCACCAGGCTGTTGACCGCCACCGTTCTTCCGCTGAGATGTATCACAAGAAGCCAATAGGGGAGGATCCTCTGGGTTGAGCGGAATAGCATGGATATTCGCGGTTATTGTTGACGAGAAGGTTGCCAAGGACATACCATTATATTTGCTTAGGCACGTTGGCCGCCAACATGAAACGATATGCATGGAGAAGGTGAAATCGCCGCGCAGGATGAAAGTGCATCAGCGATCAGGGGTTAGGTCGAGTTTGTTAATGCATTAACATGATGGTTCGTGGCGAGACTTGCATGGATGGAGAGGCCTCGCCGCCTGCTCGCTTTTCCAGGGGTACACGGAAACAGTACCAGATTACCATGGGCACGGATACACTGACTCCAAGACAAAGAAGCGAGCGGATGAGCAGAATCCGCGCAAAGGACACGAAACCCGAGAAGCTTGTTCGCCGATTGGTTCATGGAATGGGATACCGATACAGGCTTCACGTGCGCGGATTGCCGGGATGTCCAGACCTGGTTTTCCAAGGGAAAAGAAAAATTATTTTCGTCCACGGATGTTTTTGGCATCGCCATCCCAGATGCAAGAATGACCGCCCACCGAAATCGCGTCGCGATTTCTGGTTGCCTAAGTTGCAAGCCAATCGGAAGCGGGATAAACTTTGCCAGCGCGCCCTGCGTCGGCTTGGCTGGCAAGTTTTTGTTATTTGGGAATGCGAGACAAGGGACAAACCGGCACTGTCAAGAAAAATTCGCAAGTTCTTGGGATGAGGCGAACATGAGGGCTGTTGAACTTTTCGCGGGCGCTGGTGGTTTGGCCATGGGCACGGCGATGGCGGGCTTTCGCCACGAGGCCGTGCTCGAGTGGGACAAATATTGCTGCGATACCATCCGTGAAAACCAACAACGGGGCATGCGTCTTGTTCGGAAATGGCCGCTTCACGAAATGGATGTGCGCAAGTTCGATTTCTCGTCTCTAACCGACGGTATCGACCTTGTCGCCGGCGGACCACCCTGTCAGCCGTTCTCCATTGGTGGGAAAGCCCGCGGGATGAAGGATGAGCGAAACATGTTTCCGGAGGTTTTTCGCGCCGTCCGTGAGTTACGACCGCGTACCGTACTTGTCGAAAACGTCAAGGGGTTGGCCCGTCGCGCGTTCGCCACGTATTTTGGCTACCTCCTACTTCAGTTGAGACATCCGGAAATAACCAGGAAACCGGACGAATCCTTGGAGGCGCATCTTTCTCGACTCGAACGGCATCACACTCGCGGCAAGCACGATGGCCTTCATTATAACGTGGTTTGGCGTCTCCTGAATGCCGCTGACTACGGGGTTCCGCAACGACGAGAGCGCGTTATTATTGTCGGCATTCGCTCTGATCTCGGCCTGGAATGGTCCTTTCCGGAGCCGACGCATTCGCAAGATGCGCTACTGTTCGAGCAATGGTGTTCGGGGTCGTATTGGGAACGTCATCGTATCGGCAAGAAGGATCGGCCGCCAGTACCAGCCCGGCTAAGATCCCGCATCGCCCGCCTCGGTTGCACTGGCGTACTCTGGTCACCCAAGCCATGGCGAACGGTACGCGACGCCATCTCGGATTTGCCGGATCCGCGCAAATCGGGCGACAACCTAGGGATATGCAACCATCGTTTTCAGCCTGGTGCTCGACCCTATCCGGGGCATACGGGCAGCCCTCTCGACGAGCCCGCCAAGACCTTGAAGGCGGGGGATCATGGCGTACCGGGCGGTGAGAACATGCTGGCCTATCATGATGGAACGGTTCGCTACCTCACCGTTCGCGAAAGCGCTCGTTTGCAGGCATTCCCCGACGAATTCGTATTTCACGGTTCATGGACGGAAACCATGCGACAGCTTGGAAACGCGGTACCGGTCACCTTGGCGAGAGTCGTCGCGGAACGTATTCACGGATTGCTCTCCCGACGGTCCGGGAGGGTTGCTGGATGAATCAGGAAAACCCGTATAATCCCTTGGACAAGAGGAACCTTGGCCACAGCGTCGCCGAGGCCCTCTTGGAGCGACCGGTTGTTCCGCTACCGCCGGAACCTTTCGAGGGCGCGGGCGTCTACGCGATTTATTACGTGGGAGACTATTCCGCCTACCAACCGCTCGTCGCGCAAAACCTCAACAGCCGCTTCGCCGCCCCAATCTACATCGGTAAGGCGGTCCCGGAGGGGGCGCGCAAGGGTGGATTCGGCTTGGATGCGCCGGCTGGCACCGTGCTTTTTCGGCGTCTTCGCGAGCATGCCAGGTCCATCGAGGAAGCAAGCAATCTCGACCTCAAGCATTTTTGTTGCCGGTATCTCGTTACGGACGATATTTGGATTCCACTAGGCGAGAATCTGCTCATCGAGATGTTTTCCCCTATTTGGAACAAGCTTATCGACGGTTTTGGAAATCATGATCCCGGAAGTGGACGTTACAACCAGCAGAGATCGGCATGGGATGTACTTCATCCAGGGCGCGAATGGGCCGCAAGGTGTCAGCCGTACGCCAAGACGAAGCCCGAAATACTCAGGAATATTAAAGAATACCTCGCAACTAATGGGAAGTAAGCCGTGAGTCTTTGCGTGATATTGCCTTCATGGACATCGAGCGGAATGATACCGAAATCAAGGTAGTCTCCCCGTGTCTTGCCAAGTGTCGAGTTGGATCAAACTTGAGGAGGATATTTTCATGGCCCGCACGAGCGTATCCAAGAAGTCCAACCCCTTTGCCGGCGCTCCCGTCGAGAACCCGCTGCAACTCGGCGGGATCGAGACCTCCGTTCTCGATAACGGCCCCGGCCGGGGTGTCCGCATCGCCTGGATCAATACCGGCGCCGGCCTGCGCTATAAGGTGCTCATCGACCGCGGATTGGACATCCTTGACGCCGAGTTCCTCGGCCAGTCGCTCACCTGGCACTCGCTCACCGGCCCGGTCGCTCCCTCCCATGCGTACAACCGCGGTGTCGAATGGCTCCGCGGGTTTTACGGCGGGCTGCTGGTCGGCTGCGGGCCTTTGAACACCGGAGCGCCTTTCACCGAAAACGACATCGAATGGAGCCTGCACGGCACCCACTCGCATACGCCGGCTATTCTTGAGGCGATCGAGAACCCCGACCCGGCCGCCGGCAAACTGGAAATGAAGATTACCGGCCTGATGCGCACCGCCCGCGTGTTCAACCCCAACATCGAGCTTCGCCGCACCATCAGCAGCACGCTCGGCGAGTCGGCCATCCACGTGCATGACCGGTTCGTCAACCGCGGTAATCAGCCCGTCCCCTTCGCCTGGCTGCTGCACATCAACTTCGGCTACCCGCTGCTCGAGCCGGAGGCCAGCGTTTACTGCTACGAGGGCAAGCTCTCGCC
>CAZXSA010000059.1:0-22316 GCA_964642815.1 uncultured Planctomycetales bacterium | reverse complement strand
GAAGAAATGAAAGGGGCGTAATATCGTATGGCCACCCAGGGAGACCATCGGAACATGCTCAGAGACATCGGACTTTTGGGCCCGTCCCTCGCCGGAAAAGTACGCAATCAGCATTGAATACCAGGTACATTTACCTACCAATGTGCCCGAGCTGAAACCGGAGGTGCAAACCTCCGCCGACCAGCACGCCCGGCTGGAACTGGACGACCTGGCCGCCTACCTGGCCGAGTGCATCGGCATAGCCCAGCCGCCGGAAGTAATAACACCATAGCCAAATGCGCGACGAAAATGTTCAATAACCATGCCTTGGCAAACAGTGGAAGAGATTTATAAAAGCCCACGGGTGTCATTCTTAGGCCCGTGGGCGAAGATGTTATCCGGATTCCCTTGATACCGAAAAGACCTTGCTGATCTGGCAATGTCGGTTTCTATTGTCGGCTAATTCGTTATTCTGCAGTTCTCGTCTCCGGTGTTGTAGGATAACCGGGGGGGAGGGTTATTGCGGTATAATCAAGTGGGGGGTCTGTCGAGAAGAGTTCGCCGGGTAGATCGACGTTGAGTTGGATGTCGATGGACGAGGATTCGACCGTTGCACCATTAATCATCTGCTCGAACGTGACCAGCTTAATATCGTTGCTGACCGGATCAAACCAATAGTAAGTTTGACCGTCGACTTCGACCTCCCCGGGCTTCGGCGGAACCTTGTCGACGATCTCCAGGAGATATCTGCTTAGCTTGCGTCCGTCCCTCTCCTGAAGACCTTGAGGGATGAGCCGTCCCCTGGAGCTACCCAAGGCGGCGGGGTATCTATTCTGTTCCGCCACGGTCCCACCACCTGGAGTTAAGCAGTATTTGGCAAATAACTCTTCAACGAAGTTCTCGGAAAGCTGCTCAACCCCACTTTTCAAACTTGGATGGGTTGAAGGAATGTACTGCTTCTTGGACGGGCATAGTCCCAGCGATTGCTTTCCATTTACGATAAATACTTCTGCTTCCTCCCCTGTATTTAATTCTTGGCGCATCATGTCGGGGGATTTGAGGTAGGCATTGATGGCGACCGCCTTGCCGTTAAACATGCGCTTATCGTGTATTGTAATCCTTAGGTGGGCCGTTCGAGCCAGCTGTACCTGCCGTACCACATCCGCCCAGACGATGCCGTTACCGGCATGCCTTGGCCATAATCCGAGAACGGCCAGGGTCACCGCTGCAGCGATAGCTAGAGGCACAAGCCTTTTGAAGGTTTTCGAATGCATGATTTGAAATCTCCTGATACGTCCCGGTTCAACCGGCGCGATCGATGTCTGTTGGACCTGGCGCATCACCTCGTCCACCACGGAATCGCCGGGGGCTACCGCATCACCCAATTGTCTTAACTTGTCTTCGAGTTCGTTATCAAAAGTCATGACTCGGACTCCTTGCACCAATCCCGCAACCGGTCACGAGCCCGGGCGAGTTGGACGGTGACGGTGCTTAGCGGACGGCCGGTGATCCGGGCGATTTCCGCAACCTTGTGACCTGAAAAGTAGTGCAGCATGACCACCGTTCGCTCGTGTTCCGGCAAGCGTGTTACCGCGGCCAACAAGTGCCGGAAATCTTCATCGAGTTGGCCGTTTCGGCCCTCCCGCTCGGCACAGGTAGACCAATCGTTTTGTCGAGATACGTTCTTTGATCTTTGTTTGAGCGCATCGGCCGCGTGATTTCGAGCGATACGAATAATCCAGCCGCCGAACGCCGATCCGTCGCGCAAGCTGGCCAGCTTTTCGTAGGCGGTCACGAACGTATCCTGGGCGACATCCTGAGCGGTGTGGTGATCATGCACGATCGCCAAGGCCGTGGCCCGCACCGCTCGTTCGTAGCGATTCACGAGTTGAGCGAAAACCTCGCGTTGGCCGGCCAAGACGGCCTCGATAAGCTCCGTATCTGTCTGCATCCGTCGTGCACTCCGTAGCAATGCGCTTTCATTATAAGGACCGCTCCCACGGCCAAAATGCTACCATGAAAATGAGAATTGGGAGTCCGATATCCCAGATATGTTAAAAATACGGAGAAAGACTGGTCGGCGCCTACCCCACAGCCCTGAGCCGAGAAAAGACCTAACCAGCTTTCTTTATGCCATTTTATGATATAATATGGAGCTAAGGAGGATTGATCATGAGATACAAAGGTGTTGTGCGAGAGGGCAAGGTCGAGTTGCCAGTGGAATCTGCTCTGCCCGAGGGGACCGAGGTGCAAGTGGAGGTCAATCATCCCGATTGGCTGTCCGAATGGGAACGTCTGGCCGGCGAGATCACGGCCCATTGGCAAAGTCCCCAATCAGCATTGGACATTCTTCGCGAGAGCCGACGATGAGCGTAGTCATTGATGCCAGCGTCTTCGTGGCCGCGTCTCGGACAAACGAACCGCATTTCGCTGAAAGTGTACGCTTTCTCCGTGATTTAAAAAATGAACTTGTGGAAATATATTGTCCGACTCTTTTGTTGCCGGAATGTGCGGGAGCCATTGCCCGGGCTACCGGCAGTATGCAACTGGCGCATGACCTGATCGGACTCATCGAAACCTATCCCAAACTCTTACTGGTTCCGCTGACACAGGCCACTGCTCAGCGAACAGCGGTACTGGCATCCCGGCACAAGTTACGGGGCGCGGATGCGATCTATGTCACTTTGGCCAACGAGCTTCGATCCATCCTTGTCACCTGGGATGGAGAAATGCTTGGAAGAGGTGCCGCGTCCACCTCCACGATGACGCCGACGCAATGGCTTGCCCGACCATCCGCCAATCAGCATTGAAATTGTCCATAACATGCGCCAGGAGACCACCAGAACATGCTCAAAGGCATCGGACTATTGATTGTCTGGTTCGTCACGATCGTGACCGTCGGCAGCCTTGTCGCCCCCGGTCTGTCACGGACAAGCTATCCACAACCTTTGGACATTCTTGTGCTCGCCTGCGTGCCTCTCGGAGCATACCACGCGGCCCAATATCGCATGCCCGGAATAATCTTTCTCCTTTATGGGATGGCCTGCTCCTCCGTATTTGTGCATAATTTCATTTATGGTACAGGTCCATACCGTCGTGGCGCGGCGGGTACAACAAGGATGACAGATTGGATTTGCACTATCATAACTTGCTTGGTAGTGGTCGGACTCGGCCTGGCATGTCGGTTTGTGGCCCAGTGGCGAGGGGACCGCGAGGATACGAGATCAAACAAAGATCTTTGTAGCCATTGAGGTTATTCGCTCATTGGGAATGTGAGTGGGGTATGTCCCGAATGTGGAAATCCGACACATCGAGGACTACCCCACGGTCCCGAGCCCCAAAGACCGAACCAGACCGAAGGCCTGCGATGGACTAGCCGGGGGTAGAGCGCAGTGCCACCCCCGAATTCGTGTTCCACACCCACCTATCCTCAGGCCGAAGGCCTGCCATACAGTAGCCGGGGGCAGAGCGCAGCGTCGCCCCCGGTCCGCGATGCATGCCCACGCATCCTCAAGGCCGAAGGCCTTGCACAACAACCGTATCAACGGCATATTGGGTCTATTATGGCTTCCACCTTTACGCGCATTTTGTTGCACGTGGTCTTTTCCACCAAGAACCGAACCAACCTCATCTCGTCCGAAATCGAAGAAAAGCTCCATCGCTATATTGGGGGCATCGTATCCAATCATCAATGCCGATCGCTTTGCATTGGCGGGACCGCCAATCATGTCCACGCCCTCCTTTCGCTGGATAAAAACATCACGATCGTCAAATTGATGGAGATCGTTAAAAAGGATTCCTCGCGATGGGTAAAGACCCAGGGACCACAATATGCCGATTTTTATTGGCAGGACGGCTACGGAGCCTTTTCCATCGGCGAATCCGGAGTGGAAGCCGTGTCCGCCTACATCATTGATCAAAAACGCCATCATCGGCACCAATCATTCCAGGAGGAACTGGTCGCTTTATTAAAAAAGTACAAGATACCGTACGATGAGCGTTACCTTTGAGGAAGGGTGGTAGTGCGACCCTTTCAGGGTCGTTAAAAAGGGGGGTAGGTGGGACTCCGAACCGGGGGCGGCGCTGCGCTCTGCCCCCGGCTACTTTATTTCAGGCCTTCGGCCTGTTTTAAACAACCTAACTCCAATCAGGCCGTCGGTCTGTTTACTATGAAATGGTCAGACTCCAATCAGGCCGTCGGTCTGTTTACTATGAAATGACCAAACTCCAATCAGGGATTCGGTCCAGTGAAGATGTGGGGCATTACTTCCGCAGGTAGCCTTCAAAGTCCATGGTCTGGCCTTTTTTCGCGTAGGTGAAGGGTTTGGGTTCGAGCCAGTCAACGATTTCCTTCTTGATGGCGAAGGCGAAAAAGTGGTTGCCGGCGGGGCTGTAGTGGCCGATGTAGTAGCGTTTGGCGTAGGCCGCGGGGTCGAGCTTGAAACTCTGGTAATCCTCCACGTGTTTGGCCATGGCATCGACGAAACGCACGTTGTCGGCCTTCAGGAAATCCACCAAAGGCTGATCCGGGCGGGGCAGGCCTTGGCAGGCCTCGACAATGTGGCCCGAGGCGTAGCTGAGCAGAACCATCAGTTGTTTGTTGTTTTGCGCGGCGAAGGCCCGGGCTTTCTTGACGATCTCGATACTCGATTGCAGGGCACAATGATGGTAGAGGGTCTTGATGGACTCAAGCCGGGCGGCGGGCGAATTGAAATCGAGCGACAGCTTCATGGTCTCGGCCAGGGCCTGCATGGGCTTGACCTCCACCTCGACGCCGAAGGTGGTGGCTGCGTACATGTGCAACACGATATCGTCCTTGAATTGCTCGTAGACGAACTCCTCGTCGCACAACTTGTAAAGCGATTCGGGAGTGGAAAAGGCGTTGGGCATCTCGATCATGCGTCCGGTGTGCGCATCGAAACGCACGTGGACCCAAGGATTGTTATGGAACATGTTTTCCCGGTCGGGGTGGCGGAACCAGTCGAAGATCCGCAGGTGACGCCAGGCGTCGAGGCTGCGGTAATGATCGTCAATGCCATAGATGTTGAGGATAACATAAGGAACGCCGAGCGAGGAAGATTCATGGCGAAGCATACGGCGATAGGCCTGATAGACGCCGTAACCGCCGACGCCGAAGTTGCGGATCGGCTCGCCGAGATGGGCGGCCAGGTATTCCTCCCAGGTCTCGCCGTCGTTGACCTGATGGCACATGGTGAAACTGTTGCCGTAGGCATTGATACGGCAGGGTCGATCGGCGTAATTGATCATGCGGCGCTGGCCGTCCTTTTCGTAACTGCCGATGGTAAACGAGTTGTCGAGGCCGTCCTGAACCACGCAGTTCTTCAGGGTATAGCCCAGTTCCGAATCAAATTGTGCCCAGTTATTTGGAGCATGGGCATCGAGATAGCGATCGACTTCCTCGCGTCGGTACGTGGCTTCCTTGAGGAGATCGCTAATGGACGAAAATTGTTTACGGGGCGGCCGATTCGGGCGGCGTTGCCCGGCAGTCTGTCCATAAACGACGCTTGAACGCATCAGCGAGGCGGCCGCTCCCAGGCCGAGGGTTGCCTGACGCAGGAAAGCCCGGCGATTCGATCGTATCTGTTGGCCGATTCGGTTGACAAACATGCTCTTTTCCTTTGTCGGTTGAACTCCGTGGTGAATAATCCGGTTTATTGCCCGGACTTTTCCGGTGCCGTGGCGGTCGGTTTCGATTCGGCTATTTTGCGATAGAAATCCAAGGCCTGTTGATATTCGGCCAGGGCCTCGGGGGATAGCTTGCCCTTATTACGTTCGATCTGGTCAATCATGGAATCGATAAAGTACTGGATCTGGCGCGGTTCAGGACGAACCGGTTCTTCGGGATTATCGAGAAACACCGCCCCGGTTTGCGCTAAACGAAGATTGTGCGGCGTGGAGACCTCGTAACAGCGGGCGGAGAGGTAGCCGCTTTCCTCGATGGAATGATAACTGATGAACTCATAATGGTGCCGCCCGTCGCCGCCCGTGGCTTGCAGCGTAACCATGCGGCGCAAGATTTGGCCGTTGAACATGATTTCCAGCCGGTCGAGTGGGTCGATGCACCAGAGGTCTATTTCAATACGGATGCGTTGCTTGGCGCCTGGTTTTAGGGCGATGCGGGATCCGGGCAACTGGCCGTTCACTTTCATCACCAGTAATGGGCCACAGGTCACAAAGGACCGCCCCTTACGCAAACCTTCCACCCACTTCTCGTAGCTGTAGGGGCCGTCAATCTGGACATAGACACGACTTTGGCCGAGAGGGACGGGATGCACGCCGTTCGCGCTGCCGGCGCTGGGCGGCAGATCGAAGCCGCAATTCTGCCATGCGTAGTAGCTGTCCAGATTATAATCCATCCAGTCGCGGCCGTTCTTGACCTCGCCGATCCAGGGCGGCGGCTTACGGTCCCAGAGATAGGTATGGACCGTCTGTTGCCGCCACATACTGTTGTTCATGATCTCGCAGGTGTCCACCCCGGCGACGGGCACGAGCATGGGAGACCAGGGCCAGATGGGTTTTTCGAGCTCAATAATCGCGCCTTGCCGCCGAGCCTCCTCGATGACCGGCTTCATCGGCGGCCCGATCGTGGTGAGTAGTTGCTTATGTCCAAGGATCAACAATGAGCCCTGAGTAAGGCCCTCGCCTTTGATTTTGAAGATTTCATATTCGGAATTGAGCGTCCAGAAGCCGTGGGTCGGATCAATGGGTTCGTATCGGCCGGGCACGATGCCCTTGGGATCCTGTTTCATATAAGGGGGCGTCTTATCCGTGAAACACCAGGCCGTCACCGGAAAAGCGACGTTCACGTCGTCGGCCTGTTGGGCGATAGGCAGGTCGGCCAACGGGGTATGCACGTGACAATCGCCGGAGTACCAGCCCAGCGCGGCCAGATCGCACATGCGCTCCAAGGGGAATTGCTCCTCGCTGCTCTGGTTGTCCTGTATCGTGACTTTCTTTTCGAGCGGCACATATTCCTTGCCCCGTTCGACGGTGATCGTGTACTCGCCGGCCGGGAGGTTGACCCGGAACTCGCCGGGCATGATGCAACTATAAGTCTCTGTCGGGCCGATACGCTTGTCGGTTTTGTCATAATGGACCACGGGCCGGTCTTGCGTGGCGGGGATCAGATGGAATTTCCCGTCCTTGTCCGCGATATAAAGGCGTGCCGCCAACGGCTGGTTTGTGCTTTGGTCAAGCACCCGGCCGACCAGTGTGCCCTCGGCATGAACCAGGCTCGAATTTCGCAAAGTCGCAAGTGCGAACCATCCAACCAGAACAATCGCGCGTTTCATGAAAAACCTCCCTCATTTGGATATTACAACCAGACACCGGAGAAAATCACGATCAAGCCGGCAATCAATAGAACAAACAGGCCCCACCATAATACCACATGGGTGTACCAATGCCTGCCCAGATCGCTGAAAATATTGAGTTTTCGCCAGTTGATCGTCAGATCATCGGTAACCTGTTCCCGGCGGGGCGGGGCCGTAAAAGCGCTGACCGAGACACAGAGCGTTACGCTGAAAAACCAGGTCAGCGTGGCCTGGCTCAGAAAAGGCGTGATCCATTTCGGACAGTCGGGGACGAGCCAGATATACAGCTTGAGAACGGTGGCGAACAGAAATCCGCCGAACACGGCGGCCGTCGCCCCCGGCGCGTTGATTCGCCGAAAAAGAATACCGAGCAGGAATATCGCCCCAAAGGGTGGAGCAAAAAAGGCGAACAGGCTCTGGATATATTCAAAGAGCCCCATCTTCAGCAACGGGATAAAGCCGGCCAGAACGATGGATACGATCAGAATGAATGCCGTGGAAATGCGACCGACCGTCACCAGGTGCCGATCGGAGGCTTTGGGGTGCCACATGCGTTGATAGATGTCCATGGTAAACACCGTGGAGGTGGAATTGAGTACGGCTTGCACGGTGGATTGGATGGCTCCGAACAGGGCGGCCAGAAACAGGCCGCGAAGTCCGATGGGGATCATCGTTTGCAGCATGTGTACGTAGCCTTTATCGGCCTCCGTTTGAATCGTTTTCCAGGGTAGACGCATGATCTCCGGATGCTTGGCGAAAAGGATCAGCCCGGGGACCACGGTGATGAACGGAAGGATCACTTTCATGTAACCGGCCAAAACGATGCCCATCCGGGCGTGATACATGCTTTTCGCGCCCAGCACGCGTTGGATCATGAACTGATTGATCACGTTATACCAGATACTGATGGAGAAAATCATCAGAAACAGGTTCGGCCAGGGCACGAAAGTGTGGGTTACCGGCTGGATCACCGAAAGCCGGTTGTAATGGTCCTGACCGGCCATGTTTTGCGCGTTTTGGGACACGACTTCGGCATACGCGCCGGTCTCGGCTTGGTTGCGTTCGATCATGACCTTGAAGCCCTCGAGAGGGTTCCCGTCGGCCAGGCTGGCCAGGCCGTACAGCGTGACCAGCAGGCCTCCGACAATCATGATGACGACCGTGAATACATCCATCCAGGCTGCCGATTTCAGCCCGCCGTAAATCGTCCACAAGCCGGAAGCGACGGCCACAATGACAATGGCGAACCAGAGATTGTAATGGGCAAGCACATCGGGCACTTGACCTGCTTCGTGGAAAAGAGAAGCCACCGGCCGCATGAAGTGGTCGAGGCTGTCGCCGAACAGTTTGTTCAGCGCCAGGCCGCCGCCGTAGAGCACCGCGGCCAGAAAAGCCAACACGTTGGCGAGCACGGTGATTACGGCGAAAGCCTGGCGAAGCACGTTGTTGAACCGTCGTTCCATGAACTCCGGCGCGGTGAATACCTTGGAGGCCAGCAGGAAGGGAATGAATATCCACACCAGAATGGAAAACGTGGCGACGTTACCCCATTCCCAGAAGGCCACGCAGATGCCGTAGATAAAAGCGGCCCCGATCATCCCGATGAACTGTTCGGAGCTGATATTGGAGGCGATGAACGAACAGCCGACCACGTACCAGGGCAGGGACCGGCCGGCGAGAAAGTAATCGTCGGACTGTTTCTTCTTACGGCCCGCCCAGAAGCCGATGAGCGAAATCATCACGAAATAGGCGATAAAAGCCAGATAATCCCAGCGGGCCAGTTCAAACGATTCCAGACCTTTCATCCCTTCCGGCATGGATAATCCTCAACGCGGTTCGGCCCGACCCTGTTCGACCAGGGCGGTTTGTACGGATTCGACGTATTGTTCAAACAGTGGGGCATACGTTTGCACGCTAACACTCGCTTGAATCTCGCGGGTGGGGCCGGCCATCTGCTGGTACAGTTGTTCCAGCGGCGTATGTGGTTCGAGCATGGCCCGGGCCAGGATCGCGGCGCCCAAGGCGCTGATCTCGGTTTCCCGCGGACAGGTGACCGCGCGGCCGGTGATGTCGGCGACGATCTGGGGGGTGATGCGGCCACGCGATCCGCCGCCACACATAATCAATTGCCGCACCGGGCAGCCGCCGTCTTCCAGCCAATGTATTTGCCGGGCAAGTTCAAAACACAAGCCCTCCACCGTGGCCCGCAAGAGATGGTCCGGCCCGTGGGCAAGACGCACATGATTCAGGCGGCCACCGACCGGCCGATTCCGCCCGCCGACCGCGTCGAGAAACGGCAGCAGTTGCAGCCCGTCGCAACCGGGCGTAACTGACTCAAGCCAATCGTCGATCTGTTCGCGGGTTGCGCCGTTGCGTCCGGTCACCTGCAAGGCCCATTGCACCATCGAGCCGCCGACGGCCAGCGAAAGAAGCTGGCCCCAGCGCTCCGGTACCACATGATCGCACACCCAGGCCGAGGGCACGACCGGAGTCATAAGATGATCGGCGATGGCCACCAAGACCCAGGCCGTCCCCGCCCCGAACATAACCTGTCCCGGCTCGAGCGCCCCGCAACCGAGAGCGGCGGTATATTGATCGTGGACGGCCGGGCCCACCGGAATGCCCGGCGGAAGATGCGTGAGCTTTGCTGTCTCATCGGTCAACTTTCCGGCCGGCGCTCGGGCGGGTAGCAGGTCGGCGAATTGGCCGGCTTCTAGCCGCATTTCGGTTAGTAACTCGGGGGCGATGCCCTTGAGTGTCGGGCTGTAGAGACACGAAATGCTCAGGGAGGAACAATCCTGCGCGCCGCGGCCGCAAAACCGTTGCCCGATGGTGTCGCCGACGAAACCGACGATGTTCGGCGGTTTCAATAAATCGGGGCGAGTCTTTTGCAGCCGCAGGATCTGCCCCAGCCCGATGCCGCTTTGTTCGTGGCCCAGGCACCGGCGCAGCCAGTCTTCCCCCTTACGCCGATAAATATCTTCATCGTAAGTTCGCCCGCGGGCATCGAGCCAACTGATCACCGGGCCGGTACAGCGGCCGTTCGCGTCGCGGACCTGTATGGCTCCACCCTGGCTGGAAATCCCGACGGCCTGCACTTGAGCAAGATCGGCCTGCTCGCCGGCGACACGGATGGCCGCCACTGTTGCCCGCCAGATTTCCTCGATGTCCTGCTCGATCCCGCCGTCGGGCGTATGCCGCAGGGAAACCGGCACCGATCCGCGCGCGACGATCCGCCCGTCCGGCTCGACCAGCAAAGCCTTGATATTCGTCGTTCCCAGGTCCAAACCGAGCAGCATCTAAATCTCCACGTAATCGGCGTCAAGGAACTTCGCCAGATAGGCTAATCGCTTCCGGGCGTCGCCGAAGCCGAGGGCCAGGTGGTGCGGGCCGCCGGCCTGGAAGTAGGCGTTGAGGAAATCGCGTACGTCAAGCGGTGTATGGATTTTACTATGCGGGACGGCCAGGTGGTCCAGCGGGCCGAAATCCTCGACGCGCACGGCCGCGGCGATGATTCGCCAGCGCTGGCCGGCGGTCAAAGTCAGTGTGCTCAAGGTGGCCTCGCCCCGCTGATAACTGAAGACCAGAGCCAGTTGATTTCCGCGCACCGGTACGATCGGAGCGGGTCGGCGGACCAGGCGGACTTTGCGGCCTGGGGCGGCCATCGCGGCGTTGGCCTCGCCCATGTGACTGAGCAGCAACCCGTTACCGGCGAAATCGACCGTGAAAACCTCGCTGAACCCGGCCGGCGGTAACAGAACATTGGCCATGGCCGAGTGCGCCGCGGAAATCACGTCGCCCTCGCCACCGAAGCCGATCCCCTCGGCCAGCAGTCGACTGGCGGCCACGAAGGGCAGCGTCTCCGTTCGGTCGTCCTGCCCGAACGCCAGAAACTGGTAGGTGAAAGCGTCCAGTCGATAATCCTGAATCAGCCCGCGCAGGGCGATCTCCGCCCGGGCGGCGGCCTGCATGTCCTCTTGCGCCACGCCGTTGGCCACTTCGTAGGCGACGCGGTATTCATCAACCAGCGTTTTGACCTGCTTCGGCTCGGCGTCGGTAGCCCGATGAATGAATTCGCTGATCGACAGCGGCTGACAGGTACAGCCCAGACTGTTGGCCAGATGGGTTGTGTCCAACCCGAAATCCCCCATGCCCGGAAAGCCGTAGCCCAACTGCCCGATTCGCATCCGACGTAAACGGTTCACCGCCTTGGCCGCCTGAAAGAGATCGGGCAACTCGCCGAGCGGCGCCGAATCCTCCAGGTGGCTGCTCACGCAGGAAAAGGGCACCCGCTCCCGCGTTAGAACGTTGCAAAGATCCTGTACGCCATGGACGCCGTGATTGGCCAGCAGCGCGGCGTCGTCATAGGAATTATCGACGGCGTACAGTTCCTGTGTGTTCCAGATGATGACCGGAAGGCGTGTCTGCTTGAGGGCCCGGGCGGCGATCAGGCTGGGCGCATAGGTGAGCAGCACGACGAGAATGGCGTCCAGACCGTCGTTCTCGAAACCGGCCACCATGCGCTCGACATCCTCGCGGCGGCACACCGCTCGCTCGAAACGCGCCTCGGCCACCGGGGACAAGGCCGGGATGAGTTTCTCGCGAACAAACCGCTCCCGCTCCGCGCGGAGTTGCGGGGCCAGTTGTTCGTAGAATTCCAACGTCAACCCCAGCAGCCCGATCTTCGGCTTGTCCATGGTTTGGTTCTCCCATGAGAGGTATTTGATATCGCGCCCATCCGCCAGCCCGAAGCGCCAGCGAGGTTCCACCAGCCCGACGCAATTTGCCTCGCCTGCCTCGGCGGAGCCTAGCGGAGCCGAGCCTGGGCGGGCTCGCCTCGGCGAAGCCTCGCCTATGGCGGGTCGTGGCGGTCCAGCGAGGGATAATCGCCCCGGGCAACGTTGCCTGCGGCAAAACGTGTATGCAAGTAAGTAAGTTCGCTCGTTATCGTCCCTCGCTAGCGCTTCGGGCTGGCGATTGCGTATTCACTCGCTTGCACTTCGGGCTGGTGCGCATCATGCGTAGCCCAGTTCGCGGGCGGTCTCTCCGATCGCCTCGTCGATGATGTCCAGGCCCTTGAGCAATTCCGCCTCGTTCATGATGATCGGCGGGCTCATGCGTAGAATATGGCCCGCGGGAATCCAGGCCAGCCCTTTCTCGAACGCCCGGACATAAACCCGCTTGCCGGCCTCGTCGAACGGCGTCTTGGCCGCGCGGTCCTTGACCAGTTCGATGCCCATCAGGCAACCCTTGGCCCGCACGTCGCCGATGATCTTGTGCTCGGCTTTCATCTTGTTCAGCCGCTTCAAGGCCACTTCGCCGAGATGGCGGGCGTTGGCCAGCAGGTTTTCCTCCTCGATCACCTCGATGCTGGCCAAGGCGGCCGCGCAGGCCATCGGATTGCCCCCGTAGCTGCTGGAAGCGCTGATCTTGTCGAAGTTATTCTTGATCGATTCGCGAGCCACGCAGGCGGTGACGGGGAATCCATTGCCGAAACCCTTGCCCAGCGTCACCACGTCGGGCACGACGCCCCAATGGTCGAGGCAGAGCCATTGCCCGGTTCGTCCCATGCAGGTCAGAACCTCGTCGGCCATCAGCAGGATGCCTCGCTCGTCGCAGAACTTCCGGAGCTTGGGAAAGAAATCGTCCGGCGGCATGATCGTCCCCGCCCAGCCTTGGATCGGTTCGAGCACGAACGCGGCGATCTGTCCGGTGGTGGCCTCGGTTATGAATTCAGCGTATTGCTTCAGATAGGCTTCGGTGTCCAGCGATCCGTCGGGGCGTTGCCACAGCGGTCGATAGGTATCGGGTCGGGGTACCATGTAAAATCCCGGCATACGGGTCGAGGCGTTCATTGGATTCATCCGCGCACACGAAACCGAGCCGAGGCTCTTTCCATGAAAGTCCTGATAACAGGAAATGAACTCCGGCCGCCCGGTCGCCGCCCGGCAGATTCGTAAGCCGGCCTCGACCGCCACCGTCCCGCTGTCGTAAAGCTGTACGCCGTTCAGGTCGCCCGGCAGAATATCCGCCATGCGGGCCATCAGTACTTCCTTGACCGGCGTGCTGAAATCATGGCAGTTCATCAGCCGGCGGGCCCAATAAGCGACGGCCTCGCTGATTTTCGGATGACAATGCCCCAGGGTCGTCACGTAAATTCCGCTGGAGAAATCGAGGTAGCGGTTACCGTCAACATCCTCCAGGATGACGCCCTGCCCCTTGCTCCAGCAGACGGGGAACAGCTTCACCTGGCCGGAAAGCCCTTTATAGATATCCGCGGTGGCCTTGTGCATTCGGCGGCTGATCGGGCCGGGAACCTCGGTGATGAGGTTGGGGATTTGCGTCAGGTCCGCCCGGCACCAGTCGGGATCGTATTCCACCGGCGGAATCACGGGTTCTTGCGTCATGGTTTTTGGCGACATCATTTCTCCTTGAAACCGGCTAACAGGCCCATGCCATTTCCATAAAACAGCTTTTCCACGAACTCCCGCCCGAGGCCCAACCGCTGGACGGCCCTCCGGGTCGCCCGCAACTGCTCGTAGAGAAACGAGGTAAAGACCAGCTTGCGATGGTCGTCGCTGATGGACAGACTCCAGGGCCGGGGCGTGACATAGGTATATTGATCGTTGATTTCGACGGACTTGCCCGCCGCCAACGAAATGGGGATGTCCGTGCCGTGCAGGATTTGATCCGCGGAAACGTGTTGCAACAGGTATTCGATCACTTCCCAATGATTGAGCATGGTCAGATCGTAGTACAGGTTGGGCAAGTCCTTCAGCCGGTCGAGCTGGCCGACGATATTCTTCAGATAATACGCCCTCCCGACATGAGCAAGAATGATTTTGGCTCGCGGCCAGGCGGTGCATAATTCCACGAGTTGCCGCTGATTGAGCGGGTCGGCCAGGCGCAGCTTGCGCGGAATGTGCAGCATGATAAGCAAACCCATCTCGTCCGCGACCCGCATGATGGACGACGGCAGCATTTCGTGGATTTCGACAAGGTTGACATCTTGCTTGCCGACCAGGTCGGGATAGGGTTTCAAGCCGACAAAGCCCCGCTCCTGAATATCCTTTCGCAACGCCTCCGGATCCTCGGCCGGATCAACAACGCGCAGGGCGAAGAAACGCCGACGGTCGCAGCCGGCGGCGACATAGTGATTATTCGCCGGCCAGTGATAATTCGGAAACGGCATACCGAAGCAGACAGCTAAAACTTCGCGTCCCGGATATGCCTCGGCCAGATCGCGTTCCAAATCGTCGAAATCGTACTGATCGATGAGGTTTCCGGCGCAGTCGAAAGGTTGGCCCTGCGGCAAGGTCTCGGCATGGAAGACATGCACGTGAAAATCGAGAATCCGCGCGGGGACGAAGTCGTCGAGCTCCTCCCGCCAGATTTTCAGGTTGCGTTCGTGCTGGGTCGTTTCCCGCCACATGCCGTCGTTCACGCTCCTTGCCGCTGTTTTCGCGGACCGACCTAATTCTTTCCGGGCCGCCGCGGTCGGCCGATATTATATCCCCATAAACGACAAAGGGACCAGATAAAAGCGATATCAGGCAAGCTTGTATTTCTTCGCCATTTCTTCCGGATCGGCGTTTTCCCGGACGACGGCGCAGAGGGCCGCCTGGAAGGAGAACGGGTCGGAAACCTGGATGGCGTTGCGGCCGAAGACCACCCCGCCCGCTCCGGCCTGGACCTCGGCGGCGGCCAAGTTCAGGGCGTCCAGGGGCGTGGGCAGTTTTTCGGCGCCCAAGCCCAGGACCGGGACCGGACACGTGCCGGTGACATCCTGGAATCGGCAGGTATGGAAGGTTTTGATGGCGTCGGCGCCCAGTTCGGCGGCGATCCGCGAGCCGATGCGGATGTTCTCGTGCAATTGCTCGCGGCTCATCTCCAGGTGGCCGGTCGGAAAATATTCGCCGATGACCGGGATTCCCAGGGCGTGGCAGCGGTTCACCAGCCGGGAATAAATCTCCACGTTGGCCGTGTCCCGTTGTTCGCTCCCGGTCCGCAGAGTCAGTGAAACCAAGGCGATATCCATCCCCTCGCGCAGAGCGTCCTCCACGTCGTAACCGTTGACGCTGTGGGCCTCGCGATAATTCCAATGGAAGCAGTACACACTGTTCCAGTTGAGGCGGATGACGGCAAGCGGGCGGCGGCGTCCGGCGAAAATCCTCGCGCAGTGCCGCAACATTCCCGGCGCGAGCAACACCGCGTCAACCGTCGGATGAATACGCTCGGCCGTGGCCGGCAGATTTTCCATCCCCGCGATCGGCCCGTCGAACAGGCCGTGATCGATGGCGATAATGACCGCCCGGTCATCGCCGAACAGCCGTTTACACCGGATTTCCCGTCCGTCCATTCAACACCTCTTGTTCTTATTCAACTCGATTTGGCTAAAGCTCAGCTATGATGACTTGGCCGCCCGCGCGCGTCAACTTGCGGGCAAATTCGCCGTCGATCCCCGAATCGGTGATCAACCCGCTCCATTCCCGCAGATTGCGCATGCGCATCAGGGAGGTCCGCCCCATCTTGGTATGATCGGCCACCACGTAGACGCGGCGGGCCGGCTGGTCGATGCGACTCAGCATACTGGCCAGGTCCGGTGAGGTCTGATAGATGTTGCCTTTCTCGTCGATGGCGTCGGCCCCGGTGAAGGCCACGTCCGGCCGGATCATTTCGAGGTTGGTTTCCGTGACCACGCCGGCCAGGTCCGGCTCGTCGTGTCGCAGGTAACCGCCGACCAGGAGCAAGGCAATCCCCTCGCATCCGTACAGGGTCGAGGCGATGGGCAATGAAGCGGTCACCACCGTCAGGTTGCGGCGATGACGTAACTGCTCCGCGATAGCCAATGTTGTCGTTCCCGAGTCCAGCAAGACGGATTCCCCGTCAGCGATCAATTCGACCGCCTTGGCGGCGATGGCCGCTTTCGCCGCCCGTTGGACCTGGGCGCGCTGCAGGTAGCGAAACTCGAAACTGATCCGCGAGGTGGCCGACGCTCCGCCATGCGTGCGCATGATCCGGCCATTGGTTTTCAACATCTCCAGATCCCGCCGAATGGTCATGGCGCTGACCGCGAACTGGGCGGCCAGATCCTCGACCGAGCATTCTCCCTGCTCCTGAAGCACATGGAGGATCTGATTACGCCGGGCGTCCGGATCACGTGTGGATGGTTTCGGTTCCATGTTCAATTATGTTTATATCGAACAGAGACGATACTGTCAAGAACAAAATATCGTAAAAACCAAACAAAAAGCAGTTTTCCAAAAGACGGGCGAGTGCGTTCGAACACGGATTCTGAGTCAGGCGACGATCAAATTAACCCCGGCGCTGGTAATTTTCCTGGCAAACGCCTGGTCAAGGCCTTGATCGGTGATTAACCCGGCTCGGTCACGAAGATTGAGTAGCCGCACAAGGCAGGTTTTGCCCATTTTGGTGTGGTCGGCCACGATGAAGACCCTCCGGGCGGGTTTTCCCAGATGGCCGAGGATGATGGGAAAGCTGGCTCTTGTTGAATATGTATTCCCCTGCTCGTCCACCCCGTCGGTCCCAAGAAAAGCCACGTCCGGCTTGATCATATCGAGATTGCTTTCCGTGATCGCCCCTCCCAGGTCGGGCTCGTCGTGCCGTAGATATCCACCGACCAGCAACAGATTGATATCCTTGCACCCATACAGAATGGAGGCTACGGGTAAAGAGGAGGTGACCACGGTCAGGTTTTGGCGGGTCCGAATGCGTTCGGCGATGGCCAGGGTCGTGGTTCCCGAACCGATGAACACCGATTCGCCTTCCGCGACCAGTTCCACCGCCTTGGTGGCGATGGCCGCCTTGGCCGCGTGTTGAACCTGCATCCGCTCAAGATAACTGAACTCGAAAGTCACTCGCGAGGTGGCCGTCGCCCCGCCATGAGTCCGGGTGACCCGGCCCTCGTCGGCCAGATCCTGCAAGTCGCGCCGAATGGTCATGGCGCTGACCGAAAACTGGGCGGCCAGATCCTCGACGGAGCATTCCCCACGATCGTGAAGTAACTGAAGGATTCGCGTTCGGCGTAGTTCGGAATTCTGATTGGAACCGCGTTTAGCCATGTTCAATTATGTTTGTATCAAACAAGGGTAGGCATGTCAACAGGTTTGTTCGCAAACGAAAAGCCAATGAATTACCCATGCTTCCCTGGGGCGATGGATCGCGACCGGTGGAAAAGAGGAACGGGGCATACTATTCTTAAATCAATGGCCACAAAAAACATTATGGAATATTGTCCGCGAATGATTTCCGGTTGCTGGTTGCTCCTTTTGCTCCAAGGCTTGGGATGTACGTCCCATGAACAGGCCGTTACCCTTCGCCTCCTGCCCAAACAGGGTACCAGTGAAATCATCATCGAAACGCCGGGCGAGGTCGGTGATCTGCGTTTGTGGTTGCCCGAGGCCATTATGAGTAATAACGGGGCTTGCGCGGTTTACCCGTCCGGTAGCCAATGGTATCGGCAAGGTGCCAAACTCGTACAGGATATCGATCCCGCCCAAAGCATTGGTCCGGGGAATTGCCCACTGGTGGCGGATCGGACCTTCGAATGCTGCGGTATACGCTTCCCCTATGAAGGGCCGGTCTCCTGGCAGGCCGTCGCCGAAGTCAAACACGGCCAAGTTTATTTCCGCATCAAGCTCAAGAACGAAAGCGAGCGCCCGATCAACAAAGCCGCTGCCGCCATCTGCCTGAAGTTCATGAACAGGCAGGTATGGAACGATCAGTATGTTTTTGTACTTTCCGACAGCGAGGTTCGAGCCTTGCGGGATATCCGCGGCGAAAACGGCATCCTCAACGGTTTTGAGGCTTTTTTACTTCGCGGGCAGACTTATGATAACGTATTTTACCACCGGGCCTGGGGCATCAGTCCGCATACGCTTGATGTCCCGGTAATGGTCAGCGAATTTTCAGCCGCCGGCCAATGCGTGGGCATTGAGGCGGATCGCGCTTATTTCCTGCACAGTAACAAAGGTAATCCCTGCACGGACATCGCAATGGCTTTCGGCGACTTGGCCCCCGGAGCCAGCGCGGAAAGCAAGGGGCAAGTCTGGATAAAAACCGGTCAGGCCGCCGCTCTACTCCAGAGTTATCGTCGATAAGCATCCGCGCCGATGTCGGATCGTCAACCGCCGGAGGCCTGGGTCCATTCCGCCAACAGCTTGCGTACTTTAGCCTCGTCGAATTTCTCGGGACGCGGGAAATCCTGGTTTTCGAGCAGTTCCTCGAAGGTGGGCGTCTTGGAAGGTACGCCGCCTTCAGGCACCTCCAGGCCGGCGACCCAGGCGATCGCGTTGAGCACGACCTTGCGATAGCTGTCATTCGCCCAGTTGTAGTGCCAGTGGCCGCCAGTGAATCCGAAGCCGCGCCCACCGTCAGGCCGCATGAACGCCCAGCCCAAATGTTCGGGTCGCCCCATGCCGGCCTTGACCGACGCCGAACCGCTGCGGCTGCGCTCCTCGCGGGCGCGGGTTTCGTCCGGCGGTATGGCCGTCAGGATCGGAGTGACCCCTTTCATCTCGGGCTGGAAGCGCATGTGGTAATACCATTCATCATCCAGGGCAAACGGCTTGAGGCCGCGAGCGATCGGGTGATCCGGAAAAGCATTGAACTGCGCGGTCCAGAACGGATTGACCGAAAACCAGGTCTCGAAATAGCCGCCGATCGCATCGGACACCAGCCCGCCGGGTCGGCCTCTCAACACCTCGACGGCGAAGTGCAGCATGGCGATCCCCGTCCCCCTGTTGATCAGCTTTTCGAGGGTATCCTGGTGGGCGTGAAACGGATGGCCGGACGACCCGTCGGAAAACACCACGACGGCGTCGGCGTTGTCGAACGCGGTGGGATCCTTGGGGTAGCCGTTCTGATAGACCACGGCGTAAGCCCCGGGCACGTTCTCGTTGATCATCCTGGCCAGCATCAGGCAGCCGGCATTGTGCTCGTGCATCATGTAGCCGTGGCTTTTCTCGCCGGCAACGAAGACGATCTTCTTCTTATCCTCCATCGGCAGGCGCTTGAGGCGAACATCCCGGATCTGAACTTTCATGGGCGGGCCCTTATGCAACTGAAAAGCCAGCAAGCCGCTGCGCCGGCGCGTCTCCTGGTCCTGATCTTCCGCGTCGATCATCACCTGCCCGTTGATTTTGTGGATTATGCGATAACCACGGACGATGATCTCATAATCGTTCCAGTCGTTTTTCTTGATCAAGGAGCCGAGCTGGGCCGGATCACCAACCGAGCCGACCACCTGCGGTTTATGGTCCGCGCCGATGACGGTTTTCTGGCCGCGGTCCGCGAGGATGCCGCGGTAACGCTCGCCATACAGGATTCCGGAGTAGCGATCGCCCGCCTCGAAGTCCGCCTGATAACCGCCGATGACCCAGCGGCCCCATTCCTCGGGTTTCTCGAAGCTGCGGTATTGCACGCCGCTGTTGCCGCTGAAAATGCGGTAGCTGAAGCGCAAGACGAAGTCATCCACCTCGCCCTGCCGCCAGATCAGGAACTGATTGTTTTCAAGCTGCTTGCCCTCCGCGGTCGTCTCGCCGATCAGCGAGCAGTCGCTTGCCTTCCAGAGGGCGGGATCCCCGTCCCAGCCGTCCAGCGAGTTCTGGAAAATGGGAACGAAATCGCGCTCGTCGCTAGCCATGGAGGATACACTCATCATCCCGACACCCAGATACGCCAAGAGGGCGAGAGTCAGCATTTTTCCCGTCATCGAACACCTTCCGGTTTAACAAGACCATGAATCAGAATCGTCCACATTGGCTCCTATGGTAGGCGCCCGGCCGTTTTTGGCAAGATGGGAAAGGGTCGGCCATTTTCGGCGGGCGCATCCGAAATTTCGTAACAGGGTGGCATGGGCAGGCCCTTGTCACACCGCGGCGAGAAAAGGGTTTGCCCGTGCTTTTAAGGTCGTGGAGTGGAACACGAATATTCCCAAGCAAGTCGAAATTTCCAATGCTATTTTTCTTCGGACGCACCCATTTCCGTTCCGTGTTCTTATTTCTTATGGGCGTCGCGGCAGGCCTGGCGGACCGCCAGCAGGTTTTCCGTCGAAGTTCCGAAAGGGACGACGGCCGTGCCCATCATGAAACCCGGATAGCCTTGGGCATCGCGGATATACGCGCGGGTGGCCTCATGGACGGCGTCGGGTGAACCATCCTGAATAAGCCGGGGGTCCAGGTTACGGCGAACAGCACGCCGGGAGGAGGCACATTTTTGTAACCACGGAGACCAGGCGGCTTTGAAATCGCAGAGCAAATTGTTGGCCCCGCTGGTAATCAGGTCATCGATGATCGGTGTGGTGTTCCCCCCGATGATCAACGGCACGTCACCGCCGCCCATTTCGCGAATCGAGGCGATCAGCGACCGGGTTGCCGGCAGGACGAATTGCCGATACATCGCCGGCGAGAGCAGATCGCAGGAAGCCTGGGAATCGAAAATCACCACGCCGGCCCCGACCTCGATATAGGCGCGGGCGAACTCGTTGGCGATAAGTATCGCATAATCCAACAGATGATGTACGAACCCAGGGTTTTCAATGACGGCCATAAAAAGATGTTCCGGCCCCACCAGGCCGGCGGCCAGTGAGAACGGCCCGGTCAACGCCCCGCGGACCCAGACCGTTTCTCCCAGCTCGCGCACCACCCGCCGGGTGGATTCAATAAAAATGGGCATGCGCCCGTCCTTCATGGGATTGGGCACGGGGCGTGCAGAAAGATCATCACCCAGTCGTATCGCGTGGCCGTTCGGATCAAGGCCGGGGATGCTCGTGTCATCGCCGCCGTAATAAAGCACCTTGCAGCCGGCGGCTTCGGCCTCCACGTTGTACACATCCACGCCGATGGTCAGGGCGTCCGGTTCAAGCTGCTCATACTCAGCCAGGACCGCCCGGGTCAGCAGGTTGGCATCGCGGGTGATTTGCGACGGCGTGCGCCCAATGAAGAACGCCTTGTGCTCATAGACGGCCGGTAGAAAAGGTGGCCGCCCGCCGTCGTTCTTTACGCGTAAAGTCGCCTCCACGAGCTCGCGCGCATTGGGTTTAGCATCGTCCATGATTCCCTTCCACCGTTCCTTATTTCGGCAGGCGGTTGGCTTGCTCGAATAACACGGCCGGATCCAATCCGTCGGCCAGATCGAACGCCTTCCGGGTGCTACTGAGATCGTTGGCCAATACAGCGATCCTGTCGGTTCGGCCGGCCAACCGCAGCCACACGCCCGTGCCATAAGGAGCGATGCAACCGCGGAGCAGGGCGGTTTGTACATCCTGAAAGACCATAACTGGCGCCTTGTCGGATGGCCGACCGGCAAAATTGTTGATGTTCAGGTTCTTGACGCCCTCGCAAATCATCGCCGGTCGCGCATCGGGTTTGGCGAATCGTAAATCCACGTTGTCCAAAATCAGGCCGTCCACATGGCGAATGAAAAAGCCGTAGGCCGGCAGAGTACCGAACATGTCCGGGTTCGGATAAGCCTCCGGCACCTCCGGGACCACTCTGGCGGCGTCCTCGGCCGTTCCGCCGCCCTCATAAGTGATTTTGATGTTGGACAGAGTGAGATTTTCGATCGGGTGGCCGGGGATGCCGGTGATGGAACAGCCTACCTTGCTGGCCCGGGTGGCCACCACGTTGCTGATGATGACGTTGCGAAAACTGCCCATGCCGGGCTTGGGTTGATCCTTCACGTATGGGCGGGCCCGGTTGCCCAGGCGCATGAAGATCGGCGACATGGTGGCCTCGATGGCGATGTTGGAAACGGTGATCCCCTCCAAAGTACCGCCGTCAACCATCTCCAAGGCGATCCCTCCCCAACCGTCCTTGGGGCCCCAGAAATCCTTTTCGACCCGGGAGGGAAAAATCGCGCAGTTACTGACCGCGATATTGCGAAATCCGCCGTTGGATTCCGTGCCGCACTTGATCGCGTTACTGTGTGTGCGCAACACGCAGTTGGTCACCACCACGTTTTCGCAGACTTTCCCACCGGTGG
>CAZXSA010000058.1:0-22353 GCA_964642815.1 uncultured Planctomycetales bacterium | reverse complement strand
TGCTTTCGTCGGTGTAATGTCCCTCGGGGACGGCTTCGGTGCCGGTCAGGGCCCCGGTCGCCAGGAGTGGCCGTAGCGAGCTCAGGTCGGTTAGATGGTATTCCACGTTGAGGCGGCGGCAAATCTCGGCGGCGGACGCCAACTCGCGCCGATGCCGCTGGCCGTAGTCGATACCCAGGCAGCGCAGTTCATGCCCCGCCTCGCGCAAATGATAGAGCAGGACCGTCGAATCCAGCCCGCCGCTATAAATCAGGACACAACGCATCGGTTCCGGTCTCGCTCAGGTCTCGTTCCCCGACATGCACTGTATGTAAAAGTAGTGGTTTTTTCCAGATGACGCGAGATTTCGGGAACGGTGGGCCGAAGGCAATTTTGTTCCGAAAATCAGTTTGAATCAGGAAGTGGGCTTACCCGCGTTTTCGGTTTTGGCCGGAGCGGATTTGGGGCCGGTCGGAGCTTGCGGAGCCGCCGGGACGAGAAAGTTCTTCTGGCAGCGTCCGCAACGGACTTTTTTGCCCCGGGCATTATCCGGAACCTGCAGGACGCTTCGGCAGCGAAGATTCGGGCATATCACGGTAATGGGCATGAAAGAATCTTCTTTCCTTTCGCAAGCGAACGACGGATTCATTCTGGAAATCGGGTTGGAAAGGGGTGGGAATGAGTAAAATAATGCGGGATGCCCTATCCACCCCATAAAAATTTACGTTTAGGTGTCGGGTGCCGCGGCTGTCAGGTCGGGCAAGACTGTGTCGCGAGCGGGACGAATAAGCCGATCAGACCGATAGTATCATGATCGGCGGGAGAAAAATGGCGACGGCGGTACAATCGGAAGCTGGTTCCCCCAGTGAACCTCCATGCCTATTCGATTAAGGTGTCGGTGGGAAACGGGGTTGACAGCTTTATCGGACACAGTAAAATAATATTGCTAATTAGATTTGGGCACCGGGAAAGCATCATGCGAAGCACCATCGGCGAGTTATTATGCAGGGCAATTCACCCCTTGTGTTTGGGTCTGACCGTAACCGACGAATACATGAGAGCATCGCGGAGCCTCTCCGTACGTCTCCATCGGTTGACCGCCTGCGCCACCCTGTGCGGGGAATCCGTTTCCGGCTATCCCTATCGGTGGTTCAGTCCGTGACGAGTTCCCGGTTTTGCCCGAATGGTTTTAATGGGTTCCAGGCCGAGGGTCGTAAAGGTTGATTCGATGGATGGCCTGATGCGGATTGATGAACGAGCGACGGATGGCGGGGCGAGGGGCCCCGATCCTATCGTGCGGCGAATCGCCCCCGCCAAGATCAACTGGAACCTCCGCGTACTTGGGCGGCGGGCGGACGGGTTTCACGAGATCGAGTCGCTGGTTTCAACCGTAAGCGTAAGCGATGAATTGTCTTTCGCGCCACGTTCTGACACGAAGATCACTTTGCAATGTAGCGATCCCGACTTACCCGGCGACGCCTCGAATCTGGTTTTGCGGGCGGCGCGATTACTGGCGGAGCGGAGCGGCCAAGCCCGCGGGGTTTCCTGTCGGCTGAGCAAGTATGTGCCGGTTGGTGGGGGGCTGGGAGGCGGCAGTTCGGATGCGGCGATGACCTTGGCGGCCTTGAATGAACTCTGGGGCTTGAATTGGCCACGGCCGCGTCTTCTGGATCTGGCCGCGGAACTGGGCAGTGATGTTTCGTTTTTTCTAGTGGGCGGTTCGGCGGTTATCCGCGGCCGTGGCGAGTTGGTTCAGCCGGTGGAACTACCGTGGCGGGGATGGGTGGTGCTGATGCTGCCGGGCTGGGGGATTTCCACGGCGGAAGTGTATCAGGCCTGGCGGGCGGAGTCCTGCCCGGTCGAGGCGGGACCGGCCGTGCCCGCGGGGGTGTCTGACGCGGTGGAGTGGATGCGTCAAACGTTTAATATGCTGGAAATGGCGGCGATGAAGGTCTGTCCCGCCTTGCGGGAACTGATGGACCGGGCGGAGCGCACGGCGAATCGTCCGGTACGCCTCTCGGGCAGCGGATCGACCTTTTTTACCGCCTTTGACGAACGGGAGGAAGCGGAATCCTTTGCCCGGCGGGTAGGCGGGTTACTCGATGTGACCACGCGCGTGGTTCAGCCTGTCGCGGGGGATGGTACGGAAGTTCGGCCCGTGGGCCACGAAGAAAATGATTCTCCTCCGCGGATGTACGAGCGGGGGCGTGGCTCTATGGTTTACCTCGGAGGTGACCCCAATGGAAATCAGTGAAGTTCGCGTCAAGCTGGTGGAAAAATCCAGGGAGCGATTGCAGGCTTTTTGCAGCATTACCCTGGATGGCGACTTTGTCATTCGGGATTTGAAGATCATCGATGGAATGAACGGGCCCTTCGTGGCCATGCCTTCACGAAAGCTGGCCGATCGTTGCCCGCGATGCGGCTATAAGAACCATTTGAAAGCCCGATTCTGTAACGAGTGCGGGGCCAGGTTACGGGAAAATCGAGCTCCGCGAGACGCCCAGGGGCGGGCCAAATTGCACGCGGACGTAGCCCATCCGATTAATTCCGAATGTCGGGAGCGGATTCAAAAAGCATTGATCGAGGCTTATCAAGCGGAACTCGAGCGGTCCAAGTCGCCGGACTACAAACCGCAATTATACGAGGATGATTACGAGGATGACGATGTCGATTTCGAAACCCCGGAGGCCGCCGTTGTCGAGCCGGCAGCCGATACCAAACCGTCGCGAAAAAACCAGGACAGTTTCAGTGACTACAACGAGTTGATCGCCGATCTTAAAAAAGACGCCGAAGGTCGGCGGCGCAAACATGACGATCATCGCAGACCGACGGGCTTTACCGTCGACGATTCGGGGGATGACGATTTCGAGGCGGCCCCGCCGCCGCCCCCGCCGTTACCGCGCCGGGAAAAGTCCGCGGAGGCATCCGTGGCCTCGGTGGAGCGGGTTCCAAAGGTGGATCAGAACCGCCCCGTGACGCGACCGGAGCGGGTGGCCGGCGACGGCGGCGAAAGCTCCCGCGGGTCGAGGGAATCGTCTTCAGTGGACCATGCCCGACCGACTTATTCCCCGAAAGATGAATCGGAGGAGGATGACTTTGGCGCAGGCTTGTTTTAATGAGGCCATGCTTGTTTAGCCGATCAGTGGTTCGTACTTGAGATGCTGGTTTCGTTGATTTTGGAGTAACGATGATGACTGTGCGATTGTTTTACAGAAACCGGGCGGGATTTACCCGGACGCAGGGCGCGCCCACGGTGTTCCGACGAAGTTTAAGTTTGATGTTGGTCGGGCTTTGGGCGGGCGCGGCAATGGCCCAGCAAGCCGGCGAGGGCACGGGAGCAGCGCCGACCGTGACCGGCCCCCGACCGATAATTAAATTGGACAGACTAACGCACGATTTTGGCACGACCTGGATCGATCAGGAGCTTAAATACGTATGCAAGATCAGCAATATCGGTGATGCTCCCCTGGAAATCCAGCGGATTACGCCGGGTTGTGGATCCTGCACGACGGTGGGCGAGCACCCGAGTCGACTGGAACCGGGCCAATCCGGCGAGATTCCCCTCCAGATGATCACCAGCAAACTGGTCGGACAGTATTCCAAGACCGTACAGATTCACACCAACGATCCCGTATCACCGGTGACGAGCCTAACTCTTACCGGAGAGTGCAAATGGTATGTGACGGCAACGCCGAGCTACGTTAGTTTTCCGGCCATTACCGATCAGCAGCCACATGAACAAATCGTTACTCTCGTCAATAACGTGGAACAACCGCTGGAAATCACCTTTGACCCGGCCCAGGTTCCGGCCGGTTTTAAACTGGATCTGTTCGAGACGAAGCGGGGCCGGGAATTTCAACTCAAAGTATCCACCGTTCCCCCTCTCAACCAGGGCATTATAAAAGGACAAGCCGTCCTGACCACGAATTTCGAGGCCCAGAAGAATATTCAGATACAGCTTTTTGCCAAGGTGCCGCCTCGTTTGGAGGTGACTCCATCGGCGCTTCTGCTTCAGGATAAGTCCGGCCAGCCGAATCAGCCAAGCCAGATCGTCTCGCGGATCATCAATTTTACCAATAACGGCCAGCAGCCGGTCAAACTCCTTGAGGCGACCACCGACGACGCGACCCTGCAACTCGAAGTCAAACCCCAGATCGAAGGGAAGACATATTTCGTGCAGGTCAAAATGCCCCACGATTATGTGCCGCCACCCGAGGGACGAGTGATCGCGTTGAAGACGGACGATCTGGAACAATCGGTTATAACGGTTCCGGTTCGTCGGATAACCCGCCCAATCGCTCGTCCGACCCCGCAAGCACTTCTGGGGCTGCCGGCGCCTTCGTTCAGCTTGAAGACGACGCGGGGCGGGACCATAAGCAATACCGACCTGATCGGCGCCATCGCGCTGCTTAATTTGGTATCTTTCAATGACACCGCGGGCCAGCAGCAGTTAAGCATGGTCGAGAAACTGCGTCCGGCCTATGAAAATAAAGGGGTTCGTTTCATTTATGTTCATCAAACATCGAGCAAGGGCAAGATCGAGGAGCAGGAGCTGATGGCCCTGGCCCAACGGTCGCGGATCGAGGGCGACGTGGCGAGTGATGCGGAAAATTCGCTCGGTCAACTGTTCAACGTGAAGCAATACCCGACCATGATTGTCCTTGGTCGAGATGGGAAGGTCGTAGCGGTCAACGAGGGGACGACGTACTTGGATTTCAGCATGCAGGTCCAGTTGAACTCTTTGCTCGCGGACATGCCGATCCCGAATCTGACCGCGGTGCTTGCGGCCGCCCAGCGGCCGGCTCAGGGGGCGGCTTCCGCGCGGCCGGCCATGGAGTTGAAGGGCAAACCCGCCCCGGAATTTGCCGTGAAAACGCTGGACGGCAAGGACGTTACCAGCAAGGATTTCGCCAACCATCCAGCCACGATTTTGAATTTCGTGGCCGCGAACTGCGGCTACTGCAAGAGGCAAATTCCGCAGGTGGAGAAAGTGCGACAAACCTACGAGGCCAAGGGCGTCCGCTTCGTCAACATGGTTCAGACCATGCGCACGGAATTTACGGTTGAACAAGTGACTGAAGTGATGAATTCCCTGGGAGCGAAGCTGGAACTGGTTAAGGACGAGAAAAACGCCACGGGAAGAGACAAGTATAAGGTCGTGAGTTTCCCCACCATGGTTGTTGTTGGACGGGACGGCGTGGTCCAGGATGTTGTCATCGGAGCCAAGGCCGACCTCGCGGAAACTCTTAGTCAACAATTGGACTCGCTGATCGACAAGGGAAGCGGGCCCGCGACGTCGCCATCGAAGTGAGTATGCCTGTGGGCGCCCGGCCTCATGCGTGGGTCAGACCCGGATTCGGATGGTGTAGAGTCTCATCGGCCTTGCGGTCCGCGTCGATACCCTAAGGCGTTTGACGGAGCGGAGCCGATGAGCCTCGCTCCAAGGAGCAGTTCCGCCCGTAATTCGGTGGCGCTCCCAGACCCAAACGGTGACGCATGAGCACCCATGCGGTCTCGGCGAAATAGCTCAAGGGATGTCGGCCTTTGATCAGGATTGCCCGAGAGAGGGCGTTCAGAAAACCTTGGGGGCCCTCGAAAGGCGGAATGCGAAAATGGCAGGCGTCAATCCGCTCGCCGTGATGCACGTCACAACCGACGATCGCCGGCCGACCGATCCGACGCGCGAAGTGTTCGGCCCGCCAGTTGGCGATGGGTAACAGATTCTGCGCATTCTGAATTTCCACGATATCAATCAGGTCCACGATTTCCTGCGCCTGCCGGCCGAGACTGCATCCAAACAAGAGATTGAAAGGATGGGGAACGACGACCAACCCGCCTTGTCGGCGAATGGCTTGCGCGGTTTGTCGCGGAGACTGTCCGGGTTCCACGCGGCGCTCCAGGAATAAGCCGATCAGATGCCCGCCCGTGGTGGATATCTCCTGGCCGATGATGACCCGCGGGTTGTGCCCGGCCCGGTCAGCCAGCCTTCTTGCGCCTTCGATCGTATCATGGTCCGTGATCGCCAGGCAGCCAATGTTCTTGGTCAAGGACAATTCCCGGAGTCGCTCGACGGACAGGTTGCTGTCGTCGGAGTAATCGCTATGCACGTGGAATATGGCCTTGATTTCTTGCATGGTCCCCTTCGCGCGGATTTTCCGGCCGTTTGTACGGCGCCATTCTCCCTCCGTATACTATACGAATTGTTGGTGCGACAGCCAAATCCTTGCGAATGATTCGCTGCATTTCGACCGGAAATCGGACGATAATAGCTCGACGTTTCGTTTATGAGACGATATATTTACCGTCGGGCGGAAAAAGCGGTTGAGCGCGGTACATGTTGGCCGCCGGGCATATCGAAGCGAGGATCGATTATGAGCCGCGAAGTAGTCCTGGTCACCGGTGGAGCGGGTTTTATTGGTTCACATCTATGCCTGCGCCTTTTCGATCACGGCTGCCATGTCTTGTGTCTGGACAATTATTTTACCGGCCGACGGGAGAATTTCGGGCAGCGCTATCAGGAGCTGATAAGCAGCGGGCGTTTCGAGTTTATTCGGCATGACGTGATCGAGCCGATAACTCTTGAAGTGGACCGGATTTTTCATCTGGCCTGTCCGGCCAGCCCGGTGCATTATCAGCAGAATCCAGTTAAGACGATCAAGACGAATGTTATCGGAACATGGCGGATGCTGGGCGTCGCCAAGCGGACGCGGGCGCGGATCCTTCTGGCCAGCACCTCGGAGGTGTACGGAGACCCGGAGGTCCATCCGCAGACGGAGGATTACTGGGGGCACGTCAATCCGATCGGCGTGCGCAGTTGCTACGACGAGGGCAAACGGGTGGCCGAGACCCTGGCCGTCGATTATCACCGGCAGGACAAGGTGGACATCCGTATCGCCCGCATTTTCAACACCTACGGACCGAACATGTCCGTCGATGATGGCCGGGTCATGAGCAATTTCATCTGTCAGGCGCTGCGCGGTGAACCGCTGACGGTTTACGGTGACGGCGGCCAGACCCGCAGTTTTTGCTATGTCAGCGACCTGGTCGATGGCCTGTTCAAACTGATGGACGGCGATCATTCCGGCCCGATCAATTTGGGAAACGATAAGGAAATCTCGATGCTGGAACTGGTGACCTGTATCGAGAAACTGCTTGGTCGCAAGCTTAATGTGGTGAATAAACCCTTGCCCCAGGACGATCCGGTGCGTCGCCGACCGGACCTGAACCGGGCACGAAAACTGCTGGGTTACGAGCCACGGATTGAGCTTGAGGAAGGTCTGCGCCACACCATCGCCTATTTCGCGAGGGAATTGAATATCAACGCGGACATGACCGCATGAGCGGGATGGTCGGCGGATATGAGGGTATGAGAAAATGGATATGTTGGTAAAAGCGGCCGTCGATGCGTGGTTAGACGATATCTCCATCGCCGAGCCGGATAAGCGCGAGGTTCGGGACTTGCTGGCCGCCGGTAATGAAAAGGAGTTGACCGACCGGTTTTATCGCGAATTGGAGTTTGGGACCGGGGGGATGCGCGGCCTCATCGGAGCTGGGCTGAACCGAATGAATATTTACACGGTGGGAGCCGCGGCCCAGGGGCTGGCCAACTATGTGGCCGCCCAAGGTGAGCAAGCGAAACAGGCGGGCGTAGTCATCGCCCAGGACAGTCGGCGGATGAGTGATGCCTTCGCCTTGCGTACCGCCTGTGTGATGGCCGGCAACGGGATCACGGCCTATTTGTTCGAGTCTTTACGTCCCACGCCGGAGCTATCGTTCGCCGTCAGGCATCTGGGTTGTGCCGCCGGCGTGGTGATTACCGCCAGCCACAATCCAAAGGAATACAACGGTTTTAAGGCTTACTGGTCCGATGGCGTGCAGGTCGTGCCACCCCATGATGAAAATATCATCCGAGAAGTCCGGGCGGTCGGCGGTTTCAGCAGGGTGCGAGTGATGGAACCCGAGCAGGCTCGGGCGAAGGGGTTGCTCAGGACGGCGGGGCGGGAAGTGGACGAAGCGTTTCTGCAACAGGTGCAAGCTTCATGTCTTCAGCCCGAATTATGCCGCAAGCACGGCCGCGACCTCAAAATCGTCTTTACCGGCCTGCATGGCACGGGCGGCGTACTGGTTCCGGAGGCCTTGCGCCGCCGGGGGTTCGCGCAGGTTATTGAGGTTCCCGAGCAAGCGGTCCCCGACGGTGATTTTCCCACCGTCCACTCGCCCAACCCGGAGGAGGGGGCGGCTTTGAATCTGGGAATCGAGCTGGCCCGCCGCGAGGGAGCTGATCTGGTGATCGCCACCGATCCTGACGGCGACCGGGTGGGTATAGCCGTACGCGGACCCAACGGGGATTTTGAGCTGCTGACCGGTAATCGCATCGCCGCTCTGATGACGTACTACATCTGCGAGCAGCGCAAGCGAAATGGGACGTTTCCGGCCGACGCGGCCTTGGTTACCACCGTGGTCAGCGGCGGCATGATGAAGGACATTGCTCGGTCGTATGGGGCCGAGGTAATAGAAGTATTAACCGGTTTTAAGTGGATCGGACAGAAGGTAGGGCAATTCGAGGAGGCCCGCCGGGCCGGGCGGCCGAGCCATACGTATATCTTCGGGGCCGAGGAAAGCTACGGCTATATGCCCGCCACTTTCGTTCGAGACAAGGATGCGGTGACCAGTAGCGCGTACATCGCGGAGATGGCCGCGGTCTTCGCCGCGGAGGGCAAAGGGCTGCACGCGGTGTTGACCGATTTATTCCGCCGTTACGGTTACTACCAGGAAGGGGCCAGGAATATCACGCTGCCGGGCAGGGAGGGGGCCGACATAATAGCGAGGATGATGGATAATTTCCGTTCTCATCCGCCGAAAACGCTGGGTGGGGTTACGGTAGTGGCCGCCGCGGATTTCGAAACCGGCCAAAACCGGGATATCCGCACAAACGATCTGATCGAACAATACGATTTGCCGGCCAGTAACGTGATGATGTTCAGCCTGGCTGACGGCAGCAAGGTGATCGCGCGTCCGAGTGGAACGGAACCCAAGATTAAATTCTATATTCTCACCCGTACGCCGGGCGAAGACCTGTCCAAAGCCCAAGCCGATGCGACAAGCCGGATCAAAGCCATCGTTGCGGATATCGACAAGCTGGCTCAATAACCTTGGCGGGTGCGGCTCTTTTCCAAAATGGCGGTGGCGATGAGTCTCACGGACCAGCACGATTATCAGTTCGACGAAAGCATGATTCGCCGGGCAATGGCCGAGGCCAAGGAAGCCCTCGAAAGCGAGGACGTGCCGGTCGGAGCGGTGATCGTCCGTCGAGGTACGATCATCGGCCGCGGGCATAACCAGCGCGAGTTGCTTCAGGATCCGACGGCCCATGCCGAAATGATCGCCCTGACCGCGGCGGCGACGGCGTTGGGTTCCTGGCGGCTGGAGGGTTGCACTCTGTATGTGACCCTGGAACCCTGTGTGATGTGCGCGGGAGCGATCGTTTTGGCCCGCGTGGACCGGCTGGTGTTCGGCGCGTTTGATCCGAAAGCGGGGGCCTGCGGTTCGGTCTACAACATCGTCGAGGAGGGGCGACTCAATCATCGGGTGGAGGTAACTCATGGTGTTTTAGCCGACCCCTGTGCCGAATTGCTCAGCCTTTTTTTCGCCGCCCAGCGCGCGAAGGGGAAAAAATAATGACGATTCGGGAGTATTCCATGCGGTTCGGGGTAATGAGGGGGTTTGGGGAAAATGAATAAAATAAGCCGACGGTGGGATTTGAACCCACGACCCCAGCTTTACGAAAGCTGTGCTCTACCGCTGAGCTACGTCGGCTTCGAGGGTTTACTGGACGGGCTGGCCGGGTGGCCGACCCGCTCTTGAAGGCTATTAGATTACTTGGAAGCGACAGAAAGTACAAGTCCGGCGGACGCCCGGCGTTATCGTTTTTTTCAAAAGTTATTTTTTCTCGCTCGGGCTATGGCCAAGGGATCGATGGCCGCGTCCATGGACGAGGCCCGGTTTTTCCAGGCATAGGTACCCGTCAGGCACCGCCCACGGTCCGGATCCCCGGCCCACAAGTTACCATAGGCCAAACGCTCTGCTAGTTCCGCCAACTTTTCGGCCAAGGATTTGGCGTCTCCAGCGTAAAAGAAATCGCTTGTGTTCGTATCGGGTGTGGCTCGAAACACTTCCGGATAAGCCAGGCGCGGAGGCAAGACCGGAAAACAACCGGCGGCGACCGCCTCCAGCACGCTGATCCCGAAGAACTCATGCCCGGCGGTGGATACCACCACGTCGGCCTCCCCTAATGCCCGCGTGTAATCCGCCCGATCCGCTTGAAATCCCCAGCGTTGAATATGCTCATGGAATCGTTCGCGGGCCTGTCCGAATACTACCGGACTGTCGCGAAATTGCTCCCCGAGCACGCTCAAACGGAATGGGACATTCCTGGATTTAAGGATATCCAGGGCCTCGAAAAACAATTCGGGGTTTTTATCGTGTTCCCAACGGGCGGACCAGAGAATATGTAACGGGCCGGGTGGGCGCAGGCCGCGCGATGGGAATTCGTCGATCCCCGGCGGGAAAACCTGGGCTTTCGCGGCGATGCGCTCGCCGATATCGACGGGCTGATGATCCGGCATCCGGCGAAGAAAACCGGGAATCGCCGTCAGGAAAACATCCCGGTGAAAGGCGGAGTTGAACCAGACCACCTCGGCTGCCAGGGCGGTGGTCAAGTTGGCCAGAACGAATTCATAATCGCGGTCACTCTCGTAACGTAGCGGATAGGTCAACTGGTTTTCGTGAAAATACGCGATCACGGGCAGATTGCGGACCATTGCCGGGGCCAATCCGCGAAAAGTCGCCAGGTTCAGCATGTCCGAGCAGAAAAGCAGATCCCAACGGCGACCAGCGGCAAGCCGATCGCGTACCTGATCGGCGAAAGTCATCGGGGCGTGCCGCATGCGCCATTTCCATTTGAAGGCCGGCAGACCCAGGACGGTCCATTCGTGCCGGCTGTGGGCCGCCCAGCCGTCCAGAAACGCCCGGTGGCTTCCGCCATAGTAAGGTTCAAGGGCAAGTATCTTCATCATCAAGTCCTCTCTGGATACCGTCGGCATTGTACAGCCTGCTCTGCCTGTTGAGGCATACTTATGGTAAACTACATCGGAACATCATGGCAGGAGAGCTCCCATGAGAAAAACAGGACTTCACACTGCGGTTGTTTCAGGGATTTTAGTGACGGCCGCCGTCGCGACGGTTACCGCCGAGGAACCCCGGACGGTTCGCGAGGCCTATAGCGCCGTTAACTGGTATCCTTCCTCGCCCACGCAATTGAACGCCCTGATCGATCGATTTCTTGCCGAAGCCAAGCCCCCGAAAATAGAGGGTCGAGCGATGGCGATCATTGCCCCCCATGCCGGCTATCGGTTCAGCGGGCCGGTGGCGGCCGCGGCCTACCGTTGTCTCGAAGGGCAAAAGTTTGAGCGGGTGATGGTATTAGCCTTCAGTCACCGAAATGCCTCTTCCTATCGAGGGGTGGATGTTACCGGTGCATATTCGGCGTTCAAAACGCCCCTCGGCGAGGTGCCCGTCGATCGGCCGGTTATCGATAAACTGCTCAAGACAAAATTTTTTCAAAGCCGGCCGGGAATCGATTACGACGAACATTCCCTCGAACTTCAGCTTCCATATCTTCAGAAAGTGGTGAAGGATTTCCGGCTGGTGCCTCTTTATGTCGGCCAGCTTTCCGATGAGGAATGCGCCGCGGTTGCTCAAACTCTATTACCTTTCGTGGACCAGAACACCTTGCTGGTCGCCAGCAGCGACTTCACCCATTTTGGTCCGAATTTTAATTACACCCCTTTCGACAGGGATATACCTGAAAAGCTGGACGAATTATTGAAGAAGGCCGCGGCTCCGCTCCTTCATTGTGATTATGACGGCTTCGTCAAACATTTGGCCGATACCCACGACACCATCTGCGGTCGCGAGCCGATCCGTCTGCTTTTGCGTATTTTATCCATGCGGGGCGGGGCGAAAGGTACTCAGGCCGCCGCCGATACTTCCGGCCGGCAAACCGGCGATTGGAGCAACAGCGTCAGTTATCTATCTGTCGCATATATCCCTCGCCCCCAAAAACTTACCGATGTGGAACGCGCCGAATTGCTTCGGCTGGCCCGTCAAACGGCGGAGGCGTTTCTTAGCGGTCACGAACCGCCCAAAGTATTACCCGATCAGTTATCCGCGAATCTCAGGGCGCCGGGAGCCTGCTTCGTGACCATGCAGAATAAAGGTGAACTCCGCGGCTGCATCGGCAACATGGCGGCCGACGGCCCGCTGTATGCGGCCGTCATCCACAATGCCATCAGTGCCTGCCAGGATTCACGTTTTCAAAGTAACCCGGTGACCGTATCGGAATTGGAACAGATTCATTTCGAGATCAGCCATCTGACCCCGATGAGACGCGTGGAAAAAACCGACGACATCGTCATCGGACGCGACGGCCTGCTCATCGAGCTGGGGCCGTACCGGGGCGTCTTGCTTCCTCAGGTGGCTTATGAGCGCGGATGGACGCGGGCGATGTTTCTCCAGATGGTTTGCGGCAAAGCCGGTTTGCCGAGCAATGCTTGGAATCGCCCCGAAGCCGCGATATACTCGTTTGAAGCGGAGGTTTTCGGCGAACCGACGCCTGACGGGGGACCATGATTGCCGGCCGGAACAGGGGGTTGATGATGCCGACACGCCACACCCGACGCCAGTTCATCTCTCGAAGTGCTACCACGGTGGGTTGTTTGCTTGCAGGCAAATGGCGACCCGCTTCAGCCGATGAAATTCCGATAGATGTACCGGCTCGGGTAGCTATCGCCCGGGACGAAAAACTCACTCGCGGGAAATTGGACGAACATCAGGATCTGCTGAGCCGAATGCTGGACGCCTCGATGCAGAAGTTGTTTGGAGTGGAAGATCCTCTCCTGGCCTGGCGGCGGTTGTTCGGCTCGGCTGATCGTGTCGGGATTAAAGTCAATACTCTGGGGTTCTCCACGCGACCGCAGGTGGTCAACGCGATCGTGGCCGGTCTGCGCCGGGCAGGTGTTCGTCCGGAAAATATCATCATCTGGGACCGTTTCGACGTCGAACTAGCCAAGGCCGGTTTCAAAATCAACAAGTCCGGTGACGGGGTGCGCTGTTATGGAACGGACGCGGAACGCTACGGCAGCGGTTATCTGCCCAACATCGAAATCAGTGGCGAAATCGGATCGTGCTTTTCCCGCATCGTTGCCGAGCAGGTGGATAAACTGATTTGCGTACCTGTCCTCAAGGACCACAATCTCGCCGGGGTCTCGCTCGGTCTGAAGAACTGGTACGGGGCGATTCATAACCCCAACAAATATCACGAACAGAATTGTGATCCCTATATCGCCGACGTGGCGGGGCATCGTTACATACGCCCGAAATGGAAACTGACCGTTTGCGATGCGCTTACGGCGCAATATAACGCCGGCCCGCAACGGCACGAGGATTATGTATGGCCCTTTAGCGGGTTGATCGTTGGCCATGATGTCGTGGCCGTCGATGCGGTCGGCGCGGATATCCTGGAGAAGCAACGGGCGGACAAGGGCTTGAAACCTCTGGCGCGCGACCACCGGCCTGCCGTGCATATTGCGACGGTCGCCGCGCGAGGCATGGGAACGGCCGATCTGAGTAAAATCGAGCGCATCGAGGTGTAGAATGGGCGGCCTCGAAAATAACCAGCCATGTCCAACGCGGCGGGATTTGTTTCAAGCCGGCCTGGGTTGTGTGGCCTGTGCTTTCGGCACCGCATATGCATGGAGCCAGGATGTCGCTGTTACCAGCCGGCCGGCCGGCCCGGTGCTGGAAGGCGTCGTCCGTCATCCAGCCATGTTCTGGGAGAAACGGCCGGAGCGAAGGGTGTTGTGTAAACTCTGCCCTCGTGAGTGCGAGGTCGCGGATGTCGAGCGCGGCTATTGCGGCGTACGGGAAAATCAGGGTGGCGAATACCAGACGCTGGTATATGGGACACTGTGCTCCCGGAACGCTGATCCCATTGAGAAGAAACCCCTCTTTCATTATCTGCCCGGAACCGGCGCGTATTCCCTGGCCACCGCCGGCTGCAATATCGAATGTAAGTTCTGCCAGAACTGGCAAATCAGCCAGTTTCGACCCGAGCAGGTACCGAGTACGGTCGTCACCCCTGAGCGGTTAATCGAACTTTGCCGGACGCATCGTTGCCTGACCCTCGCCTATACCTACTCCGAGCCGGTTATCTTTTATGAATACATGCATGACACCGCCGCCCTGGCCAGGGAAAAGAAACTGGGCAGCGTCATGATTTCCAATGGATATATTCAGGAAGAACCGATGCGCCGCCTAAGCCGCCACCTGACCGGCGTGAAGATCGATTTCAAGGCGTTTTCCGAGGAATTTTACAGCAAATGGTGTGCCGGGCGCTTACGCCCCGTGCTGACAACGCTGGAAACGCTCAAGGACATCGGTATCTGGCTCGAGCTGGTCATCCTCATCATCCCCACCCTGAACGACTCACCGAACGAGATTCGAGACATGAGCGCCTGGGTCGTGAAAAATCTTGGTCCCGACATACCCATGCATTTCACCCGTTTTCATCCGACGTACCGCGTCACCAATCTGCCAGCTACCCCGGTAGCCACCATCGAGCGATCCAGGCAAATCGCTCTCGATGCCGGGGTACATTATGTGTATGCGGGTAACATCCCCGGTCATCCCGGCGAAAACACCCGTTGCCATGCATGTGGAGAGGAGTTGATCCGCCGGATAGGTTTCCGCGTGGTCAGCAACCGTATTCAAGACGGCCGTTGCCCGAAATGCAACACCATCATCCCCGGCGTCTGGTCGCAGGAACAAGCCCTGGCCTTCAAGCCACGGATATAAACACCGCTACGATTTCGCGTTCAGGATGATCTCGGCCGCCTGCGGTCCCGGAAGGTTCATGGCCCCGACCGCCTTGCTCGCCGCGGTCCGCAAGGCCACGTTTTCATCCCGCAAGGCGGTTTTGAGCACGGCATCGAGCGTGGGTGAATCCAACAACGGACCGAAACGGCGGGCCGAATCCGCCAGGGCCGAAAAGGCCTTGGCTCGCAACGACTCGCTGGATTCGCTGTCCAAGGCCGCCCGGGCAATGCCTTGCTGGGCTTCGGCCGAAGCCAGTAAAGCCAGTACGCCGATGGACGCTTCCCGAAGTTCCTCCGAGGAGTGGCTCAGAACCGCCAGCAAAGCCCCCTGGGCCGTCATGACCTCGCACACGTGTCGGCCCTGGCTCAGAGCCAAATCACGCAGGGTTTCCGCGGCTTTCAAGGCCAGTTCCAGACCGGTTTCCGGCGACAGTTCGGTATAGCCATAGCGCGCGGATATCTTATCCCTTTCCTGCAGGAGCAGTTTGGCGAAATCGGGTTCCGGCTTACCGTCCGCGGTCAGCATCAGAACACTGCCTACGCGCCGATCCATTTCGATAACGCGATTAGCCGCTTCCGCGCCGCCTTGCTTGATCATCAGGACGATCGGAGCCAAGCCGAAACGCTTATCGCCGGCCAATTGCCGAACCGCTTCCATCAGCTTGGGGCGGTCGATATCCGTAGCGATAAAAATGCCGTCCAGATGAGACAATTGTCGACGGGCCTGGTCGAGGGCCGAAGTCAATTGTTCCGCCGCCAGCACCGTCGCCCCCGCGGCCGTCAGATCTCTTTGTATGCTCTCGCGAGTCTCGGCCTGCGGATCCACCACGAGGTAATACCGCGTTCCAGTAAGGGTCAGGGCGGTCGCCAGAGTGGGCACCACTTCGCCGGCACCTTGGAACTCGACACGCGGAGCCATTTTGCCCAAAGCCAAGGCCGCCTTGATCCGAACCTGGATGTCCGGGAACCACAGGGCTTCCGCGAGGCTCATTCCTTGCGAATCGATCGGCTCCACGAGGGTCACGGGGCCGGTGGTGGCGTTCAATGCCGCGACCGCTCCCAGAGCCACGTCGCGGTCTTTGTCCGCGAGGCCTCGACGCAAGACGATCTGGCTATACCGCGGACCGGCGATACGGGCGTAATAAATGCTGCGTAAAAACCCTTCCGGTCGCGTGCGATCAAGGGCGGCGGCCTCATTCGGCTCCTCCGATTCAACATCCATGCCCAGCCGAGCCTCCCGTCGGAAATTGGCCGCCAACCACAAGGCCAGGATCGTGGGCTGGTTGGGGGTGTGTCGAAGCGATGCCTCGCAGCAATCCATGCACATGACCATGCCGTAAATGGCTCGGGGCACCTCGATGGGCGCCACCGGATCCTCGCGGGGGTCCGTTTGGTCGCGGAATACCCAGACGTTGACTCTGTCCTCGCGCGGGTCGGGGATGACCGTATCGGTTTCCCGGTAATACTGCTCCGCCAGATCGTTGAACAGTTGAATGGCCGACGCCTTCTTCACTTCCGGCCGCCCCCCGGAAATCCGCTCGATGGCGATCGCCGCCGCATTGCGGGTGGGTGTATCCTCCTTTTGCTCGGTAACGATCAACTGAAGATAGGGTACGGCCTGGGTATAGCCGAGCTTTCCCAGCGCTTCGATGACGGCAAGCCGAACCACCGCATTTCGCGTCGGCAGAGCCGCAATCAGCGGATTGATGGCATTACGCCCCAGCTTGGGCAGGGCGTTGAGTATATAAGGATAAAGTTCTTTCTGGTTCGGGTCGGTCAACGCCTGCAGCATCCAGGGCACGGCATACTCGCCCGAGTCGATCAGCCGTTCCAGCCCCACGCTTTGTTGCATCGGATCGCCGGCCAGCAGCTTCAAATTCGCCTTGATACCGTCAGGTTTCATGCGTTGCCGACGATGAGCCTCGCGGATAAGTCCCAGGATTTTTTGGGCGTTTACCCCGATCTGTTCATTGTTGACCAGCAGGATCAGGGTCTCAACCGCCTTCTGATGTTTCGCGGTATAGGCGGCCAAGGTGTCGGCCGCTTCATCGTTTAGGGGATTCAGCTCCGGGCGGGTCAGCAGGGTCTCGGCGTATTGTTTATCCGCCACGTCAAAACGCCCGATCAGGGCGAAATGCAGGTAATCGGATAGCAACTGCTCAAGCGTGGCGTCCTGGCCAGGAGCTTCCTCGTCAAGGGTTTCGACCTCCTCGGCGGGGGGTGTCGACTCCTCGCTGGATTCCGTCGCCGGCGCCTCCACCTCCTCCTCCGCGGCATCGGTAACCTGAGCCGGTGCTGGTTGGCTCAGAGGAACCGCCAGAAACGCCCAGGCCATAAATAATTTAAGCATACCGTAAACCCTAATCTCGAACTTCTTGATCGCCATTAGCTGCCTCCGATCAGGGGAGTTATCAACGATACCGCGCGCCGCGCTGGGGCATGTATCCATAGTCTGGGTGGATCGTGGAAGATCGCTCCTTTCATGGGGTTGCGAATCCAAGATCCACGGCTGCGAATTATAATTGCCCCGCCCGTCAACGCAAATCCCGATACCGGATTGGTTTTGGGAGTACCCAAACGGGGTTCATAATGGAAACGCCGGGGTAGGATGGCTGGTTTTCGCTCCGAAGGAACGCCGGTTTGTAGCTACGAGTGGAGCGATGGGGTGGCATAGCCGCCCGACGCGGAGCCCGTGGGCGCAAGATATAGCTTTCCCTGCCCGCTGCGGCGGGCCCCGGCAGGAGCGAAGGAGGCTTTGAGGGTATGGTCTGGACTGCTTGGACCGATGAACGGCGAATCAATCGGTACAGCCCCACCCACCTAAACTGTCACGGACCCGCCGAGGGGAGGTCGTGACGGAATCGACGGATGGAGCGGGAACGTCGCGGACGAGTACGCCCCCTTCAGGGCCGGTTTTCGGTTTGTGCCTGCCACCGAGCGAGGAATCACGGATGACCCAGGCCGACCGCTTCATTCCTCAAGGTTACATGAAAATTTCATCTATGCGGGCGATATTTTCTTGCCTACCCCTTGGCTCTACAGTATGCTTTATCTCAAGGGTCGAAAAAGGATTGCCCCCAACAACCGGCAGGCATTCTGAAACCCGCGACCGTCAAGCGACGTAGGGCGGGCTATTGCCCGCCGTGATGGCTGGAATCTATGCGTTCGCTCCGTTAGAGGGTATATGAAGTAAAAGGGCGGCACGTGGAAGGGCGGATCATGGGTGGCCGCTGCAATATCCGGAAGAGGTGAAAGGGAGTGAGAATTAGTAGCGTCCTCTTTTCTGTTCTGGACGCGCTGCGATCCGAGGACCGGCCGAAACGCGAGGTGAATGGTGTCGCAAGCCCTAGAAACTAACCGCGTCCCCGTTTCGCACTCGGGCGACCTACAGGCTGGACGACGAGGAGAATCCGACGGCGTACACGCGCAATCCGTTGAATCAGTATACGGATACGTCGTATCCGACCGAGTCGTTCAGCTACGACCGGGACGGGAATATGACGGCCGACGGCACCTATGCCTACACCTGGGACGGAGAGAATCGCCTGATTGGTGTGGCCCCGGCGTCCTCGCCGGAGAATGGGGACAAGAAGTTGGAGTTCAAGTATGATTACATGGGCCGGCGGGTGGAGAAGATTTATTCGCTCCACAACGGCAGTACATGGGTCGAGCAAACACATGAACGGTTCGTATACGATGAGTGGAACGTCATCATGGTCCTGAACGGCAACAGCGATCCGGTAAACCAGACGCTTCGCAAATACACCTGGGGTCTGGACATGAGCGGCCTGGCGGGTCAGAACCCCGACCGCGAGGGAGGGGCCGCTGGCATTCATAGCGCCGGTGGTATCAGTGGCCTAATTGCCAGTGAGGAGATGAGCGGCACCCATCAGGGCAGTTATTGGTTCTTCTACGACGGCAACGGTAATGTCGGGCAGTTGGTGAAGGCATCCGATCAGAGCACCGCCGCGACCTACGAGTACGACCCCTCTGGCAATGTCATCGTATACAGCGGCATATATGCCGATACCAACCCCTTCCGCTTCTCCACCAAGTGGTTCGACGAATCCGGCCTGGGTTACTGGGGATATCGGTACTATTCACCCCGACTTGGTCGGTGGATGAGTAGAGATCCGATTGGGGAGTGGTATCTTGGGGATTTAGCCGCATGGAATGGTTGGTGGTCGATCTTTGAATCTGATGGTCACTTTTACTTCTCTGTCAATATTGATAACTTATATGACTTTGTGAGTAATTCACCTGGTAATAGTATTGATTTGTGGGGATTGGCTGAATTGGCCCCAACTGCAGGAAAACCTGGAGGAAAACAAATAATACCTGGAAAAAAGGCAAAAAATATTGCAAAAGGGGCAGGTGCGATGGTGTTAACTGCTTGCGAGGCACAAGCAGCCATGACATACAAAAATTGCCTTGCTGCCGCAGAGACTGCCTTAGCAACAGCACTAGCAGCGGCTCCTTTCGCTCCAAATGTAAATGCGGCTATAGCAGCTGCAAATAGGGTCTACGACCTTAGTGCAGCCATTTGTGCCACAGAGTATGTTGTAGATGGGTTGTCGTGTCTCGTCCCCTTTGGCTGTATATTTGGTAGGTGAAGAGTCGCAATTAGAATGAGGGATACATAAATGAATTATTTATTTGATACTCTGTGTCCATGGTTGGTAGTGTTTGGTTATCCATTATGTGTGCTTGGGTGTCGACTGGGATCCGTGTGGTATTTGCGTATAGTCCAAGTTGTGGTTGGTGAATGTGTATTTATTTTTAGTGTCGATATATTTAGTATAAAACCTCCTTTACTGGCTCGTATTACCCCCCTCTTGGCAGTAGTTATATTGGCAATATGGCTGGAGAAGAAAAAGGGTATGCGCCAAGCAACTTGCGAGAAGGGGCAATTCAGGGGACACCATACTTAATTCGCTTTTGTTTTGGGTTTTCGTCCTGGTTTTTGGAGTGTGAAACGGGGACGCACCTATAGGTGGTAAAAGGGGTCACTACTGATTTCCGATGGTAGACAATAGCAAACGACGGGTGAGGAATTAGGAATTCAGGGGACACCAAGAAGAAAGTTGATAGTAGTGAGGGGAAAGTAGGAGGGTGGGCGAGTGGGCAGTAGGCAGCGGGCAGTAGGTAGGGGGGTAGCGGTTAGTAGGCAGTAGGCAGGAATTCCGCAGAGGCGAGCTTGCCGTGGCGAGCCTAACAGTCTAACAGTCTAACAGTCTAACAGCCTAACAGTCTAACAGCCTAACAGTCTAACAGCCTGTCGCCGGTTTTGCTTCCCTGTCTTGCTCACTCGCTCCCTCACCAACCTGCTCCGCACCATCACAAATTCGTTTTTTGGTTGTACGGATCGGCATCCAATATCAGGTCGATGGGCTGTTCGGCTTTAGCGGTGTCAGCATCAACCCCAGGATCGCGGCGACAAGGCAGGCGATTCCGGCGATGGTAAAGGCGGGATGCCAGGCGGCCACTCCACCAGAGCCAACCGCATCACCGAATTTGCCGGCCATGATAGGCCCGACGATGCCTCCTATGCCGTACGCGCTGAATATCCACCCATAATTCTTGCCCAGGTTTTTGTTGCCGAAGAAATCGGCCGTGGCCGCCGGAAATAAAGCGAAATTGCCGCCAAAATTAAAACCCACCAAGGCCGCCCCCAGATAAAGTAAAGCCGCCGTACCGCCCATGTAATAGAAAAGCAGCATCACGATACCTTGGAAGGCCATCATCAGGACAAGCGAGTTTTTACGTCCAAGTTTGTCGGAAACGGTTCCCCAGATAATCCGCCCAAAACCGTTGGCCAAGGCGAAGAACAGAGCCATCGCGGTGCCGGCCGTCAACGACGCCTTTTCAATGGACATACCGTTGGCTTCCAGGGCGTCGATTCCAAAAAGTTTGATGATGCCAATGATCATAAGACCCGCGAGGGCCCCAAAAATAAACATCAACCATAAGATATAGAATTGCGGGGTTTTCAGCATCTGCGACCAATCGAGTTGGATGGCCGTTCCACTTGTCGCGGCCACCGCCCCGGTTTTCGGGGGCGCCCAGCCGGCCGGTTGCCAGCCTTCGGGAGGATATTTCATCCATATTGAACCGGTAAGTACCAGTATAAAAAAAACGCTTCCGAAGATCAGGAAAACCTTTCCGATCCCCAGGCTTTTTATCAGGCCGCCCCAGGTGATGCCTGTCCAATCGGGCAACCCTTGGCCAAGATATATCCATATCAGAGCCCCGAATCCGAAACCCGCCACTGACAGGCCGGTGATCATGCCCTTCTTGTCCGGAAACCAGCGTATGCCTACGGCAATAGGCACCACATAAGCCATCCCGATGCCCGCGCCACCGATAAGACCGATGGTGACGAGAAGACCGAAAAACGCGGCCTGGCCCGTTAAATGCATGCTGACAAGCCCGCCCGCGATATACCCAAGTCCCAGCACGATCCCACCCATTCGGACCACCCGTGTCGGACCAACCTTGGCTTGCCACAAACCCGCCAGAATCATCACCAGGGCGAAAGTGGCCAGTCCGACCGAGAAAATCACCTGGGTCTGTGTCTTGGTGAAACCGAAGGGGACGGCGGTTAATGCCGGCGTAAAAACCGACCATGCATAAATGGCCCCCAGGCAAAGTTGGATGAAAACAGCTCCTACGACGACCAGCCAGCGATTCATGACGGGTTGACTACCCAGGGTTGTTTCACTGTTCACAGGCATGCTCCTTATGAAATTTGACTTGAAGCCCTTGCCGTCTGACGATGGGAAACAGGCAAGGGTTGCTCGACTCATGTCGTCTATCGATACGCGTTTGCGGCCCGGGCCCGGAGAGGTAATCTGCAAAACCGCGGGGTGGGGCCTGGTCCCCACCCCGCGTTGTTATCGTTACGCACCTGTCGGCTTGTAAGTCTTCACCAGATTGTCGACCACGCTGGGATCGGCCAGGGTGGAAGTGTCGCCGATCTTATCCAGCTCATTCTCGGCGATCTTTCGCAGTATCCGCCGCATGATTTTGCCCGAGCGTGTTTTCGGCAGACCCGGGGCCCAGTGGATCACGTCCGGCGTGGCGATCGGCCCGATCTCCTTACGCACGTGGTTGACCAGTTCCTTCTTGAGGCCTTCGGTATATTCCTGGCCGACCTTCAGGGTCACGTAGGCATAGATGCCCTGCCCCTTGATATCGTGCGGGAAACCGACGACCGCGGCCTCGGCCACCGAGGCGTGGCTGACTAAAGCGCTCTCCACTTCGGCCGTTCCCAGCCGGTGTCCAGAGACGTTAATCACATCATCCACGCGACCGGTGATCCAATAATAGCCGTCCTCATCCCGCCGACATCCGTCGCCGGTGAAATACAAACTTGGATACGTCGAGAAATATGTTTCCTTGAAGCGCTCATGCTGTCCGTAGACCGTTCGCATGATACCGG
>CAZXSA010000057.1:0-22406 GCA_964642815.1 uncultured Planctomycetales bacterium | reverse complement strand
ATTTTTCCTTAATCATGACGTACCGGGGGATTTCCGCGACCAGTTGGCTGACGGATTTGCCGCTATGGCTCATCAGTTGCAGGGTCAAAGCCATGGCCACGAGGCTATCGCGGACCGGGCCGACGCGCAGATCGATCACCCCGCCGTTGCCCTCGCCGCCGAACCGGCAGCCGTTGGCTTTCATCGTCTCGACGACATTGGCCTCGCCGACGGCCGAGCGAAATACCCGACAGGGCCCGCCCGCGGCTGTGGCCAGATCGTCGATCATTCGCGAGGTGGACAGGTTGGCCGCCGTCGGACCGGGCCGCGTCGCGAACAGATATTTGGCCATCAGGGCGAGCGTGTATTCCTCGCCGATGTAGCGGCCGGTTTCGTCCACGATAGCGCAGCGGTCGGCGTCGGGATCCTGCGCAAAGCCGATGTCGGCCTTGTGTTCCCGGACAACCCGGCAAAGGTCGGTGAGATTCTCGGCCAATGGCTCGGGTACGTGGGCAAATCGGCCGTTTGGCTCGATGTTCATGGGAATTACTTCGCAGCCGAGCTTTTCCAGGAGCATAATCCCCTCGGCCCCGCCGGCGCCGTTCACGCTATCGAGAACGACGCGATACCGCCGAGCGGCGGTTTCCTCGGGTTTGGCGAGGGCCAAGGCGGCGCTTACGTGGGCGTCAACGGTGGAAGCGTCGTCGACGGCGTCGGCGAGGCGCTCGACCTCGGCCAAGGCGAATTGTCGCTGGTGGTAGATCTCAAAAATACGTTTGGCCTGCTCCGGCGGGGGGGCGAGGCCTTCGCTGGTGAGAAATTTGATGCCGTTCCAGATGACCGGATTGTGGCTGGCGGTGATCATCACGCCGCCGTCGGCCGCATGGCGCCGGACCATCAGGGCGGTGCCCGGCGTGGAGGCCACGTCCAGCAATATAACCTTGCATCCGGTGGCCAGCAGTCCGGAAACGACCGCTTGTTGAATCATCATGCCGCTGGGGCGGCTGTCGCGGCCGACGACCACTTTTCCTCCACCCAGATAAGTCCCAAACGCGCAGGCTAATTCAGCGGCCAACGTGGGGGTCATCGATTCACCAATAACGCCCCGCACGCCGGAAATACTCATCATCAAAGGCATTAGTGAAGATTCCCCAGATTACGGCGGACCAGCACTTTGCGAAGCAGCAGATAATTCGTGCCGCGATGGGCGGTAACCTCACCGCTTACGATAAAGACGACGCCCTTCGATCCGCCGGCGGACAGGGCGACGGCCGTCTCTAACATACGATTGGGCAAAAGGCGTATCGGGGTGTCCTTGGGGTTGAGGCCCTGATCCTCGAAGGAAAGCATATAGCCCGATTCGGCGGGGATGATCCGTCCACTACGGTTGATCAACATCGTGTTTTCCGGCCAGCGGAGACTATCCGTGGTCGCGCCTGCTTCTGCCTGTTCAGACGGTTTGGGACGAGCCTGGCTTTCAGGCGCGGTTTCGGGGGATGCCGGACCCGGCAATACGACGGAGCGCAGAGGTTTTTTCTTCATCAACTCACCGATGATCTCCTCCGGGCTGGGTTCGCGGACCGGCTGGCTCGGTGAAGACATCTCGCCCACGGGGGGTTCCGGTACCGCGGGTTTTTCGGGTTCCGCGGGTGGGGCGGCCTTGGGTTGCTCAACGATGTTATCCAAAAGCAGATAATTTACCCCTTGGAATTCGGTTATGCGGCCGGTCATCACGAAGGTTGGCGATGCTTTCGCGTGGGCCAGGATAGCCTCAATCAGAGACAGTTGCCGGTTCGGGAGTATACGCAGTGGTGGAGCCTTGGGCAGACCCTCGGCGTCATCCAAATGAGCGATCAACCATTTATCTTCAACCTCAATTTGTCCGGTGCGACCGGCGACCACGTAACCTTCCGGCAGACGATGCGATTCGGTGGGGACAAAGCCAATCGTCCCGCCGGATTGCCGTAAGCGTTCCTCGTCCACCCCCAGTGGATCGGAGGGCAGGATCAGCGTGCTGGGCCGCGGTTCGAGCGCATCGTCCGGGATCCGCGTAACCTTGGTGTAGGCGGGCCCTTGATCGCCGGGTTGGCCAACCGCGGTCGTCTGGGTCTCGACCGCCTGCGCGAGACACGGCGGTACAAGTCCCAGCAGGATCATCGCCGTGCCCAGAACGACACCGATTTGCTCGGTGACGCGCCTCGGTGGATACCTGAAAAAAACAAATTTACATTGCTTCATGAGCTACCATCCGTTGCATCTGGGAGTATGTGGGCCATTTCCCTGATCCGGGTATCTTACCCTTGGGCCGAGGTATTGGGGCATACTCCTGGAATTTTCTCCCTTGACCTATCATCGGCCGCCCGGCGGGGGCGGCATCAGTTGAGTTTTCAACTCCCGCAAAAGCGACACGGGATCGTTGACCGGTGGACAACAAGTGCTATTACGGCATAAAAAGGCCGTAGGTTTCCCTTGCAGCAGGGTCTTGCCCTTTGTTAAGGGCATCTTTTGCCACCACGCGTCGGCCTTTGGCCCAGCCGGGTCGAGAACCAGGACAACCCTATAGGGATCATATACCCGATGCACGGTCGCAAGCAACGCCTGGGTGCCCGGATCGGCGGGGGGGCCGAGAATCACTACCTGACGGGGTGGTCCGAGGGCGAAATCCACGGCGGTCAGCAGTTGCTCGCTGCCGAAAGGTGAGTGTTTCATCTGATTGGCCAAAAGGCGGGCCAGGGTGTCGGCTTTTTCCAGCCAATCGGGCCGATCCAGCATGTATCCGAGGCGAAGCAGATTCATCATCGCGACCGATTGCCCGGCCGGCACGGGGCCGTCATGGGTTTCCCTAGCCCGCAGGAAAAGCGCCTCGGCGTCGTCGGCGGTAAAATAAAATCCCCCCGTCCGCTCATCCCAGAAATGTTTAAGCGTGTCCTCGTTGAGCCGTTCGGCCTCGCCGAGCCATCGCAGGTCGAAGGTGGTCTCGTATAGATCCAAAAGGCTTTCGATGAAAAAGGCGTAATCGTCGAGATAACCACCGATATGGGCCTTCCCATTTCGATAGCTACGCAGAAGCCGCCCATCGACACTGAGTTTTCTCAGGATGAAAGTGGCCGCGCGGATCGCCGCGGCGGTGTATTTATCGTCGTTGAGGATGCGGCCGCCACGGGCCAAGGCGGAAATCATCAGGCCGTTCCAGGCCGTCAGGATTTTGTCATCCAGGGCGGGCGGGACACGCTTCGACCGGGCAGACAACAGGATCGTCCGAGCCTCGGCCAGCAATTTGCCGGCCCGGTCGAGATCCATACGTTGCAACTTGGCCACGGTCTGCACGTCGCGCTGTATGTTCAGGATATTGTGTCCTTCCCAGTTGCCTTGTTCGGTCACGTCATAATATTCACAGAACAACGCCCCCTGTTCATCGCCTAAAAGGAACATGACCTCCGCGCGAGACCAGACGTAATACTTGCCCTCCACGCCCTCGCTGTCGGCGTCGCGAGCGGAATAAAAACCGCCCTCGGGCGCTTGCAGGTCCGCCAGCACGTAGTCGAGGATATGGCGGGCCACCTCGGCGTAACGGGTGTTGCCCGTGATTTGAAAGGCCTCGATATAGACAGCGCTGACCAGGGCCTGGTCGTAAAGCATTTTCTCGAAATGCGGGACCAGCCATTTCGGATCGGTGCTGTATCGGGCGATACCGCCGGCCAGATGGTCGTAGATGCCGCCGTTGGCCATCTTGTGCAAAGTTGTTTCGACCCGATCCAGCAGCAGGGGGGTGCTTTTCCCTTCGCATCGTTGGCGGTGATAAACGCGAAGCATCAGGCTCATGGCCAAGGCCGGTGGGAATTTGTTGCTCGATCCGCTGAGCAGGCCGCCATCAACCGGGTCGAACGCCTCGGCCAAGGTGAAGGTGGATTGGTTCACGTCCTGTTGCGAGATGGGCTCCTGCGTGCTGCTGAGTTGACCGATCATGGCCACGCCCTCGGCGAGTCGGTCGGCCGAGGCCATGATTTCTTCACGGCGTTCCCGCCAGGCCAGGGCGATGGCTTGCAGAATTTCGTTGAAGCCGGGATGGCCCCAGCGGCGGTCGGGTGGGAAATAGGTGCCGGCGAAAAAGGGTTTTCCGTCGGGTGTCAGGAAAACGCTCATGGGCCAACCACCCTGGCCGCGATTGGCCAGAAGGGTGGCCTTCATATATAGATCGTCCAGGTCCGGGCGTTCCTCGCGATCGACTTTAATGGGCACGAAATGCTCGTTGATGATGGCGGCGATGGCCTCGTTTTCAAAGCTCTCCCGCTCCATCACGTGGCACCAGTGGCAGGCGGAATAGCCGATGCTCAAAAAGATGGGTTTGTTTTCCCGGCAAGCTTTTTCGAGGGCCTCGGCGTCCCAGGGGTGCCAATCGACCGGGTTGTGCGCATGTTGCAGCAGATAGGGACTGGTGGAGTGGATCAATCGGTTGGGTCGGGCAGAGGATTTTGTTGGCATGGGTGCAACCTCTTTCACTACAGGGTTTGCTCGCCGCTCGCCCCGGCCGAGCGGATAACCAGCGGCCATACAAAAGATGATGCGCCTCCCATCATAGTCCACGGCTTTCGATGGCGGCCAATAGTGATGCGTCATAGACATCGGTGCGGGCCTGAACGGCGATTGACGCATCCTTCTTGTCCGAACATGTTGTGTTCGATAGGCGGAGGCAGGCAACCGAAGAATTGCACGGCGGGTTGACAGATCGGCCCCTCCGCTCCGATGTTCATTCCAGATGCTCATAATGCCCATAAGTTAGTAATCGCTATCATTTATATCTCCTTATTGTATAAGGAATTAAAATGTTTTTTCGACACCGTGGCTTCGTTTGGCGCTTTTACCTTTTTGCCGCTCCGGACTTGATTCACCGGGATAACGGTTTGGAGAACAGGATATCCGGATACTGTCATGGCAAAACACCCCCATTCGCATACCTTGGGCTTACCGTACAATCATTCTATAAAGAACACGCGGGGGTGTTCCGTGGGAACGGGGCAATGTGGAACAGGAGCGAAGGGGCAAGTAAGCGAGGTCAAAGGAAGGACTTCTCGATATACCGGGGCCGACCGCTTATTATCGGTGTAAATCAACCACATCGTGGTTGGTTTTGTAGGTTCATTCCAAGCTGTCGTGGGTTACGGCCTTAAGGCGGTGTAGAAACCGCCATCACCAACTGGCATGTCACGTGCGTATAATACTATAGAGTGGTCTGGAATAAGTAACGGGGAAATATCGTTATGGGATAGAGAAGGTAGCGGTGGCCTTATGCCTCATCAACCTTCATGGTCTGTATGCAACGATTTGACCCGTGAATGGGAAACAAGAAAAAATAACCTGCACATATTTCTGCTTCAGGAGCCCTATAATCCATCGGTCGCGTGGTGGAAGATACAGATCCGCATTCTAACCTGGTTATTATCGCGGTATAGTGATAAGGCGATGGTCAGGCCGGCTTTTCCATCAACCACGAACCCTTACCGGTCTGGAGCCGGTTCTTTTTGGGGATGTGGTAAACCTCCGCGGTCCGCCAAGCAGATCCGCGAAGTTCTTCGTCGCATCGCCGAGGCCAACCGGAAAGAAGCCCAAAAGGAGTGAAAATCAGTAGTGACCCTTTTTTATATATACGGCCTTCCTTTTTATATATCGTCCAACAACGTCACCAATTGTCACAAGAACCAATCTGAAAACGCAGCAAGCCGGAAATGAGCATGATATCCTCCGAATTTGGCGATTAAAACTTTACGTATAACTTACGTACAACGTTAACGGCATCTGCTCGGTAGGCGGTACGCCATGCGGCAAGCGGCGGCGGATAGCCCCAGATTGCCGAGTGGATCGGTCAAATGCGTCCATGGACGAGCAAGCTGGATACGCATTTCATTACGGCAGAGAGCGGAAAATGGATATAATCGCTGAAAGTAAATTCTGATCGTGAATAGCGAATCCGATGTCGCAAAGGCCATTTACAATGCCATGCTCGTACGTCCGCGAGGATTTTTTTGTTGTAAGTCATTTATGTCAGCAGTAAGATAAGTTATTATTCAACGATCTTTTCTCAAGTGTTCGTGCCTCACGCATTTACATGAGGGAACGTTAACAACTCATGATCCGGACATAGACCACTACGTTGAGTAGGAGATAATCATGTCTACAAGAGCAAGGTTCATTGTTATCTCGTTGATGATCCTGTTGAGTCTGCCCTTTGTGATGGGGCAGAAGAATTGCGGCGGTTGCGGGCAGCCTCCTTGCCCAACCCCGACGCCGACTCCCACGCCAACCCCGACGCCGCCTGCCACGCCGCCCCCGAACGACAGGCCGGTGCTCAATGAGGTTCTCTTCAACCCGGCCGCAGGTCGGTCTGCGTTCGTCGAGATCAAGACAGGTCAAGGCTCGATTGACATGAGCACGCTCTCGCTGACCAATCAGGACGGGGGTATATTCGCGCTGCCGACCGAACTGGGCCAGCCGCCCGCCGGAGGACTCGTGCTCGTTCAGTTCGACGGGCAAAGCGGTATCGAGGGAACGCTGGTACACGCTTCGCCGGCGAACTTCCTTGCGGCGCAGAAGGGCTCGGTCTCGTTGATCGATAACAACGGCGGCGTGCTCGATGACGTCAGTTGGGGCGGTGGGGGGATGACCGAAGTACGCGTGAGCCGTGGCGGAGCGTCCCTGGGATTCGAAGCGGGCACCTCGATCGGGCGCATTCCCGATTCGACGGCGCCGAGCAGAGGGTTGGACTGGATCACATACGATCCGCCGGAGGTCACGCCCGGCCTGCCTAACCCGGCGCCGGTTGCGACCGTCCTCAACCCGCTCGACGGCATGGAGATGCCTCCGGGCGATATCACCTTGAGTTGGTATCCTGTTCCCGGCGCTGCGCAGTATCGCGTTCAGCTCTCGACCGATCCGAACTTCGCGACCACCCTGTTGAACGAAACCGTGATGCAACCGCCGGTCCAGAGCGGAACGCTCGCCGCTGGTGAGTACTTCTGGCGGGTGGAGACTCTCGCCGCCGACGGTTCCTCCTCGGGTGTCTCGGTCACCCATACGCTCGTTCTGGATAACAGCGCGGTGCCGACCGACGAGGAGCAGACGACTTCCAAGGCGATCCGCCGCGAGCAGGCCGTTTCCAATGGGCAGATCCTGAACGTTCCACTGATCGAACAGCACAAGGACACTAATATGCTCCTGCTGGAGTCCAACCGTCAGGATCCAGGACATGAATGGGACCAGCCGCACCCGGTCCTTGATGAAAACGACATGGCGGACAACGGGAACTGCGGCCTGGCGTCGATCGCGATGATCAATGCCTACAAGAAGGGCCGGCTCAGTCAGGATCGGATCGGCTATCAGATCCTGCCCCGGCTTCACGGTGTCCCGGGACCCGAGCGGGACCTCATGTACGGTCGCGGCCTGACTGCCCAGGAACTCCAGGAGTCGCTCGATTGGGCCCTGGGAACCGTTTCGGTGATGAGGCAGCACATGACGGCCGCAGCCCTATACAAGGACGTGCAGGAATCGATTGCCCGCGAGATGCCGCTCGTCCTGTTCCGGCCCGGACATTTCGTCGTCATCTCGGGTTGGCGCATCGTGGGCGGTCATCAGAAGATCTTCATCAACGACCCCTGGCATGCCCACAAAGGGTTCCTCGACGTGAGCCGGTATGAGTTCTGGGAGCACTGGGTGCTGGGCCCCGCGGTCAACCCGAAATCGGATGAGGCGACGCTGGCGCAGGACAGCGATAGCGACGGGATCAATGATTTCGACGAGGAAATGCGCTTCGGCACCGCCAAGGATAACACCGATACGGACTCGGACTGTATCGAGGACAAGGATGAGATCAGGAACAGCATGTTTGATCCAAACCACGGCTGGGCGCTTTATGTGAACAATTGGGGCGGCGATGGTCAGGCCCGGAGGGGCCCCCTTGTACTCGACGGCAGTGTCCCTCTCTCCGGCCGCCCGGAACTCGACCAGGACTCCGATGGTGGCGGCATGCCCGATTTCGTGGAAAACCTGAATATGGACGAAATCGTCGACTCGACGACAGGAGAGACCAACCCGTACGATCCCAACGACGACCGTCGTCACATCACCGGAACAATCGATAACGTCAGACGCTACGAACACTACTATTCAGACTCCAATTCATCCAATACGATGGAAGTGTCCGAAGAGCGTCATCACGTGGACATCGACCTCGAAGCCGAAGCGAACACCGGAAAGCTAAAAGGAACGGCAACGGTGTTGTACACAAACCACGCTTATCGCGTTTACCGGCACCCGTTTGAGTGCGACGCGGGGCAAGCCACGCGGCTCAATATCGATCATCCGGACCGCCAATGGACGGTCAACCTGACCGGGCAATTTTACTGCTCAACCGAGGAGGGCAAGCGGGTGATCCGCATCGGCGCCTGGGGCACACCGGACCATAGCGATATTGCGGATACGGTCACCTACACCGATACCTGTTACAGCGATGTCCAGCCCGGAAATACGACGGGGACATGGGGAGGCTTCGACGAGCGCCTGGCGGAGGATAAAGCAGACGGATTGGATCTGAAGGTGGACAATCCGCTCCCGACCGGGGTAGACGGCGGCGAAAACTCGCACGAAGTACACCTGAAGTTCGATCGCTAGGTGATCGGGCTCAGGGATGTAAAACAAGGCCTTGGCAAGACACCTTGAACGAGTCGGTCCGATGATAGATCGCCATCAACAAAAACCTGATTAAAACAGAAGGGGGGTGAGTAAGCGAGTGAGCAAGTCAACAAGTAAGCGAGGGAGCGTAGGGGTGGCGTCTCGGAGCGCCGGACGTTGATCGCTGACGACCGACAATTAAAAAGGATACCGGCCGGGTCGTGAGCTCAATCGGATTTCTCTGCTTGTTCGTGTTGGAATGGGACATTTGTACAGACCGATCAGGGTGTGAAACTGGGCGTGTGCAACGCGAACGCGGCTATTCTCTTGACCACCAACGGAACGCCGATTAGCCTTGGCGCCAGCTAAGAGTTGCATGTATCGCAGCGGGCGGGTGGATATATCGCGTCCTGAATAGGGCGGTGGCGCGGTTGCCGTTGTTTCGCCAGGACGAGGATCATCCGGCGATCGAGTAGGCAGAGGACCGACGACGGGGCAGCTTGTGGGTGGAGGGGTTGGCAGAAAGGCGATGGAATGTTGCCACATGCCTCGTAAGAACTAGGTGCGTCCCCGTTTCGCACTCTTCTTTTCCTTGGCCGTGTCATGCATCCGGTTACAGGGTAGGCGCAACGGGTAGGGGCTGTACAATGAGTGAACAACCCGGCGACGTAGCGGGGTAGAGTCTATCTGGGAAACCTCGGTATGAACATGAGACATGCGGGAATTGCAGGTACAGTGACGGTCCTTCTTGCTTTTTACGTATCTCCGGTGTTCCCGGTGAGCATTAAGATTGAGGCTCCGGATTCCATAACGCGGTTCGATCCCGTTGAGTTTGTGATGCGGGTGGAAGAACCGCCTTTCGAGAATGCCTTTACCGAAGCCGAACTGACGGGTGAGTTTGTGTCCCCTCAGGGTGATGCGATCCGGGTGGATGGTTTTGCGGACGCGCAGGACGGCAGTCTATTTCGGCTGCGCTTCTGCCCGGAGAATGCCGGAGCAACCTACGCATATACCCTGAGATTGCAAGGATGCGGAATCGACCAGCGTTTCACCGGCCAATTCGAGGTTAAGTCGTCTGAGCGCCCCGGGGCGGTGATTGTTAATCCGGATCACCCCAAACATTTTGTATTTTCGGGCTCACGAAAGCCCTTTTATCATCTCGGATACACGGCGTACCACCTGTTCGATCCCTCCAATGATGACGCGCAGGTCGATGCGACCATTGATTACTGCGCCCGCGAGGGATTCAACAAGATTCGTTTTCTGCTGACCGGTTATCCGCGAGACTTTGACCGGCGGACCAGCCGCGATGTGGAATACGGCGTGGGGGATCCCTGGCGAGCCCCGAACTACGGGTCGAAAGGTGGTCAGGTCAATCCGCTTCCCGCCTGGTTGGGCGAACCTCATCGCTACGATTTTTCACGCTTCAACGTCGCTTACTGGCAACGCATTGATCGGGCGGTCATGCGGATGCGCGAGCGCGGTATCGTGGCCACCTGCATCGTCACTATCGAAAAGCAGGATCTCCCCAAAGAGTATGGAAAGCTGACCCCGGCGGAGTATCGCCTCTACCGCTACGCCATTGCCCGGTTGGCCGCTTTCGACAACATCTGGTGGGATCTCGGCAACGAACATAATGAGTATCGCAACCAGCAATGGGGTAAGGTCATGGGGGGCTTCGTCAAGAAGCACGATCCTTATGACCGGCTGTGCTCAGCGCACGGTTATAAGGAATTCCTATATCCCAAGGCGGATTGGGCGGATTTCATCATCACCCAGCAATACGGTGATGAAAAGACGGTCCACGACTGGGTGCTCAAGTACGGTGACGATCCCAAGCCTTACGTCAATGAAGAGTACGGCTACGAGGGTGACAAGGACCAACCCGAACACGGACTTAATGCCGATTGGGTCAGGCGGTGCCATTGGTCGATCGCCATGGCCGGTGGTTATGCAACCTATGGGGACTGGAGCGGGGGAGTCAGTTATTTTTATATGGGCGAACCCGGACCCGGCCAGGCTGCCCGTCAACTCAAGTATCTACGCGCGTTCTTTGAGGCGATTCCTTTTTCGTTATTGGTGCCTCATGACGAACTGACTTCGAACGGATTCTGCTTGGCTGCACGCCCCAAACACTACATCTTCTACTTTCCCCATGGCGGTGAAGCACAAATCGACCTGAGTGGCGATGGTCATCGGCCGCTCGTCGCTCGTTGGTTTGATCCTCGGACCGGTCACGGGCAGGCAGGTCCAGCAGTCCAAGTGGGCAAATGCCGCGTGGTATCGCCTTCGAGTGGTGACTGGGTACTTCATGTTCAAGAGGATCGGGGCCGGGAACCTGAACAATAAATCTCACATCATCATTTCTTTCGTGTATCTTGAGGGTGGAAACTCGTTCATGTCCCTGGGGGAGGAAAAGGCTTGGGATTTTTATGTGAAGGCATGTTCCTTGATGAGCCGATGTCCCCTCCGTCGGGGCATACACCCTCCTTTTCCAATAACATGCCCGTCAAACGTTCCTCCAACGTTCGCGTGCCCGGATATGAGCCTTTTCGTTATTGCATCCCTTGTGGGGAGGGATGCCATCGGACCTGTTCCCAAACCAGGTCCGATTTTTTTCAGCTCAATCCAATGACCTCGGGAGATACCAAGCAAATCCTCCGTTGATAATCATTTATCTGTCATGGTCACCATGTCATCCAAGACGGCGATTGGGATGCTGGCTAAGGGATTGATGTTTACTCTTTTCGCGGGAAATAAAAATCCCCCTCGATACAGGATACCAAGGGGGATGGTCTTGCCTATGTTTCCTAGAGTTTTGTTATCGCCGTCGTCGCAGCAAGGGCAAACTTCCAAGCGCCAGCAGCAGGATCGTCGTGGGTTCGGGTGTCCATATAAGACTATCGGGTTTAGTGCCCAGTCCGAACGCAACGGTGGGCATGATGTTCGCCTCGGTGAAACCGGTCAAACCTGAAAATGTGAAGGTGATCGAGTCCTTGACCAACAGTCTATCGTGGAGATTCTGGGTGGTGACATCACCCGCGTAGATCCCATAATCCATGCCATCCACGATATTGCCGTTGAAATTGTTCGGGGACAGATTGGCATTGCCGACCGTTCCTACTCCGAATCCAAGGAACGGACTCGCGGAAACGTCCAACGTGCGGAATTGCCAGGTGTTGTCGCCAACGTTGACGGCCTTCAGGTTGGCATTCGCCGTCTGCAAAACATCCGGAGAAGATTTGTCCGTCAAGTAAACGTCTCCGACCGCACTGACGTAGGTAAGCGTGGGTCGGTTGTTACCGCCGTCCACGATGTCAAAAAAGAAACTGCACAAGGTATCGTCTGGGTTCGCGCTGGGCACGGTTGATGTGTTGAAGAGCGTTACCGTAAGGGTGTCGTCCAGGATGGTGAGATCCACTTGGAAGCTGACGGGAACCCCTTTGGCGGAAACCCCCGAGGCCGTCTGGGTGACTGTGGCATAAGCGGGTATAATAAAGAATCCCGATATCAGAATAGTCAGAAAAACGCTTGGATTTGTCCATGCGACGCGGTGGGTATTTCTGGTTACCGCCAATAAACTTGTTCGAAGCTGGTCCTTTCTCATGACCAAAACCTCCCTTCGCTTTGTAAGCGAAGATTAGAAGTTGATAGAATGTGCGCTGGAATCCTTATTTCCGCCACGCCTGCCTCTTTCCGCCACGCTTACTAAGAGATTCAGGGAGTATGTTAAACGCCCACTGGCAGGCAAACGTGGTTGCATTTCAGGCGCTTCCTGCGCTTTACGATATGCTTCTGGAACCCCTCGGAGGCTTTTTTCATTCCTCCGGTCACCATAGCTACTCGGATAAAATACTTTTCCATTTGTTGAGAAAACCCCTCTCCTTTCCGCCGCGCGAACGTGCGCATTGGCTTTCTAAATCGGTATGCACTCTACCGTAAGTAAACACACGATTTTGGCTTGTTCAGCCCCAAAAGATGGAGGTGATCGTGCGGCTTCTTTTCCCCAACTTTCTGCATTATACTCATTTGAAACTGATTTTCAAGAGTTATTTAGCGAAAAATAGGGTTTTTAGTAATTCGAGCAGCCGGATTCGCGCGGAAGTTCCATGACGATACAGGCCCCCCAATTGTTACGGTCCATCCAAACGGTATAACCAGAACTGGTGGTAAAGTTCTTTGATGGCTCGTTTTCCGAGGAAGAAATAACAATTCCGAGGGTGGCGGCGTGGCTGAGCCCCTGGGCTATTGGACGTAATCCCGTTGGGATTTAATTTGGGGTATGGCGTTCGGTGGTCGGGTGTCGTTTGATGATTTATGTCTGGCGAGCGAGATAAACGACGGCCGATAAAAAATGGGAAGGGCAGATTTCACGACGAAAAATCGAGGATTTTCACGCCGGCCTTTGATTCACAAATCTATAATTACTCATATTTTAGGCTCCATTTCATCCCGTTGCCGAATGAAAAGCGAAGGTCAAGATCACCCCGGCAGGGTCCGATAGATGGCCAACAGGTACAATATGGAGACAATCTCTGTCCAAACAAAATGGGATCGGCCGGATTTGTTGCAGGCGCGGGCTGAAACGGCGGATGAATCGTACCGGGATCGAAGAGTTCGACTGGCATGGTTCACGGTCGTGGTTCTCGCGGCGAGCCTGCGAATCTGGAATATCGATGCCGTTTTTGAAAGTTCCGATCAGGCCGCGATGGCCAACATGATCCATCACAACTTCGGAATACGCTGGATATTCGCGCACGATTACGGCCCCACGTTGCCCGTCATACAACGTTCCTTCTCCACGCTGTGTTGTCTGTTGGGCATTCCGGTAAGCGAATGGACCTGCCGTTTCCCCGTAGCTTTAGTGAGTCTGGCCCAGGTTCTGATCAGCTATCCTTTGTTGAGGCGCCTGAAAGCCAGCAACCGGGAAGCTTTTTTCGCGACCTTATGCGTGGCCTTGTTGCCTACACTGGTTTCCGACGGTCATTATGCATGGGGTTATCTCACGGTCTGGTTGCTTACCGGTACGATCGCATTATGGGCAACCGTTGCCTGGCTCGATGATCGTCGTCCAGTGCAGTTGGTCGTGGCCGGAATGGCCCTCTTTCTGCACTGCTTAAGCAACGTTTTCGCCTTTGGATTACCCATTGTATTACTGTTGTTTTGGATCGTTAATTTGCGATTCGATGCCGTCATTCGGAAGGGGAATAACGAGCAGCCGAACGGGTCCGCCTGGAAACTCCGTCATCTGGGCGCGCCGGTGGTGGGTTTTGTGTTACCCTGTCTGGCTGCGCTTTTCGTGATATTCATAAGTTGGTGGTGGACCGGCGGCGGGCAAATCGGGCGTCTGTTGGCTAAACGGGACCATGGCGCGTTGTCGGGACAGTTCCATCAGGTCTTGGAAATGCCGGCCTTCTGGTGTACGCAGTTCGGATACGTTTTCGGATTGATCACGGCGGCCGGGCTGGTTTGGGGTTGTGTTCAGCTCAGGCATCCTGCATCGAGGCGGTTGGGGTTGTTGGCGATCTGGGCGGTTGTGGCCGCCTTTCCATTGGTCATACTCACGGACTGGAGCGCCGTGGGTTATCCCGGCAGCTATTTTATCGAGGTTATCTACTGTGCCGGTCTGCTGGGCGGCGTTTTCCTGTGGCGTCTGGTTGAACGCCTGGGCACAGGCCGTGTCTCGCGGGCATTGAGCTTAGTAGTAGCGGCGGGTGTTGTGATCGTGCTCGGCCTGGGCACCGCGGATGAATGCCTGTTCGGTGGTCAATGGACTCGACTGACAGGCGTTCGGACCGGGTGGGGGAATGTTCGCCAGGATACCGGGATCAAGGCGGCGGGTTGGTATGTCCGTCGTTACGTACCGGCCGACGCCGTCGTGATGTCCCTTCACGCCAACGACGGCATGGAAGTTACGGTCGCCGAATACTATTGCGGACGGAGAATCATCGCTCATTACGATATCCTGCCCGCCATCGTCGCCCCTTTGCTGGAAGCAATGCAGGGGCACGTTGACGTAGTGATCGTCGATGTTGAACGTGAGCCCCTGGCCGCGAAAATACCGGGTTTCGAGCAGGTCTGCGTACTGTTCAATCAGGATAAGCCGGTGCGGATGATCTATGCTCATAGAGAGAGGGCTCTGCCGCGGGTCTGCACGGACATTGCCCGGATCAATCCGGTTTATGACCATCTTTACACTCTTCGTCGCGTCCCTGTCGCCTTGCCCGCGGCCCCGGATTTTCTCGAGGAACTGGCCCGCTATCAGAAAGCGATCAAGCAACTCAAAGCCACCCGCAACGCCGACCGACGGTCGTGATCGGCGATCTTCAACCCGCCTCCAAGGGTCGAATCCAAAGAATAGTGGTATGGGGAATCCCGACTATTGCGAGTATACGTGCGATACTCTGTGATCTTGAAAGTACGGGCAAACTCTTGTTCCGCTTTGGCGCGACAAGGGCCTGCCCATGCCACCCGGCCCATTATTTTCGGATGCAACCGCCTCCATTCTCATTTGTCCTGACAGCTTGTTACTTGACGTGGTCTATGATATTCTTTAATAATGAGGTGTGGTATGACCGTGCAAACTCTAAAAATTGGTAAACAAGAATTCGTGGTTCTGCCAAAGCGTGATTTCGAACGCATGGCCGCCCAAGCCCGTCGGCAGAATGAGCAGGACCGGCAGGATGCCGGCGATGTGGCCGAAAGTCGACGCCGTCGAAAGGAGGCCGGCGGCAGTACTCTGGTCCAGGTGCGCAAGAAACTGCGATCATGAACTACGGTCTGATCATCAAGCCGTCGGCGGAAAAGGATATGATACGCTTGCCCCAGACTGTCCAGCGTCGGGTTTTGGAGCGTTTAGAGCGCATCGAAGCCGATCCCAGAGCGCCGGGAAGCGTGAAGTTGGCTGGAGCTTAGTCAACATATCGTGTACGCGTGGGGGACTGGCGGATCGTTTATGAGATCGATGATGATCATCATACCGTTTTTGTAACCATTGTTGCCCACCGAAAGAAAGTGTATCGAGCGTTGTAATCCGATCATCTTGGACGTTGGTCGGGTGCATGGGCATTTCGTTATCAAGCGGATCGTTTCACCACACGCCGATGATCTTGGCCAGGGCGGTCATGATGGTCGGCAGGACCGCTCGATCAAATCCTTCGGTGTGGTCGGCCAGGAGCCATTCCATCTTCAGGTCATCCAAGCGTGCGCCCCGCAGGGTGATTTTATCCTGATAAATCTGGCCGATACCCTGTTCATAGGCGTGTTGCAGGCAAGGTACTTCCTGGGGTTCCAAGCCGATGATTCGAGCGACTGTCGCATCGACGGCGGCCACGTCCGTGCCGGCAAGCAGGAACCAATCGCCAAGCCGGTCGCGGATATCCACGGTTTTGCCCCAGAACGGAGCGACGTGCGGGCCGTTTCCCTCGCAGCCGATCGATCCATCAATGATGGCCAGATCGGGTTGCACGGTGGCCACGATATCCAGAAAACATTGGGTCACGCCGCCGGCCGCCGTATGCAGGCGGGATCGCGAAAACGGAATCGTGCTATGCTGATCGAGCGAGGCCGTCCCCACGAAATTCTTCATCGCTCCGGTAAGGTAAGTCCACCGATGCGACTTGACCGGGGCGATGGAGATGACCCGATCGGCTTGAGTCACCAGACTGGATACTTGAATGTGATCCAGATCGGTATGGGGCGAGGGAACGGCATCCCATGACGGCGATTCCGCTTCGAGACACACCAGGGCGATCCGGCCGGGGTAGGCCGCGTCAAGTCGCCGGGCCTCCGTCGCGAGGTTGGTCGATCCGTCGAGGGTCACCGCGAGTTCCCAATCAAGGGTGGGCAACTGTCCCCCTTCCCCGATGATGACCTTGCCCGCGCCGGCCTTGAGACATTCCTCGGCCACCGTCGTAATGATCTCGACCTTTGCGCTCTCGCCGGTGATGAAGACATTTTGCGGCATGAAATCGAGACCGCCGAGATTGGGTTTGATGAAAACGGTTTCGCCCGGATGAACGATAGAGCCGATTCCGCCAACGGCCTCAAGGATCTGTCGGGTCATGGTATACAAATCCGTTCCGCGAACCGCGGTGACTTCGGCTGAGTCATCCAGAGGGCGGTCGGTGGGTACGGCAATGTAGGGCATGGGTGCCCCGCACCCGGTAAATAATCGGGGGGACATGAGGGCCAGTCCGGAACCCGCTCCGTATCGAAGAAAATCCCTTCGTCTGATTATACGCATGGCTTTTCCTCGCTCTTGGACCGTCGAAGAGGATATGATAGCACAAACCCTTGGCAAAGCCCACGCGCCGTTCACCTTTATTGTACGATTCTTCCCGTCGGGCTTTGACCGCCGTATTAGCCCCGGTTAGATTGGATAGGGGGAAAACCTATAAGGAGCCGGGTATGACCGTTCAAATTCGCACGGCGGAACAAGACCACGAGTATATCAGTCGGCCGCACAAAGGCGTTCTGGAAAGCATGCTTCAATTAGGGTATTTCCGATACTCCCAATCGACGAAGTGGAAGCCCGCCCTGAATGTTTACGAGGACGAAAAGGCCTTTTATGTTTGCGTGGATCTGCCCGGTTTGACCCGCGAACAGATTCATCTTGAAGTGCTCGACAACACGGTGCGAATAAAGGGCGAGCGTCCGCTACCCCCGCCACCGGAGGCGGAGAAAACCGCCTGTCTGTTGCGTATGGAAATCGACTCCGGGCCTTTCGAGCGGACGTTTGAAATGCCCCCGGCCGCCGACCTGAGTACGATCGAGGCCAAGCTGGTCAACGGCTTTTTGTGGATCACCATGACCAAGAGGGAGAGTTGATGACGCGGAGCGCGAGCTGTTATGGATGACGACAAGGAAAAAACCGTCGATCAACCCACTTCGGAGGAAACTTCCGAGCCATCGGATCGGGAGAAATTACGTTCGGAGAATTCCCTGCCCTCGGCGTTGCCCGGATTGTTGACCGGCGGCGAGCAGGAAATCCCCGAAAATCTTCCGATCCTGCCGATTCGTGACGCGGTGGCTTTTCCCGGTACGATCATGCCGCTGAACATCGGCCGGGACAAATCGCGGCGACTGGTCGAGAGCGCGGTATCAGGCAACAAGTTGATCGGGGTCGTGGCCCAGCGAGCCAAGGAAATCGAGGATCCTACCCTTGAGCATATCTTCCGGGTCGGCACGGTATGCATGATTCTCAAAATGTTGACCCTGCCCGACGGGACGCTGAATATCGTGGTGCACGGCCTGATGCGTTTTGGCATCGAAGAGATTCGCTCGATGGATCCCTTCATGGTTGCCAATGTCCACACCCGGCCGGACGAAGTGCGTCCCAGTCAGGAATTGGACGCTTTGATCCATAACGTCAAACGAAACGCCTATCGGGCCTTCGAACTATCGCCCAATGTTCCCGAGGAAGCCCGGGTCATTCTGGACAACATCGAGACGCCGGGAGGAATCGCCGATTTTCTGGCGGCGAATTTACCCCTATCTCTCGAAAATCGGCAGGAACTTCTGGAAACGTTTGACGTAATGGAACGTTTGAACAAAGTGAACGCCGCCCTGGCCGAGCATGTCGAGGTGCTCGAACTGTCCAACAAAATCCAGAAGCAGGTCCGGCAGCAGATCGATAAAACGCAGCGAGAATACTTCCTTCAGGAACAGCTCAAGGCGATTCAGAAGGAACTGGGCGAGACGGACAGCCGCACCGGCGAGATTCAGCGGCTTAAGGAGCGGGTGGAGCAGGCACGGATGCCCGAGGCGGCCTTGAAGGAGGCCCAGCGCGAGTTGGAGCGCATCGCCCGGATTCCCCAAGCCTCGCCGGAATATTCGGTGGCCGTCGATTATGTTACTTGGTTGTGCGATTTGCCCTGGGTGAAGGGCACCACCGATCAACTGGAACTCCCACGGGCGGAGCGGATTCTCGATCAGGATCACTATGACCTGGCGAAAGTGAAGAAGCGGATTCTGGAGTTTCTGGCCGTCCGGAAACTCAAACCCGACGGCCGTGGCCCGATCCTCTGTTTCCTTGGCCCGCCCGGTGTGGGCAAGACCTCGCTCGGCCAATCAATCGCCCGGGCCTTGGGCCGCAAGTTTATCCGCATTTCGCTCGGCGGAATCCACGACGAGGCCCAGCTCCGCGGGCATCGGCGAACCTATATCGGATCCATGCCGGGGCGGATCATCCAGGAAATTCGCAAGTGCGGGGCGAACAACCCCGTGTTCATGCTCGACGAGGTGGACAAGCTCGGGCAGGATTTCCGGGGCGACCCGGCCAGCGCCCTGCTCGAAATCCTCGATCCGCAACAGAATTACACGTTTACGGACAATTACATTGACGCCCCGTTCGATTTGTCGCGGGTGATGTTCATCGCGACGGCCAACTATATCGATCCGATCCCGCCACCGCTGCGCGACCGGATGGAGTTGATTCGACTGTCGGGCTACACGACACAGGAAAAGCTGTTTATCGCCAAGCGGTATCTTGTCCTCCGCCAGTTGGAAGAAAACGGCCTGACCCGCAAGGATTTGGTGTTCACCGATGAGGCCATCCGCGCCATCATCTCCCTGTATACCCGTGAAGCGGGCGTACGCGAGTTGGAACGGCAGATTGGTACCATTGCCCGCGGAGTGGCCGCCCGCGTGGCCCGAGGGCAGCGTCGCCAGGTGAAAATGACGCCGGATAAAGTGAGCGATTATCTGGGGCCGACCCAGTTCGATCATGAAATCGCCCGGCACGCCGGTGTACCGGGCGTCGCCACCGGTTTGGCCTTTACGCCAACCGGCGGGGAGATTCTGTTTATCGAGGCCACGCGCATGCCCGGGCGCGGCAATCTGACGTTGACCGGCCAGATCGGCGAGGTGATGAAAGAATCGGCCATGACCGCCTGGAGTATCGTGCGCAGCCGGGCGAAGCAATTGCATATCAATGGCGAGGATTTGACCAAGTTGGACGTACACGTACACGTACCGGCGGGGGCGGTCCCCAAGGACGGCCCATCGGCGGGAGTGGGAATGCTCAGCGCGCTGGTTTCCTTATTTACCGGCCGTCCTTGCCGTCCCGAGGTGGCCATGACCGGCGAAATCACGCTTACCGGCCGGGTACTGCCCATCGGAGGGGTAAAAGAAAAAGTGCTGGCCGCTCATCGGGCGGGCATCAAGCGGGTGGTCCTGCCGGCGGAGAACAAAAAAGACCTGATCGATATCCCCGAGGACATTCGCCGCAAGAAGATGAAATTCACTTTCGTCAGCAATATCGACCATGTTTTACGCAATACCCTGATGCCCGCCGGTTCGGCGGTGAAGGATAAGCAAGTCTCGCCTCGACAAAAGAGGAACGCACAAGCGGACGAGGAATAAGGGGAGTCCGGGTACTTGGCTCCTATTGCGTAAAGGCTTCTCGATGGATTGCGCCCGATGGTCAGTTCAACAGACCGGTTATTCCGTCGTATCCGATGTGCCCGGCGGTTGCACATCTTCCTTCCGGAAGGGCGTGTCACACTCCGGGCAACGATGGCGCGGTGCTCCGGTCAGGTCATAGCCGCATTCCTGACAGTAAGGCCGATTGCTCGGGATGGCTTTGTCCACGATCCATTTGCCCCAGAAAAAGAGATAGAAACCAATCACGACCTGTATTCCATTTGTTGCGATTTGCATGAGAAGCCATTCGATTGGATAATCAAATCCACTCATGGCAAGATGAGGCAGAATGTACTTACTCAGACAATATATCACATTTATGCAAAGCGATCCGATGTTTTGGGCGACCAAATAGATACCGGCTATTTTCAGTAACAGCCGGAACAAAGTTTTGTATTTCATCGGCACACCTTTGATGGATTTGCGGCGTATAATCGTTTGATTACTCTTTTCGGGAGTCTCTTTCTCGGCCGCATCATAATCTTTTTATCCCGCGGATGTGATCCCGAATTTGCTCAGGGCGGCTTCCTCGTTTTCGGCGAAGGTGAAGAGCTTGTCCAGCCCGCTGATTTTGAAGACTTTTTTCAGGTCATCCCGCAAGCCGCAGAGGATGAGGGTACCTTTGATGGCCTCGGCCTTTTTCCGCAGGGTCAGGAGCATGCCCAGAGCGGAGCTGGACAGGATGCGCACCTTGGTGAAATCGATGATAAGTTTTTTGCGGTTCTTGTCGTCCACCAGGATGAAGAGTTCGGACCCGATCTGTTCAACTTCGAGGGAATCAAGAATCCGCATTTCCTCGATGTTGACGATGGTGACATCCTTGATGGGGTGAATCAGTAATTTTGCCGCGGCGCCCATGATTTATCCTCGCAATAACAGGCTGTATATCGACCGGTATTATACGCCAGAGTTCCGGACAGGGCGAGAGCGTCAAGGACATCTTTTTAAGGTCTGGACAAGGGGATTTACATCATTGCAGGATGGCATGGGCAGGCCCTTGTCACCCGCCGGCGTGATAAGGGTTTGCCCGTGGCCGCCGACGATCAGACGGTGATCCGAGGAACGCGCGACCCGATCGATGTGGTGATTTCATAGGGGATGGTATTCAATTTTCGGGCCAAGGCCTCCACGCTGTTGGGAGCACCGGGATCATCGTCGATCACGATGATTTCATCGCCGATGTTTACCGGTCCCGCGTCGGTCAGATCGACGGTGGTCTGATCCATGCTGACCCGGCCCACGACCGGCACTTGCCTAGCGGGCTGCCCCGGCCGAGCGGGGAGGGTCATGATCGCGTCGTTGCTCAAAAGTCGGCGATACCCGTCGGCATAACCGATCGGAACGATACCGATTACGCTTGGACGACGAGTGACAAAAGTGCGGCCGTAACCGATCGAATGTCCGGTGGGTAAGCGACGTACCGCCGTCAGACGGGCGACGATACGCATCGACGGGGACAGATCGCCAGGCCGCTGACCGTCCGGCCCGCCCCAATAGCCGTACAACGCCAGCCCCGGCCGGACCGAGTCGAGGCAAGCCTGCGGCGTTCGAAAAACCGCCGCCGAATTGGCCACGTGATAAATGCCCGTTTTCAAGCCCTGTTCGGCAAGGTTTTCTCTTAAGGTGCTGAACGTGTCGAATTGTTGTCGGGTAAAAGCCAGGTCGTCATCGTCGGAGGACGCGAAATGGGTATAGATGCCTTCGATAACGATATTTGGCATCCGAGCCACCTTCGTAACAAAATCTTCCGCATCGGGGGGCAGAAACCCCATGCGTCCCATGCCGCTATCGATCTTTATTTGCACGTGAGCCCGGGCACCTGTTTTTTCGGCCGCGAGGGAAAGAGCTTCCACCTCGGCCGCGGTGGTGATCGTGCAGGACAGGTTAGAATTGACGGCCATGACGGACTTTTCCATACGCTCTTTTTCGTTACCGACGGCCAGAAACGGGCAGAAGCACAAGATCGGACGGTTCCAGCCCAGATTTCGCAGTTCGAGGCCCTCTTCCAGATGGGCGACACCCGCCCGTTCGACATTTACCTCGCGGAGAATCGGCAGCACGTTCCGGACCCCGTGGCCGTAAGCGTCAGCCTTGACCACCGCGCAAATCGCCGTACCGGGCGCGAGACGTTGTCGGACGGCCGCGAGATTATTTCGGATCGCCTCCGCACGAATCCAGGCTTGAACGGGATGCATCATGATGGCCCGATCCTAACGATGTAGCGAAACCTGCGTCAAGCGGGTTCTTGTCCATGAAATGGTTATACTTGTGTTCACCAAGCGGTCCTTCTATACTTTGGGAAAGAAGAACCGGTTCCAGGAGGTCCTGATGCCGATTTACGA
>CAZXSA010000056.1:8643-22435 GCA_964642815.1 uncultured Planctomycetales bacterium | reverse complement strand
CCTTCCGGCCTATTCGCGATCTGCTGACCCGCTCGGCCGGTTTGATGCTGCTGGTTGACGCCGCGTTGGCCGCCAACGGGTCGGCCCGCCCCGATTTCTTCGCCGTCAAAATGCTCAGCTATCTTTATTCCATGTGCGGGGTGCGCGGGGATGAGCGGATCGACACCCCGGTCGCCATCGTGCTGTGCAAGGCCGACTATTGTCCCGAGTGTTTCGATCATCCCCGGCGTTTTGTCCAGGCCAACCTGACCCGATTGTGGAACCTGTGCGAAAACCGGCTCACCAGCGTCGAGTTTTTCGCATGTAGCGTGGTCGGTTCGCTGGCCTACGCCACCGCGCCGGGCGACGATTACGTGGTGCCCATTCCGCTGCATACCGCCTTGCAGGGCGTGTTGGAACCGTTCGAATGGATTGTGCAAAAACTTTAACGTTAACCGGCGCGCCTGGGGTCGGCGCCGCGGACACGCCCCTGGCGTGCGATCAGGCGATTTTCACCTCGATCCGGACACCGACCGGCGAGGGGTATCGCGTGATCGCCGCCAGCGCGGCCGTGGCCGGTGACGAAAAGGTGGAGATTACCCGCCGCTCGCCCGCCCACGGCAGCCTGTGCGACCCGGAACCGTCCGCGATCGGATTGGACAGCTACCGGCTCGAACGAGGCCGCCGATGCGTGACCTACACAACTTATGCCGGCGTGGAGCATACCGCCCGCGGCGGAGGACGGGTCTATTCCCATATCGCTTTGCTGCAAGGAGAGGACTACCGCAAGCTTGATGCCGACCCGCTTCGCCCGCATCGGATTCTGGGTCGATTCGTTCAGATATTTGGACCGGTTCTTAAACCGCCACCGCAACTGAATCCGCTCGATTTGCCGGTCACCGATCCCGAATACTTCATTCCCGAACAGGCCGATCATCCGCCGCTCGAGACGAACGTCGCCGCATGGCTGTGGCCGACGGCCGCCGCGTTGCTCAGAAGCGAGCGGGTGGCGATGGTCGGACCCGCTCGGCCGTTGGAACTGGCCCGCTGGATCCTTTTGTGTTTGCCGTTGGGGCTTCGCGAGGGACTCGACGTTTCCGTGGGCCTCAAGCCGTCATCGACGCGCACGGCGCACTTGTGCATAACGCCCGCGCTCGATCCTCGCTCTCGACAATTTATCGAGGGGCAGGATCTGGCCTTGTGGGACACGTCTCATGATCCTCATGATCCGCTGCCCGATGTCGAGCCTTTTACGCAATGGTTTGATTTGTTGCGGAAATGGTGGAACGAAGGCCGTCTGGCCGAGATCGCGGATTTTACCACCCGCGCTTGTGCCGATGCCTTGCCCGCCGACCTGAATCGCCTGGCCGGCGAATGGCAAGAACGCCCCATCATACCAGCCCGTGGCGCAAGCTAGGGTTATTCTACCAGCCCGCAGCAGTTTACCCGCCGTGGCGGGCCAGCAAGGGTAGCCCATTCATCGCGCAGCGATGGATGGGGCGTGCGATGATCGAACGCGAGAATAAGTCACCTTCTAATGAGAAACATTTGTCCCCGACATATTTCGTCATTGATCTTTGCGCGCTATCGATAGGTATCACGCTCGTCGTCATCGCGACCCCACCACCCGACATCAGAACCCCGAACAGGAGTGAGGGGCCGGAGCTGTGTAACGCTATGAGTACCGGCAATATTTTCAGATATGGAAGGAGCATACCTGATAGGGATGAGTCACTCGCCACCCGCCCCTCACTCCCCCGCCACGGCGGGTAAACTGTTCGGGGTTCCGATTGCAGGGTTGCTAAACACGTACCATCGCGCAGCGATGGATGGGGGCGCGATGATCGATTGCGAGGACCAGCGCTCTTGTAATGCGAGGTCGTCCGCCCAGCCTTACGGACAGGTCGCCGATCGCGTCAGATTCTTCTTGACCAAGGACAGGTCGCGAATGTTAATCACGCCGTCGGGAACCACGTCGAGCGCGCAGCCGGCCTCGGTCGCCGACTTGTATAGTGATTGCTTGATCTTATTGAGGTCCGTGGCGTCCACCACGCCGGTCCCGTTGACCTTTCCCTCCCGAACGCACACGTGAACGTCGTTATCCCCCGTCAGCGGGCGACCGGCCAGATCCGTAACGCCCTGCACCGTGATGGTCAGGCAGCAGTGGTTGGGTATCCCGATCAGGTCCAGAGTCATTTCCGAGCCCTCGGCCGAGACACTTCGGCAGGCCCCGCTGGAGAGCGTGACTTCCGAGCAGTTCAACAGCCCGTCGGCCGCCGCGATATCCTTGTTGAAGGTCAGGACCACCGTGGTCGGTCCGTTTTGGCGCGGCTCAAGGCCCGGTGTCGCCGCGTCCAAGGGTAGCTCGATATCCATATTGCCGGCCAACCCGTGCCGCTTGCGGGATACGGCACTGACAAGCGAGGGCGGTACCGCCGGCTTGCTTGCCACCCGAATGTTGTCGATCCGGCCCACGTCGCTCTGGGTATTGAATTGCCATTTGAACTGCAGGGCAAAATTGGGATTGCCGGCCGCCCCCGGTACCGTGGACAGATCGGCGGTCTGCCGGGTCCAGGTGGTCGGCAAGTCTACCCCTTCGGTCAGGATCTGCACCGCCGTCCACGGCCCGGCCATACCCGTGGCGCTGTAGTACACCACCAGTTTGTCCGCGCAACTGCCTTCCAACACATTGGCTATACAATTCGTGCTGCAACCACTGGCGGGCGGGGCGTTCAGTTGAGCGATCACGTCGTATTCCACATAGATATCTTTGTATTCGAGACCTACGGTGGAAATCTGCCGGGTCAAGATGCCTCCTTCGCGCGTGCAGCTATCCGTACTATTGGTGCCGCCGGTGCCCACGCTGTAGAGGTGCCCGCCGGGGTGGCCGTCGGTACTGCTCCAGGCCGCCGTCCCGTCCACAAAAGTACCTGATCGCCAGCCCGTCAGCGTCCAGCCTTCGTGGTTGGCATTGAAAGGAAAAAAGACCAAGGTGTCCGCCGGCAACGGATCGACGACAATGTTCCAGGTCTGATCATCAACATCCACATTGTTGGCGAGCCGGACCTTGACAGTAACGGTGTAAGGTTTGTAATCGGGGTCGGGTTCCGGAATCCAGCCATGCAACCGGCCATCGGCGTCCAACTGCATCCCCGCTGGTCCTTGCAGCAGCGACCAGGTCATCGGCATGGAACCTTCCAAAATCTCCATCGTCCAGCCGTATTCAACGCCCGCTATCGTTTTTTTAGCGGCCTCGCCCACCGCGACCTGCTTCGGTGCCAGCGGGTTCAGATACGCAAACTGGTTGTATACCACGTCGTTGAACATGCGCATCTTCAGAGCGACGTATTCGTTATGCCAATAGTTTAGCATGGTCTGGGAGTAGGGTACGCCCTCCGGATGTTGGGCGGTGCAATGGACCAGGGTCTTGTCGTAATAATCAAGACCACCCTGGCCTCCGGGACGATCGGCGGCGAAATACCACCAACTCACGGCGGCCCACGGCCCGGCCTTGAGATGGTCATAATAGGATTCCATGGTTTCGATGGGTGTCGTAAAAGTGCTTGAACCACCTATCAATTGGCTGCTAAGGGCGATGTACCACATCATGGCGTTGGTTGCACCGGCGGTCTGGATCGCGCCGAGCAAGGCGTGCGTATCATTCCAGCATTCCGGAATCCAAGTGGCCGTACCTTGGCTGCTATCGCATACATAGACATTCAATCCCTCTGGATAATAGCGGGTACGAAGTCGTTGCCACTCATCGGCACGAGCGCGGACGCTTGAGCGTGGGATGGTCAAATCCGCCGGATCGTATGGGCTGCCGTTGACGAACCAATAATCATACACATCCACGCCGATCGCCTGCGTATTCGGCGGGATCAGAATACGACCATGGTTATCGACATCCGCCTGGCTGGCTGCATAGCAACTATGGTAATCAAAAGCAGCGTACCCCAGCATGTTGTACCAGCCCTTGATGTGCTTGAAGGGTTGCTCGCCATCCATTTCACGCAGGCGGATTTCATTATCGAACCTGGCGAACAGTTGCTGCAGCCCCGCCGTCTTCAGGCCACATTCACCCTCGTCGCCGAGATTGGCGGCCAGAATGTTGTTGATCAGTTGCCGGCCGGTGGCCGTATCGCCCTCCGGACTGGTCCATATGTTGTCGCGACCGACCCAAAGCATATCGAGTATTTCGATAAGATTCTGATGGGCGTTCTTTTCCGGGTCAGTGTTCGGCCGGGCGCTCAGAATGATCAACTGGCGTTTGTTAAAGCAGCGGATCATCAGATTGATAATCTCGTCGTGAAAATAGACATAGCGATTATATAACTCAATGGCCGTCGACCACTGGCTGGCGATGTCGATCCGGCGAATATTTTCATCGTGGTAAAATTCCGGATCCTTATCATGATCCCCGGTCCAGAGCATCAGGTTGTATTCGAAAAGGTACGGTAGGATCCCGATGCTCTCCTGTGGCGAGAAGGTCTTGTTGGGCACGTAGGAATAACTGACCACATCGCCCTGCACGTACCCCGGTGGCAATTCCTCGGCCAAAAGCCCTGTACCAATCGTTAGAACGAAACCCAAGCATAATAGCCATCGATAGATAAACGACATGGACCGCCTCCTTCAGCTAATAAGGGATGGGATGCCCCAAGCCGTATCATAACTGTTCAAGCCAAAAAAATCCATTGGTCCGGAGGCGGATTTTTCATGCCTTCATGCTTGGAAATTTGAATCGCGGCAGCATATCATCGCGGCATTCGGCGATGTTCCTGGGGATGCTGGGAGATCCGCATGAGCCTTTATTCATCGTTGCTACGCCCCGTTCTTTTTCATCTCGATCCGGAATGGGTGCATGACCGGGCCATTCAGGCCACTCGGGTCATGTGGCCGTTACCGCCGGTCAGGTGGTTGTTATCGGGTCTCTACCGGTACTGCGACCCGTGCCTGGAGAGTGTCGTCTGCGGGATTCGGTTTCCCAACCCCGTCGGCCTGGCCGCCGGCTTCGACAAGAACGGCCAGGCCGTCGCCGCTCTGGCCGCCATGGGGTTTGGGTACGTGGAAATCGGCTCGATTTCCGCCGACCCTTCGGAGGGCAATCCCAAGCCTCGCCTCTGGCGCTTGCCCCAGGACCGGGCGATCTGCGTGCATTATGGGTTGCCTAATATCGGGGCGGCGGCCGTCGCCCGGCATTTGGAGAAATCGCGGCTGCCCGTTCCCTTGGGGATCAACATCGTCAAGACCAATCGGGGTATCGATGCCCCGCCGGATTCGACCGATGCGATTATCGCCGACTATGTTCGTTCCGTACGTATTCTCAAGGATCGGGGCGATTACCTGAGCCTCAACCTGAGTTGTCCGAACACGGAGATGGGTCGCGATTTTTTCGCCGAGCCGGGCAACCTGCGCCTCCTGCTGACGGCCTTGCGCGATCTCGATATCTCCCGGCCAGTCTTTCTCAAGATTTCGCCTCTGTATGGGCCACGAGGCCTGGACCAGGTGTTGACGGCCGTCGAGGGTATGGATTTCATCAGCGGTTTTATTTTCAACCTGCCGCCCGGCAAGCCGGACGGGCTGGCGACCCCCGAGCGCGTGCATCAGTCCATGCGCGGCGCGGTCAGTGGTCAACCCGTCGCCCGATTGATCGACGATTGCATCCGCGCGTTGTATCTCATGATGGATCGCCGCCGCTATCGAATCATCGGTGCAGGGGGGATTTTTTGCGCGGAGGATGCGTATCGAAAGATTCGCCTGGGCGCCTCGCTCGTGCAGATTCTCACGGCCATGATTTATGAAGGCCCGGGAGTTATTAAATCCATCAACCGCGGCCTGTGCCGCTTGCTCGAACGCGACGGCTTCAAAACCATAGCCGAGGCCGTCGGCACGGCCGCCCGGTTGAGATAGCTTTCAGGATTCAGTGGTCAGTAGCCAAGTGGTCAGTAGGGGTGCCATCATAGCGATCAAGGAAATGCCGCGATTACCAAGAATATGGAGAGAACCGATCATGAACAACACGCAACTATGTCGAAGGTGGCCTTCGATAATGCTCATGGCAACCGCGGTTGTTGCCGGGCATCCCTTTTCTGAACGACCCGCTCGGGCCGAGGTTATCCAACAGGCGCGCCTGGTGCCGGTCGGACCCGGTTTCGCCGGTGGCCACGTCAACGCCACGAGCTTTAACCGTTGCAGCCTGGTGAGTGTCGGCGAGTGGCAGTTGATCGCTTATTACAATGAACAGCAGAAGGTAACCGTGGCTCGCCGCCGGCTCGATTCGACGGCGTGGGAGATATTCCCGACCTCCTTTACCGCCCACAATATCACGGATCCTCACGATGTGATCAGCATCGCCGTCGACGGCCGGGGCTATCTGCACGCATCATGGGGCATGCACGCTAACCCTTTGCGTTACGCCCGCAGTGTCAGCCCCGTAACCGGGAAAGCCCCGATCGTATTCGGCCCCGAAACGAAAATGACCGGCCAGGAAGACCGTGTTACCTATCCGGAGTTCTACCTTCTCCCGGACGGCGGCCTATTGTACATGTTTCGTGAGGGTGGTTCGGGCGATGGCGATCTATATCTCAACCGTTACGATCCCCGCTCCGAGGTCTGGGCCGCGGTCCATGCGGACGCTTCCGGCCACCAGCCTTTCATCAAAGGTCGCGGCTGGTCGCCGAACTACAATGCCTATCCCAACAATCTCGTGTTCGACGAAAAGCAGCAATTGCATATAGTCTGGACATGGCGCTACAACCACGACTCGCCCGCCAAACAGGTCGGCTACCAGACCAACCACAATCTATGTTATGCCCGTTCTCCCGATTTCGGGAAAACCTGGACGCGCATGGACGGCACAAGCTATGCGCTGCCGATCACCGAAGCGGGCGAGAATGGCCAGCCGGCCAGTGCCGCGGAAGTGGCCGTGGGCATTCCCGAAGGCCACAGCCTCATCAACACAACGTCCCTGGCGATCGATGGCGAGGGTCGGCCCGTGATCGCCACCTGGTGGGCGCCCGGAGCATCAGCCGGAGATCATACTCGCCAGTACATGCTGGTCTGGCACGACGGGAAACGATGGCAATCCGCGCCGATCGGCCGTCGTGGCGTTGACTACGACCCCGACCATGATGGCAAGAGCGATCCGATACCCGAGTCCTGGCTCTATAAGATATGGATGTCCAGGCCCATCGTCGTGGTCGACCGCCAGAACCGCGTCATTGTCGTTTTCAACGATTATCAACGCGATCAGCGTATTACCGCGGCCTGGAGTATGGATCGTATTCATTGGCAATTCGTTGACCTCGATACCGCCTCGATCGGTTCGTGGGAGCCGACCTATGATCTGGAACTCTGGCGGAAACAGAACAAGCTGCATATGCTCCACCAGCCGTTGTTCACGAGCGTTGATGTCACGACCGTGTCGGTACTGGAGTGGGATGTCGGACGCTATTTGCATTGAGTCTTGATTTGCAGGGCGATTAGATGCGACGAGACAAACAATGGAAACCCGCCTGAAGCGGGCGGAAGCTGGTTGTCAAACCGTGGGGTAATACCATATTCTGCTTGATAAGAAGGGTGGTCGTCATGCTTCATCGACTGTTGAACCCAGTTCCTGAACTTACAAATTTTCCACGCGACGAGGCCGGACGGAAAATATTGAAGGAATGCCTTTCAAGGGCTAATCACACGCGTGCGGGCCTGGCCGCCTGGTTGCTGATGATGCTGGGGGGACTCGGGACTTTCGCGTGGTGGTTCGAAAGGGCGGGGATGTCGGCTATTGCTTGGGTAGTCGCTACCGGAGCGGCCTTGGTCGGGATCACGGGTTTGGTTATGTATTCCCGGATTCTACGCCCGATACTCCGGGATGAACTTTACCGGATGGCGATCTGCCCATCGTGCGGTTACTGTCTTCGCGGTAACACCTCAGGAACCTGTCCGGAATGCGGAACATCGGTACCGTTGTCCTTTCAGAACGAGCTCCAGGCAAGGGTGCCCCATCCATCGCGCAGCGATGGGTGGGAGTGCGATGATCGATTGCGAGAATAAGCGTCTTTGTGATGAGAGGTAGTCGCACTCGATCTTTGCGCGCTGTCGAGAGGTATCACGCATACCTCATCGCGACCCCACCCATCCCGGAGTACCGGGATGAGTGGGCCACCCCGCCCACCTTGCTTCGCATTTTCGGTGCGTTTTGCCGTCGCTTGCATAGTTGACCGCCGTGGTGGTTATCGGTTACTTTCGCGGGATGGAAATGACCGTCATGATGGATTCGACGCCGTTGAGTTTTCTGGAAAAGACCCGCCTGGTTGTGGCCTGCGCGGTAGCGGTGCTGATTATGAGCACCGTGGGCTGGCATGCCGCGAGCCCGGCGGACCCGGATATGGCCGTCACCTTTATCCTGCGCGAGACCAGGATGGTGCCGGCCTGGATTATCGTCGGTTTACTCACGGCGGTCAGCGCGGCCGTGGGAACCGCCATCGCCGGCCGTCGCCTGCCGGAAGCGGGCCTGTTCGCGGCGGGGGTCGGCCTGACCGGCCTGGCCCTGCATGGTGGATCCATGCAGGTTCTACTGCAATATTACCCGGCCGACAGCGAGGCCACCCGCTCGGCCCTGATGCGTCAACTGGTTCTGGATAGCCTCCTCTGGGCCGCGATCCTCCTCGGCGCCTGGTTTGTCTCCTGGACGGTCTGGCGGTGGCTCTGGTCCGCGAGCTTTATGGAAGACGCCGCCTCCAATGGCGAATCAGCACCAAAAAATTCCGGATCGTCGGCGGGCAAGTCGGCGATTCAGCCCATAGACCATGCGTCACCGTGGTCGGGCTGGCCGGCGTTACTGGTCACCGCGATGGTGGCCTCCATTTTTATCTGGTTGACCATCGCCCTTACACCGGTGGCCAACATCGCCCGTGGACAGGTGATTGCCTCCGTGGCCGGCGGTTTGTTTTTCGGGGCCATGACCGCGCGCTATTTCACCGGGATCAACCATTCGCATTGGTATGTTCTGGCCGCCCTGGCCGTGGCGTTAATAGGTTATTTACTGGGGTACCTGCGGGCCGACATGGCCTGGGCCACGAATTACAAGTATATCGCGCAAATACCCTCCACTCCCCCGCATGAGTTGGTGCGGCCATTGCCGATCGAGTATCTGGGGGCGGGGGTGGCGGGGGCCCTGCTTGGCTTTTGGGCGAGCGCCAAAGTCGAACATGCGGTTGAAGCTACCCAGAAATAGAGTATTCGCCCGGAGATAACGCGTCATGGCCGGTGTGATCAGCGAAGAGGAAGTCCGCCACATCAGCATGTTGGCCCGACTGAAACCTTCCGACGAGGAGGTTCACCGGTTCAGCGAGCAGTTGTCGGCCATCCTGGCCTACATGGAGCAACTCAACGAGGTCGATACAACCGACGTACCACCCACCGCCCACGCCTTGCCGGTGCATAATGTCTTCCGCGCGGATCAACCGGGATCTACGCTCTCGCCCGAGCAGGCCCTGGCCAACGCTCCGCAACGCGATGGGAGCTTCTTCGCCGTACCCAAAGTACTCGAACAGGATAGCGCATAGGATGAGTGCCTCCACGCTGATAGAAATTCGCGACGCCATACGTTCACGCCGTAGTAGCGCGCGGGAGTGGGTGGCCCGTTCGTTGGAGCGGATCGAGCGGTATGAGCCGCGGTTGCACACCCTGATCGAGTATGACGGCGAGCAGGCCTTGCGGCTGGCCGACGAAGTCGATGCTCGTCTGGCCCGGGGCGAATCGGTTGGGGAACTGGCCGGTGTGCCGGTGCTGCTTAAGAACAATATCTGCACATCCTGGGGGCGGACGACCTGCGCTTCCAAAATATTGGAAAACTTCCGGGCACCTTACGACGCGCATGTGACGGAAAAACTCCAGGAGGCCGGGGCGATCATTCTGGGCAAGACCAACCTTGACGAATTCGCCATGGGTTCCAGTACGGAAACCAGCGCCTTCGGCGTGACCCGTAATCCGTGGAATCTCGATTGCGTTCCGGGAGGCAGTTCCGGAGGCTCGGCCGCCGCGGTGGCCGCCGATCTCGTTCCCGCGAGCCTGGGTTCGGATACCGGTGGTTCCATTCGGCAACCGAGCAGTTTCTGCGGCGTGACCGGTCTCAAACCCACTTACGGTCGCGTCTCGCGTTATGGGTTGGTCGCTTATGGCAGCAGTCTGGATCAGATTGGGCCGATTGCTCGCAATGTTCGGGACCTGGCGTTGCTCCTCAATGTTCTTGCCGGGCGCGATCCGCGGGATTCCACCAGCGTGGATGAGCCGGTGCCCGACTACCTGGCCGCTTTGGATCAACCGCTTTCCGGGGTACGTATCGGTTTGGCCGCCGAGTATTTCGGCGAGGGGCTCGATCCCGAAATCCGCCGGGCCGTGGAGTCGGCCATCGAAGCTTATCGTGCCGCCGGGGCCAGGATTGTGTCCATTACCCTGCCGCATATGAAATATGCCATCGCCTGCTACTACCTTATCGCGACCTCGGAGGCGTCCAGCAATCTGGCTCGTTACGATGGGGTACATTACGGCCATCGGACGGCCCGGCCGGACGATTACATCGATGTATACTGCGCCAGCCGACAGGAAGGCTTCGGGGCGGAAGTCCGGCGACGGATCATGCTTGGTACTTATGCTCTGTCCAGCGGTTATTACGATGCTTACTACCTCAAGGCTCTCAAGGTCCGCACCCTTATCGCCCGCGACTTCGCCCGGGCGTTCCAGGAGGCGGACGTAATCGCCTGCCCGACCTCGCCCACGCCGGCCATTCGTATCGGCGAGAAAATCGACGACCCGCTGGCGATGTATCTGCTTGATATTTACACGGTTTCGGCAAACCTGGCCGGGGTTCCAGCGATCAGCCTGCCGTGTGGTTTGACCCAAGGTGGTCTGCCTATCGGCCTCCAACTGATGGGATCTCATTTTGCCGAAGCCACGCTTCTGCGGGTTGCCCATGACTACCAGCGGATGACCGACTGGCACCTCCGTCGCCCACCGCTTGCCGATGGACAAGACGGCTAGAGATGGTGTATACTTCCCCCGTCTGACAATTTCCACGTGGTGGTAGACGCTGCGTCGGCCTTATTGCTATCACCTTTGAACATAGCGTATCCGGAGAGATCTTGCGCCGATTGTTCGGATCGGCCTCCCGGAACGGGTACCCTTGGGTTTGATGGTAATGGGGCGCGACTGGGTTTTCAGCCGCTCGTTTCCTGTCAAGGGGGATTCTTGTTCGATTCGAATGCGTAGTTGCGTTGACCACTGAAAAATGGGCTTTCAGTCGCCTTTGACCCTCCTCCCCACTCAAAGGGATCGAAGGAACGAATGCATGCGTCGCGTATTAATCGTTGACGATGACGGGGATTATCTAGAGCAGATGGTCCGTGCTCTTTCCCTGGACAAAACCGGGATCAAACCGTCGGAGATTCTGACCGCCGGCAATGGTCGCGAGGCCATCGCCCTTGGGGCCAGGAACGAACCGCGGGTATTGATTATCGATTGGATGCTTCGGGATCAGATGCACGGCCTGCACGTGGCCGCCGCCTTGCGGGCGGTTCATCCCATGATGCAGACGATTTTGATAACCGGTTTCGCCTCGCGGGATCTGCACGTGGCGGCCGAGCATAACGATGTGTTTGCGTTTCTGGAAAAGCCATTCGACTTGAAGGCCTTTCGCGATTGTGTCCGGTCGGCGGCAAATACGCCGGTTTCCCGGTCGCCCATCGCCGCCCTGGCCCTGCTCGAGGTCGATGCCGAAGGCGCGATTCGACAAGCCAATTCGCGGGCACGCGAGTTGTTCCACGAGACCCGACAGGGCGAGCGGGTTGGTCATCTGCGCGATTTGTTTGAGGACGAGACGCTTCCCGATCTGGATATGGCCGTCGATCGGTGGGTGTCGGCCACGCCGCGCACGGGCAAGATCCTGACTTTAAATCTGCGCACGCAACCGCCGGCCGCCGATGGAACCCGGCTGGTCGTGCTTCAGCGATCCTCCGATCCTCAATATCTGCATCAACGGTTGGTCGATCTGTTGCTGGGTCTGGAAACATCTCGACCGATGCCGTGGCCTCATGTGGGCCGGGTGCTGGTTGTTGATGGGGACGCGGTTTCCCGGCGGATGGCCGTTTCCATGCTGGAGGCGGCCGGCGCTGGTTGCTACGCCGTAGCCACCCACGCGGAGGCCTTGCGCCTGTTCGACAATGACCGGGATATTCAATTCGTAATTCTCGACGACAATATTCCGGAGGCCGACATTTCCTCGCTGGTTGGGCAACTCAAGGCCCGTCGACCGGGGGTCTTGCTGATCGGTAACGGCGATAAGGACCGACGCGCGGTTTTCGAGGCGTTGGGTGTCGAGCGATTCCTGGTAAAGCCCTGGCGCGGGATCGAATTTGTCGATCTTTTCCTGGATGCCTAAGCCCATTTATCCCGTTCAAACCCCCAAGCTCAGAATTTACCCTCGCGGTTTTCGAAATGAGTCGGCTTGCCGAGCAGCGGCCCGCCGCGCATCGTCCAATCGGCGATCCAGCGGATGAGTTGATCGGCGGTCACCCGCGGGCGGCCGAACAGGTTATATGCCTTGGTGCTGTTGCTCAGCAGGGCGTCGGGTGCCTCGTTGCCGATGAAACGCACATCTTTTTTCATCAACTGGCCGAATCGCGTACAGACCTCGCGCACCTTCAGGATTTCCGGCCCGGTCGCGTTGATCAGGAACGGCGGGCTGGCCGCGTGATCGAACGATTGCAGCGTCATGGCGCTGGCGTCGCCTTGCCAGATGACGTTGAAATACCCCATGCTCACGTCGATGGTCTGGCCGGCCCATACCTGTTGGGCAAGATCGACCAGCACGCCGTAACGCATTTCCGTCGCGTAGTTCAGACGAAACAAGGAGACTGGGATGTTCAGCGTCTGGCTGAAATGCTGGAACATGCGTTCCCGTCCCAGACAGCTCATGGCGTATTCGCCGACGGGGCTGGGTACGTCCGTTTCCACCGAGCCGCCTCTGGCCGCCGGCGACAGGCCGTAAATGTTGCCGGTGGAGTAGGCGACGATGCGGCTTTTCCGGAAACGCTGGGCGGCCATGCCGGGCAGGTAGGTGTTCAAGGCCCAGGTCAATGCTTCCTGGCCGGTGGAGCCGAACTTCATGGCCGGCATGTAGATCACGTTCGGAGCGTCGGGCAGGCCGTCAAGTTGGGCCTGATCGAGCAGGTCACAGGAAATCGTTTCGATTCCGTTCTTTTCGAGCCCGGCTTTCATCTCGCCGACCAGATTACGATCGACGCCGATGATCCTGCGTTTCGCGCCGGCCGCGTCCGAGGCCCGCTTGGCCATGCGGGCCAGCGTCGGCCCGATCTTGCCGCCCACGCCCAGGATGAGCAGATCGCCTTTACACCGGCCCATCGTTTCAATCGCCCCGGCGGTCGGCTCGCTGAGCATCTCCTCCAGTTGTTCCACGTTCTGGATCGATTCGACCGTCGTCATATCCTTACCCGCGGCCATAAATGCTCCTCTTCATGTTGTTAGGCAATGAATTCTTTTCGCTCACCCCCACGCCGCGCGATACCGGTCGTGGCGAGCGGCAGGGAATGTTACCCGATTCCCGTGCGGCTGGCTACTTGCCCGCAGGGCCGGCTTTACCCGCCACAATACCTTGCTCAGCTAAACAACACGTACAAGCCGATCATGATCACGCCCAGGACCGCCCAGCCGAGCCACGCGATTCGTCCATGACTTGCCCCTCGGCGATAGGCTTCGGCCAGCGTGGGGAACCGCTCCTCGTAGTAGGCATTACGTG